>NZ_CP092417.1:4908571-5212857 GCF_023716865.1 Endozoicomonas sp. SCSIO W0465
TCACCGCCAGAGTCCTGGCCGTCAATAACCGAATCCACGGCCCACTCAATGGATTGCTCTTCCTGAGGTGCCTCATAACCGGTTCGCTGACTATGCCCTGCGTTTGCTTCTAAAACCGGGCCGGGCCCATCGGCAAACTCGCTGTCAACAACTGAAGCAGCGGGCTCCAAAACCATTACTGTATCCTCTTCCGGAACAGAATCCTGATAAGGTTTATCCGGCTGACCACCAGAGCCACAGAGACGGTTTATGGCCTCTTGCTCATTTTCCAATGTATAGAAAATCTCATAAGGCTGTTCGCACATTACTGAATTTTGGAACTCATGCTCTGGATTATGGTCAGGGTGATTGTCAATGATGGCATCCGGTACCGGGGGTGATTGAATTTCAAGATTACAAATGGATATTCCGACATCTTTATCCCTCTGCTCCTCTGCCAGATATTTCCCCAAACGCTCCTTTAACATTGCCAACCCATCAAGGTAAACCGCTTCAGCGGTCATCGTTCCACATAAATGAGCAACCCCCTGTTGCAACGGATTTTTTATTAAGGGTTTCACAAAATCAAGTCCATACCCTTTAATCAGGCCCAATATGCCTTGCTCATGTACCTGATAACGAACGGTGATTCGGGGGAAGGTTATTTTTATCCCCTCGGCAGTCGTGCAGGGAATGTCAGTAACAGCTGCCTTCTCCGGCATAATGCTGACAACAAACCCTTCATCGAAAGGCCAGGTCAGATAAACGCCTGCAGGGTAGACATCATCATAAAATTGATTTCCATTTTTGAATACACCCGCGCTTCCCTCGGGAATCCTGTATAAAAAAGGCATATAAGTGTAGAAATCTGAGGCTCCCGTTTCTTCAATAAAAAATGGCAAGAACGGAAGAAACACTAACAACATTATCATTAGTTTTTTTCCCACAATTTAACTCCACGTTTTTTAAATGATTTATCTGGTGAAGTACTTATAGCAAAGCCATAAACCGTCAACCGCAAATCAAAAACAAAAAGAAAAGCGCTGAATCCTATTGATGCAGTGGACGTCAAATCCTTTAATCCTGCCCCGCTAAAATGCTTCATTAATGACGGGCCACCCGCCTTTCCAGCATTCTTTTCTGGCGGAACATCCCCCTTGAACTAAAATTTTTCAGGCTTACAACCGTTCTTAGGGTAGACATTAAGCTCAAAAAAGGTTCGTTTCCGGCGGCAGAACCCACCTTGAACAGCCACAATAAAGCTTCGAAACCATTATCAATGGCTGAACAAGATGAGTACTGCAAATAGTAGATTAGTTGAAAAAAACTGTTGACCTGTTTCGACCGGTCAGAACTCCTAAGTATGGCGGAACAGCTTGGTTTTACTATACGACAGCGAGATATCCGTCCTTTGGATTTTATCCTCTCACTGATCGATGCCCTCGCTGGTGATGGAAACTGCGATACCCAGGCGGATCTACACCGTAAATTTAACGAGTTGACGGGGCTGAATGTCTCTTATCGTTCTTGGGCAAATCAAGCTAAAAAGGACGCGCTGCCTACTCTTATCCTGTGGCTATGGGTGCAGTGTCTGGAAATATTTTCCCGCAAAGTCATGGCGTTTGATGAAGACAGTCCATTTTCAGAGTTTGAGCACATTCTGATTCAGGACGGTTCGTCACAAGCTGTCTATGATGCCCTGAAAGAAGCATTTCCCGGCAGGTTCTCAACGGTCAGTCCTGCTGCCGTCGAGCTTCATACGACAATGGATCTTCTCACCAACAACCTGGTGCGGGTGCAGCTGACTGAAGATACCCGTTCAGAAAGAGACTGTCTGCCACCACTGCCAACATCCATGGCCTATATCCTGATGCTAATGGATGCCGGTTATTTTGAGCTGGAACTCTTTGCCGCTATTGATGACAGGGAGGGTTCTTTTATCTGCAAGGCACCTCAGAGTATCAACCCGACGATACTCAGCGCGGTACGGGAGGATGGCAAGAATCTCAATCGCTACAAAGGACAAAAACTGAAGGATGTACTGTCTGGCTTCCCCAAAGACCAGTGCCTCGACCTGGATGTAGAATGGCCGGGATTCAAAGCCTGGCCATTCCGCTTGGTTGTCCGCTGGAATGACAAAAAACAGAAGTGGGTTTTCGTTGTGACCAACCTGAACCGGGTGGAGTTCACCTTGAGTGATGTGCTCCAGGCCTATCGTCTACGGTGGCAGATAGAGCTGATTTTCAAAGAGATCAAATCCTATTCAGGGTGGCATCGTTTTAACACCAAATCAGCGACACTGGTGTTTAGCCTGATTCTGATGTCCTTTGTGGTTGTGACGTTGAAAAGGTACCTTGCCCATGCTGCACAGGCGAACCTCTGTGAAAGTGGGAGCATTGAGGAAATCTCGACGCACAAGGTGATGAAAAGTGGGACTCACCTGTTTGGTAATGTGATTTCATCGTTGATAAATGCAGGAAAGTCATTGGTCTCATGCATTAAAAAGCTACTGGACTTCTGGGGAAATAATGCGAAACGAGAACACCCTGCACGGGATGGTTGTTCAGGGCGTACAAGATTAGGCTTCTGTGCAGTGGGTGGAGCTTAATGTCTACCTTAAGTACAACCGTTAAAGGGTGATCACGATGGAAATGAAAGTTATCGGTCTGGCCACGGCTCTGACCGCCGCATCCCTGACCGCCGTTGCTGCAAGCTCTGACAAGAGTAAAACCCCTACCAACAGCCCCAAACCCGCCAAACCCATCACCGAATGGACCGGCTAAGTTACCGTTAATGGTTGAATCAGCTAAACTCCCATAAAATCTACGTTGTAGGGGAGTGATATGCAATCTGAACTCTTCCAGAATTTTATTGATTCCATTTCAACATTAACCAGTGAACAGCGAGACATTCTTAACAACTCGCTCCTTAGTACTCAAATAGAGGTTACCGAGGTAGTAGAAACCACTGACTCTGAACCTGTTTACAGTGAATCTATACCCAATAACGATAATGCAACACCTGACGTAGAAAAGAGCATACTTGCCCAATTTGCCGAAAACCCCAGGTGCCCCAAATGCAAAAGCCATAGCGTTGGTCGCTGGGGCATACGAAATGGCCGACAGCGCTACCACTGCAAGACTTGCGACTCAACGTTTAACGCCTTTAGTGGAACGCCTTTGGCAAGGCTCAGGCACCCTGAAAAATGGAACAAGTACCTCGCAGGTATGACTCACTCTATGGTCTTGCGACCAGCTGCTGCTGAGAATGCCATTGACTTGAAAACTGCGTTCCGCTGGCGTCACCGCTTTCTTGAAGTGATTAATAATGATCAAGCAGAAGAGCTTTGTGGCATTACTGAGCTTGATGAAACATTTTTCCGTGAATCCTTCAAAGGGCAAAGAGAAGGCCTTCCACGGCCAACCCGAAAGCGGGGTAATGATCCCAACAAAGCCCGAAAAGTCCCGGTAATGGTGGCTCGGGACCGTAATCGAAATACCGTTGACGGTGTATTAGAAAACGAAAGTGCTAATGAATTGTGCAGGCATTTAAATGGCCGCATATCGATACAGGCCACGGTCTGTGCGGATGCACACCTCGCTCACGAAAAACTTGCTGACAAGCTTGGATTTGTCTTCAAGGAGCTGGTGACATCAGCAGGTCAACATGTTGTTGAAGGCATCTACCACATCCAGACTGTAAATTCTTATCACAGTCATTTAAAACGCTGGATTGGCGGCGTATTCCAAGGGGTTGCAACTCGTTACCTTCCCCATTATCTGGCCTGGAGGCGAGAACTGACGGCAGCAAAAAAATTAACTGTTGGCCGGTTGATCAGCAGAATTACTGAACATTGGTGCTTCCAACCATTAACGGTAACTTAGCCGAATGGACCTGTGCGGATTACCTTGCACTTCAGGAAGACTACCAGCCCTATGCGGTTGGCTGGGCCACCGCATACAGTAAAGCCGGCAAGCCCGAAGATTCCGTTTTCGATGTACAGGGCATTGAAACCATCCGGCCCACACTGTTTGAGTTCTGCAACCGGAATCCTCAGGCTTCATTATGGGACAAGGTAAAAGCTGAGTTTAAAAAGCACATGTAGTCCTTCAATGTAAGCGGTTGGGGAACGGTATCTATCCCTGATTCCACCGATCCGCTATTTTCAAATCATCCGCAGTGAGGTTCATGGACAACAGGTGTTCAGCACTGACACCAATAGCCGGTCTTACGCGGCCGGCTAGGATGCGGCCGGCCAGGATGCGGTCGGCCAAGATCTACCACGAACGACTATCTTGACCTGCAACATTATTATCAATATCCAGCAGTCCCCTATCAATCGAGAGTGAATGGAACTTTTCTCTATTAAATAGATCAGAAATAATAACCAATACTTTTTTCACATTATTTGTCTTTACTGCAATTACAGAGATAGTCCATGAACCTGAACAATTCTGCTCCCGTATATCCAACAGATCCTCCACCCACTTACCAGGAAGCGATCGGCAAGAGTGATCATTCAATAGAAGATCTGGCAAAAAAATTTATTATCAACACTGAAACAATCTGTGAATCCAACCGACTGGATATTAAGCAGTGCCGAAAATCACTCTTTGCCAGAGTGATTAAGCAATTAAATGAACGCATCCCTGAACCTTTCATACTCCCAATTGAACTGAGCGTACTCACAAATCCAACCGATTATAACCGGTGGGATTGGGAACAGTGGCAACGCAATGTCAACCTTTATGGACGCGATAAAGGATATGAAGCCATTGAAGAAATTGGAGAAATGATCAGACCGGATGATACACGAAAGTTTCTGCTTGATTTTTTACCCAAAATTGTTCAAAAGCGTTTTGATCATGCTTCTATAGATTGTATTTTAAGTGATCGCCCTTTTGAGGCGGTGTCTGGCATATTCCGAGTCCACTGTATACCTGCGAAAGACTTTATTGTGGCAGCCATCTCGAAAGGACTGGTGGACGAAGGGCTTGCTAACAAGATATACGCTAAAGCCTGCAAGAATCCAGCAAGTTCATGCACACCCGGAGCATCGAATAGCCAGCTGCCAGACTACAGAGCTTCTTTCAGTGAACTTGAGGTCAATACAGCCCGTAAACTGGCGGGAGAGTTCTTCACAATGGCGACTGCCCAAGGCTATGAGACGCATGCCGATAGAATGCAACTAATGCGTCGGTTTACTTCCATTCTAAATGAAACTTACCAATGTGAAATCAGTGTCATGGGTATTAATCCTGAGCAATTCGGAAATAATCCCACCAGGGTAACGGAGTCAGATTGGTTAACCTGGCAAATGGCAGTCTATCAAGAAGATGGCGAATATTTCATGCCACGGGATGAAGAGATTATTGAAAAAATTGAATGGCTATTATCAGAAGACAGCGACCTTACTCCACAGGTGCTGTACACTGCTTTTAAGTCAAGCCCCGATATTCTTGATTTGAAATTTGACTTTGGTGAAGAAGACCTCAACAGTGGAAAAGATTTGCTGGAGTCTTCGCTCGCGATCTGTAGAACCCGCTGTCAACCAGTAACAAAAATCCTGACTGGCTTGATTAAGTTTGGCTGTTTAAGCAAAGAAACCATTGATGCGATTTATTCACTGGGTCTTAATAATTTAAGTAACGCAATTGATTGATTCAATATTGAATCCGGATATTCACTCCATAACACCGGCTTTCGCAAGCAGGCGTTCTCAGTATCTGTTCATAATCAATCCAGCTAATCATGCCACTCACCGATCAGCCGAAAGATATGGTAACCTGAACACTCATCAAACCTCCCGGTTACCAAACCTATGGCATCTCTGGATTACCTCAAGAAACTGACCTGCGATCGCCCTGAACCAAGAACCGATGCCCAGCCAAGGGATCTGATTACCGAGACCGAGAGTAACCGGGGTCGCATTATTCAGTCAGCTGCCTTACGGCGACTTCAGCAGAAAACCCAGGTCTACCCACTGGAAACCAATGCCGCCGTCCGCAGCCGCCTTACCCATTCACTGGAAGTCCAGCAAACCGGCCGTTACCTGGCCAGAACCATTCTGGATCGGTTAAAACACAATGGGGAGCTGGCAAAGCTGGGCCTGGAAGGCATCGAAACGGCCTTTACCAATCTGGTCGAAATGTCCTGCCTGCTACACGACGTGGGTAACCCACCTTTTGGCCATTTTGGCGAAGCCGCGTTTAGTCGCTGGATTCAGGATCATGGCGAAGCCTGTCATCAGAAGGCAATGGCAAGACAATCGGCTACCCATGGCCAAACCGGCCACTCAGAACTTTTCTATAACGTATTGCTACCCGATTTAGCAGTATTTGAAGGCAACGCCCAGGGTCTACGCATCATTCACAGCCTGCAGGCGCTCAACCTGACCTGGTCACAGCTGGCTGCCACCATCAAATACACCCGGTCACCGGATCAGAACAAGAGAGCCGGGTTTGAATACCGTCAGAAGAAGCCCGGCTTCTACTACTCAGAACATCGCCTGGTGCAAGACATCTGGAAACATCTTGATATACAAGAGCATTGTCGTTTTCCACTGGTCTACATCATGGAAGCAGCCGACGATATTTCCTACTGCATTGCCGACCTGGAAGATGCTATCGATAAGGGCATTCTGTCATTCAGGGGCCTGAGTTTCTGGCTGAAAGAAGTGTGGAGGGAGTTCACCGGCGAAAAGAGCCGATACCTGCCGGATATCATTAAAACCGCAGAACATGCTGCCAAGGATAACCCACAGAACTTTATTCGCCATTTACGCTCGCAACTGGTCCGCGACCTGGTCAGCTATGCCGCTAACCGATACCTGCAAAAACACACTGAAGTTTTTTTCGGCACGCTGGATGAGCCATTAATTGATGGTGGCTCAGACCAGCACCTGGCGCTGGAAACACTGAAAACGGTCGCCATACGCCATGTGTTCAGTAGTCAGGAAAAAGAAACGCCTGAACTTCGGGGGTATGCGGCGCTGATGGGCTTACTCGACATCTATCGGCCAATTCTTGAACTGCCCGGGGCCACATTTTCAAACCTGGAAAACCTTGATGACAGCGAACATTTTATCGAGCATCGACTCAATCACCGCTTGTCTCGAAAATACAAAGCCACTTACTTGCGGGCAGTGCATCAGATCCGCCAGGAAAAGCATTCTCCGGCTGAAGCGAACGATCTTGAATGGTATTTCCGGACCAGACTGATTCTGGACTATATGAGTGGCATGACTGACCACTTCGTACTTACTGAGTATCAGAGCCTATCGGCAATTTGAACCAGGATGTACGTTTAGGATTTCCTCCCTTGATGGTGCTCAACCACTGGGCACCTTCGCTCTCAAAGTATTTTCTGCAGGAGTTATAACCCATTTCATAAATAGACTTCAGCTGATCCGGCTTCACCATAAAAGCGCTGCAGTCCTCGATACCTTCTGGCGCCAATGACACCTCAGGCAAGTTGATATTGGCAAACTGCCGGGCAGAGCTGTAGATTTGGAATACTCTATCGAGCACATCAAATGTATTCGCGAAATGTTCACTGGGCCTGGACATGATCGGGGCAAGGTACATGCCGATATGGTGACGGCACAGGTCATGAATCAGGTCTGAAGGGTAGTTATTAATAATCCCGCCATCCGCATAGACGGTTCCCTGCCACTTAACCGGTGTGAACATTGCCGGGTATGCGGACGACGCCGTCAATGCATTAATCAATGAACCGCTATTAAATACCGTCTGTTGCGCTTTGTTCAAGTCCGTGGCCACCACATAAAGCGGCTTTTTCAATGACTCAAAGCTATCCTCAGGAAAATAGGGCTGAAAATTTTTCGCTATTTTGGCCGAATCAATCAATCCAAGGGCATTGAAAGACAGGTTTTTTAAACTGAACATTTTGGTAGAAACGAAGAAATCGAGAATCTCTTCCGGTGCATATCCGGCACTGTGCAGCGCACCCACCATCGCACCACCACTGGCACCGGAAATAATATCCGGCTCAACTCCCTGCTCTTTCAGATATTGCAGCAACCCAATATGAGCCATGCATTTTGCTCCACCTCCGGACAGGGTGAGACCTAAACGGTACGGTTTGCTCTTAAACAGCTCTGACGTAAAGATGCTCATTGATCAAAAACACTATCTTTGGAAAACAACATTTATTGAAAAAACCTAAAGCCGGAATGCCTTCGGAAAGTCTTTGCCAATGCCGACATTATGTCATGAGCCCGGCTCTGCACTAAAGTAAATCTCAATAGCGCCCGACCTGATCATAACGTCTTTACTATTACCACGCTCAATAATATCAAATGGAGGTAAGGAGATGACCGAAGTGCCTGAAACAGATCCATTCTATCTTCACGATACCAGGGTTCCCCGCTTTATCTACGGTACCGCCTGGAAAGAACAGGCTACCTCTGAGCTGACACTGAAAGCCCTGAATAACGGCTTTACGGCAATAGACACCGCCAACCAGCGCAAACATTATTTTGAAGAAGGGGTTGGGGAAGCATTGCAAAACTTTTATCAGACCAGCGGAAAAACCCGTGATGACTTGTTTTTACAGACTAAATTCACCTACCTCGAAGGACAGGACAACCGTCTACCTTATAGCCCCGGGGCTGAGACCAAAACCCAGGTAGAGCAATCCTTTCTTTCGTCTCTGGAGCATTTAAAAACGGACTACCTGGATGCTTACCTGCTGCATGGCCCCTCACAGATTCATGGACTCAGTGACCGGGACTTTGCCGTCTGGGAAGCCATGGAAAACTTCTACCGATCTGGCCAGGTCAAACTTCTGGGTGTCAGCAATGTCAATCACGACCAGCTGGAGTACCTGAGTCACCATGCAGCCATCAAACCCATGCTGGTGCAGAACCGTTGTTTTGCCAGCACCGGATGGGACGCCACTATACGGGAGCTATGCCATCGACATAACATTCATTACCAGGGGTTCTCTTTACTGACTGCCAACAGTCCGTTGTTCGAAAAGCCTGAATTTCAGGCCATTATGGCCAGAACCGGATTGACCGGACCACAGGTCATTTTTCAGGCCGCATTAAAAATGGGAATGATCGTATTAACAGGGACCAGCGATGCGCAACACATGCAACAAGACCTGAATTGTCTGCAGACGCCACTGACGGATGATGAAGTTGCTTTAATAGAGCAATTGATGGCTTGAAATACTATTTCCAGAGTTAAGCTACAGCTCTGACAACGACCTCTGCATTGCCAGCATACCGTACATCCATGCACACAAAAAAAAAGCCAGCATAATGCTGGCTAATAAAAAAAATCTGGTCGGGGTAGAGAGATTCGAACTCCCGACATCCTGCTCCCAAAGCAGGCGCGCTACCAGACTGCGCTATACCCCGTTAACTCACTGGAACAAACACTGCAAATATATGTTGTGCCGAACCAGTGATGGCGTATTATGCTCATTTTTCTAACGCCGTCAACAGCCAATTAAACGTTAGCGCAACAAACTTGCCCCGAACATGAGACATGGGTATCTATGGCTGCCAGCCATATTTATCGATGCTATTGAGTGCCAGGCCACCATCAACCTTGCCCTCCAGGCTGGCGTTCATGGAAAAATTAACCAGACGTCCCTGCACACCACCGGTCAGGAGCAACGACTGGTCCAGAAAGTCATAACCACCACCCAGCTCAGCCTGCCAGTCAATTTCCCCTCTGACACCTTTTAACAGCAACTTATCAAAACCGTCAGTGAAGTGGTAAGAAAGGGAAAGATCAACGCCGGTTACATCGCTGACGCTATCCACATCAACATTGCGAACGCCAATGATCGCCGAGGGTATCCACCCCTGTTTCACCGTCCAGCCCAGCCCGGCATAAACATGGTTATCATTTTGGGCTGCAGCAGCAGTACCGCTCAGCGATACTGTTGCCATCATTGCTGACATCAAGCCTTTTATTGTCCGGGACATTTGGCAACCCCCTTTATTTTCAGGCAATGTGTATTTGCTTATCCTCAGTTACCACTCTATCCAAATGGCAAAAATAAGCAATGCACCTTACTGAACGGCAAACAACAGGGTGCCTCCTTAGCAAAAGAAAACGCCCCACCTGAAAAAACAAAACTCAGTGATTATCGCTCATGGCCATCACCGGGCATTGGCCATCAGTGTCATTTGCAGCGGGCTGATAGTACTGACTCTCAAGCCAGTCCAATGCTTTCTGAAATGCAAGGTCGCCATAGTCTGAATAACTGAAACGACGAGTCTCGTGTATTCTGGAGCAATCAGGTTTTACCAGATGCGCCTGCCAGCCTGCCTGCCCATCTCTGAGTGAATATTTCTCAATTTTCAACATTGCGGATGATAGTTTCCGTTCTTTATTCTGACTGTACACGATCACTTTTGTTCGTATTGTTAAGGCTATCTACTTGGACAACCTAACGGTTAAGGGATGACATATTCATGACCGTCAATGGCCAATCAACCGCATAATTATTAAATAAATCATCAACATGCACATTGATACGTATCAATACTTAGCACCCTGTTTATCAATACCGTGTCGACCGCAATATGCACAAGCCTGACAAGGAACCTCTCTCCACCCTCTCTCTACCCCTCTCCACCCCTCTCCACCCCATCTCCCGAAAAAATTTTCCTACCCCTTCCTTAACATCATCATCGTGAACAGCGATGCGGTGACAAACATCAGGAGACTATAAACACTGGGACCAATGGACATGGTGGTACTGTCCAGAATGGTAACGGTCACCAGCAGAGCCAGTGTTCCATTCTGCAACCCCACCTCCAGACAGATGGTTCTGGCCTGCTGTTCATTATCCACCAGCCATTTGCCCACCAGATAGCCCATTAACATGGTCAGTACATTCAGAGCCAAGGCAGCAAAGCCTGTCTGCAGCAGATAAGTCAATACTTTCCCACCCAGTTCCAGAGCAATACTGATAATCATCAATGTCAGTATGCCAATGGACAGTTTGCTGACGTAGGGCTCTGCTTTTCCGGCAAAGCCCTGCCATTGCATGCGGATTCCCATACCGATCAATGTCGGAATAACGGTAATGGCCATCAACTTGACCCAGGTTATCAGCACCGGTAATTCAAACCGGGCGCTTTCGCCCGCGTAGTGGTCAATAGCCCAGTTACCCAGCAGAGGTATCGTAAAGGTGGTGATGAACCCGGCAATGGTCGTTAATGAAATGGACAGTCCGACATCAGCCTTAGCCAAAAGGCTGTAAAGATTGGACGTGGTTCCCCCGGGGCAAAGTGCCAGTATGAAAAGACCAATGGCCAGCTCGCCACTCAGTCCGGTCAGATCAATAATCAATATTGCGATAATAGGCAACAGCAGCATCTGACAGGTGATGCCCACCAGAAAAGCTCTGGGCTGCATAAACACCTGGGTAAAATCGTTAACGGTAAGGCTTAGTCCAACACCGATCATGATGAGAATGAGCGCAACAGGAAGGCCTATCCCGACGAGAGCCTGATACATGGATGAAATCCTTGTGCTTGTTTATTGTTATTTTTGTCCGATGATTTTGCAGAATTTACACCAACAACACAATCCAATAACACAATCCGATAACACAATCCGATAACACAATGTTGAGTTCACCTGACCAAGGGTTGATGACGTTTCACATAGGTATTGAAATCAGTCCGCAAGCACTATGATAGTTACTACGCTGCGATAATTCGTCAGTACGGAACCATTTCAACTTTTCTGATTCTAACGCGATGTCTGATCCGATAGAGATTTGCGTGCATGTTACCCATAACAAACTTTCCTGTTGGCAAGGCCTATGACGGACCGATTGAAATAAGCATTGAACAAGCCTCAGAGGATCAAGCCTGTAGCAGTGGAACAAATGGAATTATTGTCCACATGTACACTGAAGATCTTTACCTGCGATCTGTGCAAGCCTGTGATATCGATAACTATTGTGCCCTAATGGGTGATGAGGAGACGGTTAAAAATTACGCTTCAGGTAAACCAACCGAGAGGGCAGAGGTGGAAAAACGAGTAAACGACTGGGTAGCCAGATGGCAGTCAGGTAACCCCTTCAGTGCTTTGGCTGTTTTTAAAAAAACGCCAGATTCAACCTGTCAGGATGAACCTTTTATAGGGCACATTATTGCTGGTTCAGGGGAGTGTATGTGGTATGGAGAGCCGGGAAAATATGAGGGATATTCTGAAATGGCCGGGCTTGAGCATAAGCGTTATCGCAATGCAGGTTATGCCAGACAGGCTGCTGCTGCACTCATCAGCAAAGCTATACCAGAGTATCAACAAAAAGGCTATAGAGTGAACACCATTTTTTCTGAAGAAAGGATCTGTAAATTATTTCCTGCAAAAAAGACCTTTAAATTATTGCCCCTGAATTGGGTTACAGCCACAGCTGCTCCTGACAACAGTGCCTCTGTCAGACTATTAACCGGGCTGGGTTTCGAATGTAAAAATGTCATGGAAAATCTTAACAATCGTACTGGTGGCGTGCGGGCATTCTTTGCTTTGAAAGTATAAATAATAAAAAATTAGGCTCTTGTAGGATTTCAGACTGCTACTGGGTTGAACATTGCTGAAGCCCTTTATCTACAAAGGTTGTCAGCATATTGTCCGGTAATGTTGCTCAATCCTTGTTTTTCGTGACCTACAGTCAGTTTTCACTGTAGAGCAGTTCGTAATCAAAATAGAGCCAAAAATTAATGCTTCGGATACCCGGTAATGTCCCGAATGGATTTATAGAGCGGCTGCATACGTTTGTAGATTTTTTTATATACCTCGTTGTACAAACGGTCATACAGCTGCATGGTTGGCAAGTCCGACTCAAACACATCGCCAACCCGGGTCATTTTAGCACTGGCTTCGCTGTAGTCGTTGTGAATGCCAAGGCCAACACAGCAGTTGATGGCGGCTCCAAGGCCGGATGCTTCGGAGGTGTGTGGTCGCTCTGCCGCCATACCAAAAATATTTGCCGTCAATTGCATCGCAGCATCGCTTTGGGAGCCGCCGCCAGAGACTCGTAACCGGGTAATTGGTGTGCCACTGCGTTTTTCGATCAGCTCTTTACCGGAACGCAATTCATAAGCCAGCCCTTCCAGAATCGCCCGATAAATATGTGCCCGCTTATGCACATCACCAAAGCCGATAAAAGCGCCTTTGCCTTCCGGCCCGGGTTGACGTACGCCGGGTGACCAGTAAGGCTGCATCATCAAACCCATGGAGCCCGGTGGCACCTGATTGAGCAGGGTATCGAACAATTGTTCCGGTTCTATACCCAGCTCCTTCGCCTTCCGCTGCTCAACCTGGGCCAGTTCATTTTTAAACCAGCTCACCATCCAGAAACCACGATAAATCATCACTTCGGTGTTGTAACGTTTTGGCATCGCTGCTGTGTAGGGTGGAATAAAAGGTATGGTTTCAAGGTAGCGGGATGTTGTGGTACTGATGGTGGCGGTGGTGCCAAAACTCAAGCAGCCAATATGGGGGGCAATGCCGCCAGCACCCAGTACTTCACAGGCTTTGTCCGATGAGGCTGCAATCATCGGTAAACCCGGAGGCAGACCGGTATGCTCTGCAGCTTCAGCGGTAATATGGCCTAACAACGCTCCGGGTTGTACCAGTTCCGGCAACATAGGTCGTCTGACGGCCAACAGCTGCCATTTCAGGTCATGCTGGCCAGCCCATTGCTGGCGGCGATAGTCATAGGGCAGGTAACCAGCCACTGCACCGCAGGCGTCTCTCATTTCGCCAGTCAGTTGATAGGTCAGGTAACCGGATAAATTGACGTAATAACGCGTTTTCTGCCAGATATCCGGTTGATGCTGCATAATCCAGTTATCACGGGCTTTGGCCCGCAGATTGTCGATAAGACTGGCCAGGCCTATGGTCTTGATCAACAGCCCCCGGACGCCACCAACCGGCTTTTCTGGCTCGGCTTTACGCTGATCCATCCAGACAATGGCCGGTCTCAACGGCTTTTTATCTTCATCCAGGTTAATCATGGTGTAGCGCTGCGTCGTCAGTGCCACGCCTTTGATCTGTCCGGGCGTTACCATGCCCCGGGTCCATAACGCTTTGCAGGCTTGCCCAAGCTGCTGCCAATAGTAGTCAGGATGTTGTTCTGCCCAGCCGGGGTGTTGTGAAAAATAGGCCTCCAGCTCAACTTTGCTTTTGGCGATCTCATTACCGGCGCTGTCAAACACTAAGGCACGAATGCTCTGTGTGCCATTGTCGATGGCCAGCACATAGTCTGAATTACTCACTAGGCACTCACTTCTTGATTCTTATTGTCGAGTATCCGCGTTATTGCATTATTTCGGGATGCTGTAAAAGGTATTCCAGATGGACTGATAACGGGCAACTTCCTGTTGCCACTTCTGCTCGCTCCAACCCAGTTCTTCACGGCAGATGGCCTCGATTCTGTCGGCAAAAATCAGGCCGCCCTGCTCCAGCAGTAACCCCAGCCGGGTCCGACGCAGCAGGAGGTCATCCAGATGTACAACGGCTTCATTTCCGGCCGACCAGCGCAACTCTGCCCACAGGGCCCGGGCACCGGGAATCACATCCTGTTCTCCGGGCCGGATCTGTGCCAGCAAATGATCAGCGTCCATACCGTAATGGCCCCGGATGCGTTTCTGTAAATAGTCCGGCAGCTTTTTAAACAGCCCACTGGCAGGCTCATATTGAGTAAACATATCTGCGCCGGTATCACTGAAATCAACGCCGGGCAGATACGCTTCAGCAGCCTTTAATACATCCAGGGCAATTAACCGGAAGGTGGTCAGCTTGCCGCCACTGACGGTCACCAGTCCGTTATCGTTCCAGATGCTGTGGTCACGTTTTTCTTTCGACGGGTTCAGTGCCCCTGAGCTGACCAGCGGGCGTACACCTGCCCAGGAAGCAATAATATCCTGTTCGGTTAACCCGGCTTTCGGGAACTGGAAGCAAACGGCTTTCATCAGGTATTCCAGTTCTTCACGGGTCATGGCCACTTCATGATTACCGATAGTGCCGTTGTCCAGATCGGTTGTTCCGACAACGGTTCGGCCTTCCCAGGGGAAAATAAAAACGGGTCGTTGATCATCCGGGTGCATTACGGTGTATGCCTGGGCCACAGGCAGTCGCCAACCGGGCACGACAATATGGCTGCCACGGGCAGGGCGAATACGCTGCTCTGAGGTCATCTCACCCCGAAGTTCATCCCCCCAGGCGCCTGTGGCATTAATCACTACTTTTGCTTTAACCGGGATCACCTGGCCGGTTTCTGCATCCTTCAGTTCAGCACCTGTCACTCGACCATGGTTTTTAATCAGAGCATCGACACCGACATAATTCATTACCGTAGCACCCTCTTTCCGGGCCTCCCGCAACACCCGGATAACCAGACGTGAGTCATCGGTAATGGCGTCGGCAAACTGGGTGGCACCGAGCAGGTTGTGATCATTAATGAGAGGGCTCAGGTTTGCAATGTCGTGTGATTGATGAACCTTGCGGTAACGCTTACCGGCAAAAAAATCATAAATACGCAGCAGAAGATTAAAGACCAGCGGCCCGGGAAATGCCCCCTTGTAATGAGCCATCAGATACCCCATCGGATCAACCAGCCCGGGAGCTTCTCGCATCAGGCGTTCCCGTTCGGAGACTGAGTGCATCGTGGTTTTGATATCGCCGGAAGCGATATAGCGAAGACCGCCATGAACCATTTTTGATGACCGGCTGGACGTTCCCCAGGCAAAATCCTGACGCTCGACCAGCAGCACCTTCAAGCCCCGGCGTGCTGCTTCGCGGGCAATACCCGCACCGGTGATGCCGCCGCCGGCCACAACGACATCCCATTCCACGTCCGGATTGTTTGTTAATGCTTGCAGTAACGGTTTCCGGTTGCCTGCCTGCCAGGATTGTTGCCACATAGGTTGGATGCCTGATTGATTCAATGGAGTGACCAGTTATTCGTTGTCCCGGAGTAATACGCCGGGGTTCAGGCGTTTGTCCGGGTCAAACTCATGCACCAGGGCGTCAATCATCCGCATCCCCAGCTTTCCTTTTTCTGCCGCCATATAAGGGGCATGATCACGACCGGTGCCGTGTTGGTGTGAAATAGTGGCATAGCCCTGGGCAATCACTTCAGAGGTTTTTATCTTCAGCTTTTTCCAGCGTTCCAGAGTGGCTTGGTAACTGCCAGCACACCGAAAAAAACAGGTGGTATAGATACTCGATCCCTGACCATAGATATGGGAAAGGTGGGTAAACACCATGACCTGTTCACCTTCGTCTTTTAAGGCATTTTCCAGGCTCGTTTCCATCTGGTGCATTAAGTCATCCACATTTCCCCAGTCGGTAGCGGTTTCCAGCGTATCAACCGCGATGCCCCGGGACCAGAGGGATTCGCGCAGATAGGGAAACTTGAACCGGCCATGGGCCCAGATGGTACCCATGATGTTGGCCAGTGGACCGCCAACGCCGCCATACTGTTTCAGAATCTTTCCCAACTGTTTCAGGGCCACTTTATTTTGGTATTCAGAGCCGGTAACAGCGAAGGTCAGCATGCATCGATTGTCGTCCAGTCCGCGAAACCGAAGATAACCATCCAGCAGTTTGAACTGTGTCAGCGAGGTGCCAAGGTGAGCGTGGGCTCGCGCCTCTTTCGCGTTGCTGACACGCATCATGGACAGCGGGACCTTCTGCTGGACAACTTCCCGGGCGGCGGCTTTGCCTGCCTGCCAGTCGGGCATAAAGCAGACCATAAACTTCTCCTCTTCTGCTACACGTTGTACGCGTACCTTTACTTCCGTCAAGATCCCCAGGCGACCTTCAGTGCCCATGGTGAGTTCTCGAATGTCCGGCCCTGCAGAAGAGGCGGGAATTGACGGAATATCCAGAGTGCCCTGAAGGGTTTCCATACGACCACCGGCAAACATCTGCTCAATGCGGCCGTAGCGAAGTGACTGTTGACCTGAAGATCGGGAGGCGATCCAGCCACCGATGGTGGACAGTTCCCAGGACTGGGGATAGTGCCCAAGGGTATAACCCCGTGCCTGTAACTGTGCTTCAATCTGTGGTCCGGGAGTTCCTGCACCAAAGGTGGCAATCTGGCTCTCTTCATTCAGATCCATCAACTGGTTCATGTGCCCCATATCGATGGTTAAAATGGCTTTTGCACTTGCCTGAGGTGTGATATGTCCGGCAACGGATGTCCCGCCGCCATAGGGAATCACAATAAAGTCGTGTTGGACCGCCAACGCAAGCAGTTCACGAACCTGTGTACTGGTTTCCGGATAAGCGACACCGTCAGGGAAAACCCCAAAGTCACCACTGCGCATGGCCAGCCAGTCAGGGAAGCTCTGGCCACGGGCATGGCGGACACGGTCTTCTGCTGAAGTCACAATCAGTGGATGTCGGGGCAGGCATGATGCCGGTACTTTTGCCAGAACACTTTCAAGGTTGGCATCTTTCAAGGGCGTCGGTTCGCCGAGAATACGGTCAATCAATGCACCTCCATGGTCGGATACTTCCTTAACGTAACGCTCATCACCCCAGCCATTCCAACGGCGCATGGTCTACCTCGATTCTTTTTCTACTTCTAATGCCAATATAACCGCTGTGGAGAGCCAGAGAAAGGCTATTCAGTATTTTCGACAGTTAAGTCATGAATCAGTGGCTTCAAGAAAGGCAGGGAGGAATTGGAATTGATCACCGTTGCTCTCACTGAGCTTATTGGTGAGTTGGAAAATGCATTGATCCTGACCCGGTATCTGACGGAGAGCATCGGCGAGCAAAGCCCTGGTCGGCATATCAAGCCCGGGCTGCATGGTGTCCAAAATGGCAAGGCTGCATAGGCGAATAACCGCTTTCAGTGCCCGAGTCTGGCCTCCGCATAAACTGGTAATGCACCTTGTCTCATCGGTAATGATGTGACTAAGACACTTTGCATAGATATGCGGCTCAATCTCTTTAGCCATAGGTTGCGCAATTTTTTTTGTCATCTCTGGCGCATCCTGTGGCGCATCTTGTGGCGCATTATCCGTTGACTCGGTTTTTTGCGTAATATCTATGGCGAATAGAATATTTTGAGGCCGTGGTATTCCATCTTTGAGGTAGAGGATGCTGGCTGTAGTGAAATGATCGGGTGAATGAAGTTGCAGGTTCTCAGTTTTCAAGACCTTTGCTTGCGGGTATGGATGCTTGCTGACTGCTTGCATCATCCATTTAACCGCCCGGTCCTTAGCGGCTTCCAGTGAAATGAAGTGGGGAACTGAAAGGTCGATATCCCTGGGCTCCAGGGACAGTTTAATTAACTCTTCACTTATCCCGTCCGGCATGGTTTCCGGTGTTATATGGGTTAATGCATCCTCACCCCAGAGGTATTTGACGTGCATATGAAAGGCCATACTACCTATGAATATCACTGGTTCAGGCTGGTGTTTGACAGCATCAGTAATCTCACTCCGAAAATGTGTGCGAAGTTGCAATATTTCAGGAGGCACATGGTAAGGCCTGTGTCCCATGGCCAGGCTTTGTATGAATGATAAGGCGCTTGAACAGGCGGCTGCAGGGCCTGCTGGTTGATTGGCAGTTTCATTTCTTTTTGCTTCAGTCGTTGCTGTGGCCAGTGCCGCCTCTTGCCTTGTCGCTTTGCTATCCACCATCAGCTGGTCAGAAAGGTTTTTGGGTTTCTTGTGTTTCTTTCTTTTTTTCTTGCTGCTATGTGCCGTTTCACTCAATAAATTCAGAGCTTTAAAGTTGAGCGGAAACTGGTGGATATCGGCATCAGAGAGCGGGGAAGTCTGCTGTTCAAGATCACCATGGTTGTCTTTTTCGTGTTTGTATAAAGCCTGCAGAGTTCGGCCGGTCCATGTTTTACATTTGTCTACGGGACAATGTTTGATGAAAATCTCTCTGGCTTCATGTTTTTCAAAAAACCTTTCTTCATAGGAGTAAGTAAATAGACATCTTTTGCTATTCTCTGGTTTCAATTGTTGGGTTGCCTTATCCAGTTCAAGGCATGATCGACAAAACGTCTCTTCCGGGTTTTTCACTTTTTCTTTACTGATCAAAATACGCAAGTCGTGACAGTTCTTACAAGATCGGTGACCGCAGGGTATCAGTTGAACTGCGGAACGCAGAACCCCGTTACAAAACGTACAAATATGATGTTTTCGTTCAATAACCAAAGCATTCGTCAGCTCTGAATCAATAATACTGACAGGGTAACCACCAAAATATTGAGACGATCTGCTCCTTGCTTCTTTTCGTTTACTTGCGCTCTTGCCAGTATTGTGCTCCCCGAAATAGGGCAGCCTTAATGACATATCTGTCGTGCTCTTTGGGAACATGAATAATTACTTAAATTGTTAATATATTGAATTCCATTGATTTTTATCACCATCCACCACTCGTTAGAGTTGTTCAAAGGTACAAAGGTTCAATTTTAACTTTTGATAATTAACAGTGGGGACTATTGGCCGATGACTTTTTAGAATCAAAACACAGAGTCAAGCAATGAACGAGCTGATAGCCACACTCCAGGCAATCCTTCCCTCCACCTGGCGAATTCTGTTTTTCAGTGGCCTGACCTTTGCCCTGATTATGGCGCTGATACCGGGCAAATGGGATCCCACTCGCTTTATCAATGATAAGGTGAAGCATGCGCTCACCTTTATGGTGCTTTTTTTGCTGATTGACCTGGCGTTTCCAGCAGCAGGTACGATCGGGTGGAAAGCGACGGGGCTGATGGCCTTTGGGGTGTTTATCGAACTTTGTCAGCAGCTGACTCGTTACCACCGTTTCAGTATTGGCGATATTGTGGCCAATGGTGTTGGTATCGGGCTTTATATATTGATTAGTCTTGGCATTGGCTTATTGCCAGGGTCTGAAGGTTACTGAAGAGGATCGCTTTTTGGGTACGATGATCACCGGGAGCTTTCTGTACTTCTTTCTGGTCTGGTTTCTGGTCTGGTTTCTGGTCTGGCCAAGCGGGCCTGCAGATTGGTCAACCGGCGATTCGACTTGCGAGTTCGAGCGGCCATGCCCACCGCCTTGGGCTGTCCCACCAGCACTACCATCTTTTTGCCCCTGGTAACACCCGTGTAGAGCAGATTGCGTTCCAGCAAAGTATAGTGCTGCATGGCCATGGGAATCACCACACACGGGTATTCCGAGCCCTGGCTTTTGTGGATGGTAGTAGCGTAGGCCAGCGACACTTCGTCCAGCTCACTGACCGGGTAAAGGATCTCCCGATCGTCGAACTCAATCACCAGTTCGCCCTCTTCAATGTCGATGGTTTTTACCCGGCCAATATCACCGTTGAACACCTCCTTGTCGTAGTTATTGACGGTTTGAATCACCTTGTCACCCGGCGCATAGGTCCAGCCATACCGGGTAACCCGGGGGTGAGCATCGGGATTCAGGACTTCCTGCAGGGCCACATTCAGGCTGCGGGCACCCAGTCCGCCCCGGTTCATCGGGGCCAGCACCTGGATATCATTGACCGGATCAAAACCGAACGTCTCCGGCAACCGACGGGTGACCACCAACATCAACTTGGCAAACAGCGCCTCGGGCTCTTCCGCCGTTAAATAGAAGAAGTCCGTCTCCTCCCCTTTCTTCGTCACTGTGGGCGCCTGTCCACGGTTAATGGCGTGGGAGCCGGTAATAATCTGTGAGGTTGCCGCCTGCCGGAAGATTTCCGTCAATCGTGCCACTGGCACCCTGCCGGACTTAATCAAATCACTGAGTACCGACCCGGGCCCTACCGAGGGCAATTGATCCACATCACCCACCAGCAATACCGCTGCACAATCCGGCACTGCCCGCAGCAGCTGATTCATCAGCACCACATCCACCATGGAGCACTCATCCACCACCAGCAGATCGGTTGCCAGAGGGTTCTCGGCATTGCGTTTGAAATCAAAAGCGGATGGGTCAAAATCCAGCAACCGGTGAATGGTAGTGGCAGCCTGCCCTGTCGATTCAGACAATCGCTTGGCCGCACGCCCCGTTGGCGCACACAGCGTCACCTCAACCTGCTTGGCCCGGATTATCTTCAGAATGCTATTCACCACCGTCGTCTTACCCACACCAGGGCCACCGGTAATGATGCAGAACTTATTCAGAACCGCCAGCTCAATCGCCCTTTTCTGGGAATTGGACAGTCGAATTTTGTTCTTCTCCTCCACCCAGGGAATGGCCTTGTCCATGGCAATGCCAGACCAGCAGGAACGCCCTTGAAGCAGGCGGATCACATGGTTGGCAACACCCTGCTCGGCACGATAGAGCGGGGTCAGAAACAGGCAGGGCACCTCATCAATGTGCTCAGGTGTCAGCCGCTCCTCATCAATCTCGCATTGGATCGCTTCCTTAATGGTGGCTTCCGGTATGTCCAGCAACGTGACTGCATCGCTCACCAGCGCCTCGAACGGACGGGCGCAATGTCCTTCCCCGGAGCACTCCTGCAACACATGGCGCACCCCGGCCTGAGCCCGAATTAACGACACACGATCGATCCCCAGTTGCATGGCCAGGTTATCCGCCGTTTTAAAGCCAATCCCGTGGATATCCAGTGCCAGCCGGTACGGGTTTTCCTGCACTTTTGCCACGGACTCATCGCCGTAAGTCTTATAAATACGCACCGCCCGGGCTGTACCAACACCATGAGATTGCAGAAACACCATAATCTCCCGAATCACCTTCTGCTCCGACCAGGCCGAGGTAATCTTCTCCCGCCGCTTCCTGCCGATGCCCTCCAGCTCCATCAGCCGCTCCGGGTTCTCCTCAATAATATCGAACACCTGTTCACCAAAGGCTTTCACCAGCCGTTTGGCAAAATGCGGGCCAATGCCCTTCACCATGCCAGAGCCCAGATACTTTTCGATTCCTTCCAGGGTATTGGGTGTTATGGTTTTGATCTGCTTGACCTTGAACTGCACCCCATGCTTATGATCGTTAAACCAGATGCCGGTGGCATCGACAAACTCACCGGGTGTCACCGACGGCGTATTGCCGGTCATGGTCACCAACTCACGCTGCCCCTTGCACTTGACCCGAATCACAAAAAAACCACTGGCTTCGCTGTGGAAGGTAACCCGCTCGACCGATCCCTGCAGATGGACCAGTGGCTGATGGTCAGTGTAGCGTTGATAATGAGAGGCAGTTTCCATTAATAAGCTGTCGTTTATTAGCCAGAAAATAAGAAAGCAACAAAAAGGGCAGAAAGCAGAAGCCAATAGCAGCATATTACCAAAGCTGATTTATTCAAACGACAAAGATTCAATCTCATGTTTTTTCACGGTATCGACGAAGCAAAAGAGTATCCCGGCAAAGAAATAGCAGAGCATGTGGAATGGATGCCATCCAGCGCCTACGATGAAATGATCAAACCATCGAGTAAAACCGGAGGAATGAATCATGATCCAGGCTTACGCAGCCACATCAGCCGGTACTGCTTTGCAGCCCTTTGAATACGATCCTGGCGAGCTGGCCCCGGATGAAGTCGAGATAGACGTCCATGGTTGTGGAATATGCCACAGCGATTTATCCGTGTGGCGAAATGAATGGGGAATCAGTACTTTTCCTTTTGTGGGTGGCCATGAAGTCGCAGGAACCATTTCCGCTCGAGGTGAACAAGTGGCTCATCTGAACATAGGCGACAGGGTCGGACTGGGTTGGCACAGCGGGTACTGCAACCACTGCTTTCAATGTTTGAGTGGCGACCATAATCTTTGCACTCAATCCACCGCTTCCATCATCGATCATTTTGGCGGCTTTGCTAATAAAGTCAGAGCTCAACAAACCAGTGTCATCCAAATCCCCAACGCTCTGGCGCTTGGTGAAGTTGGCCCGCTCCTGTGTGGTGGCATCACCGTATTTAATCCACTGGTTCAATTTAATATCAAACCAACTGCGCATATCGGCGTGATAGGTATAGGTGGCCTGGGCCATCTGGCGTTGCAATTTGCCAGCGCCTGGGGCTGTGAAGTGACGGCATTGACCAGCGAAGCCAAAATGGATGAGGCCCGCCACATGGGGGCGCACCACTGCATTAATTCCAGAGATCCCGGTGCCATTCAGACCATGGCAGGAACATTCGATCTGGTCATGTCCACCGTTAACGTTGAGATGGACTGGAATGAGGTTATCGCAACACTGAAACCAAAGGGACGCCTACATATTCTTGGCGCAGTCACCGCGCCATTTACTGTCTCCATCATGCCTTTTATTTTTCATCAGCTCTTCTTGTCGGGTTCACCCGTCGGATCACCTGCGACCTTGAGTGCAATGATGGAGTTTGCTGCCAGACATCACATCCTGCCAGTGACTGAACATTTTGATTTGGCCAGGATCAATGACGCGTTTGAACATTTAGAGAGTGGTAAGGCCAGATATCGTATCGTATTGGATGTTAATCAATCGCTGAAATGATATCGAGTGAACGCTGAGCTGGATGGTATATCCATTGAAACCACTTCGCAGGTCAAGCCTGACTTTTCCTGATCGCTCACGACCGCCTCGCAGAATAATAGCAGCCTTGTGAGATAGTTAAAGCAAGCTTCCAATAGCGGACTTCAGTGGATCTACCATCACCTCATCGCTTTCATGTTTTTCAAACTCAGTTTCTTGATAATCCCAATTTAGTACTTTGATACGAAAATGATCAAAGCTCCAACCCCGTTTCTTTATTCTTTAGAGATAATAGAAATAAAAAAATATGTAAGTAAAGAACTGAACTTTTGATTGACCAAAAAATCTAATTCGCAAAATACCAAAATATTATTATCCAATAGATCAGGAGCACGTAATATGTCTATGTCGTATGTTTCCCAGCAAACCCCTGCTACAGCTCATCAATCGTTCCCCGGTACCACTGACCAGAAGGATGGACTTAAAAGTACTGAAGCACCAATTTTTTGCAGCCGTAATGTTAGCGAAAAAGACATTGGTGAATTCCTTGCGCCTAAGAGATATGACGAAGTTCTGAAGCTAACCAGGAAGATGGGCAAGAAAGCAAAGGAAGTCCGAAAAGGTGATTGGAAAATGAAAACACTTGAAAAGGAATTTGCAAAATATGAATTACCGATGAATCGTGCGGATCATAGTGGTTTAGAACATGATAAAGATAGAGCAGTTTTTAACTTGATGTTAGGCTTGATGAACGAAACCAACAATGGAAAGTCCGCTGATGCTTCCAAACGTTCTTTAGGGGAAAGGTTCCTTGCCTGGATCAAGGACACAACAAGTGTTTTTACCGGAGGACAGCAAGTATTGTTTGAAGAGATGAATAAAGCTAAAGCAACAATGCCTGCCCCGGACCCATCGCATACCAGTAGTCCAGGTGTTGGAACAGAGCGTGAGTTGCACAGAGACCCTGCAATATCTGAACGAGACATAAGGCCCGAAACTGTTCATGCCCCGTATTTTGATGGAAAGCAGCCTTTCGCTCAACCAGCCGCAATTGCTACAGCCCCTCCCCAGTACCTGGACAGTCAGAATGCACAAAAAATTCAGGAGGAAAGGGCTAAGTTAAGTCATATAGCTTCGCGTCTCGTACAATGCCTGCAGGGGAGCGCAGAACAACAGGGTGAAATTGAATTTTTTGAGGCAGAATTTGTTCGAATCAATCAAGTAATTCAACAGCTTGAAAGCTGTGGTTTACAGTTACCCTTTGAGTTTAATAGTTTAAAAACGGAATATGCTGAAGCTCAACCTCATTTAGATACCTATAAACTGGGTAAATTCCAGAAAGAATTACAAGAATTACGTTCTTCGATATCTGGCGTTGATTTAGAAAACACCAATATCGATCAAATAAATGATCTTGAGAACCAGTTTAAATCTTTGTTGAGGAAGGCTGGAGTTATCAACTCAGAAGAAGAAAGACAAAACTTACAGACTACCATTAAGGCGGTAATAAAAAATGACATTGGTGCGTTGAGGGCTGGTGTTACCGCTACTGACTCACTGGCAAACCTGAATCATGAGCTTGCTGATTTTCAATTTAGAAAATCTCCTGAATCGATTGCATCATTTTCAAAACGAATGGATGAATTAATGGCGTTAATTCCTCATCTGCCGACAGGAAAACATCGTACCGATTTATTAAGTCAAGCAAGCAAGCTTGAAAAAACGTTCGCGGGCATTCAGGATGAGGCAAGAACGCAGCAAATCAAGGATGGATTCACTGAAATCCAGAGCAAAATCAATTTATTGCCAGGTTGTCGGGATGAGCACGACAAACAGCGCCTTCTGGAAAAAGCTGAAATCACATTGCAAGCTGTCAGTTCACTGCTGGAGCAACAAAGGGGGGGAGCCAGCCAGGAAAATCTGGAACAATTGCGTCTTTTCAATGTCCGGGTTGGGGAATTTAAAAAAAATACACAGACATCAGCAGAAAAAATGCAGTCAGCTGCCCAAGGGCAAGCTGAGGAATTGGTAGAAAAGGTTGAAACGTTGCTTAAAACAGCAGAAGCTCGATTAAGTACATCAGAGAACGCTGAGAAAGCAGCCCCGGGGAGTCATAACCCCAGACACCTGGGAGAAGTTCAAGCTTCCCTGACGCAAGCTCTAGACCATATAGCCAAAATGGAGGGCTCTGACCTGGAAGCTCAGCGAGATCGGCTGCAAAAAGAATATGCCGGCTTGCTTTCCAGGTTAAACAGTTTCCCGGGACAAACAAGCAATATTGTAAAACCCTCCACAGCCCCCCCCCTTCCTGAAAATGCCGATCAGAACGAAACATCAGTTGATAAAATCAGAGATGCCCTGAATGCTGCGGAAGCAGTACTTGATGCACTAGCAAGTAATCCCAACAGTGCTAGCCAGGATGCCCTTCGCACGCAAGCCAGAAGTAATCTTGAAAAGGCAACGCAAATACTCAGCAAGCTAACAGATCAGGCCTCCAAGCCAGAGCGGGCAGAGTTAAACGCAAGACTTACCAGCTTGACTCAGAGATCAGATGTTATTGAGACCGGTAAAATTCAAGGACAGGCGAAGTCCGCGCAGGATTCAGATAAGCTTCTTCAACAGGGAGTTAATGAATTTGGGCGCCAGATGGGGGCTTATGTCAATAATGGCGACTTACAGAAATCGGGATTTAGGACAGCAAAACAAAATATGGCCAGGCTTCTCAGTGAGTTGGATGCCCCTGATCCAGCCCCGGTAAGGTCAGTTGCTGGTGCTCAGGGAGCGAGACAGACTCCCCCAGTAAAACAGCATGCTCCTGAGCGCCTGGAGCTTCAGCCGGTCAGGGCTGCTTCTGCCCCCGGATTGACATCCATGGCCAGTAATCTGGTGTCTAAAGCTGAGGTATTCAGAAATAACTTTTCAAGCGCCGATATAGGGCTGAAACTATCTTCAGATAAATTAAAACCAGTGGTTATCAGTACAGATATTCCTCTAAGCACACTACCCCGTAGTGTACAAACAAGAATAATTAATGCTTGTCTCGGAAAGGTACCTGAAAAAGTTTCCGTGGTGCAAGCGTATGTGTTTGCTGATAAGAGTGCAGATTTTGATGGAGCAAGTTTCAATCTGACCTTGGAAACGACAATGGTCCCTCATGTGAGGGATATATACAAAAGCAACAGGGATGGAAAAAATTATTATCCCATGGAGGCTGATGTACTGATGCCCGAAGGGTTGCAAAGAAACGCTGAGTTTTACTTGTCTTCATGGGCTCTGCACAATGACTTGTCCCTGAAGGATTATGTCAAGTTTGCACATGGTCCAGGAGATAAACGCGCCAGTCACAAGCAAGATATTGGCTTTAGTCAAATGAAGCAACTCCTGATGGAGCTGGGTGCTGATGCTAAAACCGCTTCATCGATTAAAGCTGGATATGGTATTCCCTTCGGATTTGAACTCAGGCAACAATCTATCGAGGCACTCAATCAGTTAATTGCCCAGAACCAAAAGTGCGGACACGAGCAAACCGATGGTACTGGTAAGGCAGAGGGTAAAAGTGCCATAGGGAGGTTTGAACGACTTTCCTGTGATGGTGATGTGGCCGATTGCCCATCCAGCGGTATTAACCCGGTTGCCCTTGATAAGGTAAGTCATTACAGAGCGGCTAACAATGGTCACCGTGCTACAGAGATATGTGTTACCAAAGTCGGTATTCTTTGTGTTCGTACCGTTTCATCAGGAATAGAAGGTGTTAAGAACGGTGCTGACCTGATGAGTTGGGTAGAAAATCAAAAGATTAATCCTGATGCCCCGGAATTACCGCTTATATTGTAAATAATGAAGGCATACTGTAAATGTTGTAACGATTGGCTGACCCGATGGTTCACTGTTGAGTGAACCATCGGGTTTAAGATCAGTCTGAGTTCTAAACAGTGCCAGATATTCTTTACCCTGTTCCGTCGAAACAGGTGATTGATAACCCCTTGGATAAGCTGAATGTAAGCACCGTACGTATATTGAACTTTAAAAATCATCACCAACAGGTATACCTGCTTCAAAATTATCATCGAAAATTTCTATAGGCGCTCGTGCTGCCTGCCAGTATTGCTCCCCATAATCAATCCACAAGCTTTCATTAGCGGGTATGGGTTTTATCGCGATAATAAACACCATCCACTGACCTTGCTGATTCCTGTGCCTCAGAAACGAAACATTTTGTTCCGGGGAGTTTTTTTCCTTATCGGAGTAGGTACTAAAAGCATTGATCAACGACGTTATATTGCCTTCTCTGTAAGCTGAGATGAAAACACCATGGGCAGGAGCGAAGCTATAGCGATCAATATTTGCCAATGCAGCACCCATGACACGTGCTCCCTGTTGGTAGGAGTTATCGCGGTATTGCTTACCCGCGTAATGCCCCAGCAGCTCCCATTGCGAAATATCCCTGCTGGCAACAACCTCTTCCTGGGCCTTTTAACTCACTAAAGATCGATCCATCGTGTTTTTGAACGGACATCCGCTCTTTTAAATACTGCTCTCTTTGTTCGTCACCCAGCGCTTGATACTTGGCTATAGACTCATTAATGCTCTTTCTAATTGATCTGTCATTTGGTATGTCGATCTGACTGAAGAAGGTTGTTTGTTTTTGCCTGCTGTCAACGACTTCCCTTTTGACAGACTGTTCTGCCACCCATAATGGAGCCAGGTCATTAATACGATGAGGTAACGAGATTAAATCAGTTGCCTCTTCTTTTATAACCATTATCTCATCGCCCTGAGTGTTTTCGCACCGTTGCTTCAGGATGGCTTTAACTGTCACCTTTTCCGGTAAGCCTTTGCCATGAAACATAGAGGAAATGTTGGTGACCAGTGCCTGGTTGAGCGGCTTGTCCTTAACGACCTCATCATTGCCCTGCCATCCCTCTTTCAGGCAGCCCAGCGTCAGGAAGGCTTCCACTCTTGCTTTTTCCGGTAAGCCTTTGCCATGACACATGGAGGAAATATGGGTGACCAGTGTCCGGTCAAGCGCCATGTCGTTAACGGCCTCGTCATCGCCCTGCCAACCCTCTTTCAGGCAGCCCAGCTTCAGAAAGGCTTCCACTTTCGCCTTTTCCGGTAAACCTTTGCCATTACACATGGAGGATATGCTGGTGACAAGCCTCCGGTCGAGGGGCTTATCCTTCACGGCCTCATCAATGCCCTGCCACCCCTCTTTCAGGCAGCCCAGTTTCAGGAAAGCTTCCACTTTCGCCTTTTCCGGCAAGCCTCTGCCAGAAGACATGGAGGAAATGTTGTTGACCAGGACCCTGTCGAGAGGCTTGCCCTTAACGGCCCCATCATTGCCCTTCCATCCCTTTTTCAGGCAGCCCAGCTTCAGGAAAGCCTCTACTTTCGCCTTTTCCGGTAAGCCTTTGCCATGAAAAATAGAGGAAATGTTGCTGACCAGTGCCCGGTTGAGCGGCTTGTCCTTAACGACCTCATCAATGC
This sequence comes from Endozoicomonas sp. SCSIO W0465, assembly GCF_023716865.1. NCBI lineage: Bacteria > Pseudomonadati > Pseudomonadota > Gammaproteobacteria > Oceanospirillales > Endozoicomonadaceae > Endozoicomonas > Endozoicomonas sp. SCSIO W0465. Next base: position 4,937,452 of record NZ_CP092417.1, read on the forward strand.
CCTGCCATCCCTCTTTCAGGCAGCCCAGCGTCAGGAAGGCTTCCACTCTTGCCTTTTCCGGTAAGCCTTTGCCATGACACATGGAGGAAATATGGGTGACCAGTGTCCGGTCAAGCGCCACGTCGTTAACAGCCTCATCAATGCCCTGCCATCCCTCTTTCAAACAGTCCAGCTTCAGGAAAGCTTCCACTTTCGCCTTTTCTGGTAAGCCTTTACCAGAAGACATGGAAGAAATATTGGTGATCAGCGGCCGGTTAAGCGGTTTGTCCTTAACGGCCTCATCAATGCCCTGCCATCCCTCTTTCAGACAGCCCAGCTTCAGGAAAGCTTCTACTTTCACCTTTTCCGGTAAGCCTTTGCCATGAAACATAGAGGAAAGGTTGGTGACCAGTGCCCGGTTGAGCGGCTTGTCCTTAACGACCTCATCAATGCCCTGCCATCCCTCTCTCAGGCAGTCCAGCTTCAGAAAGGCTTCCACTTTCGCCTTTTCCGGTAAGCCCTTGCCATTACACATGGAGGAAATGTGGCTGACCAGGGCCCGATCGAGCGGCTGGTCCTTAACGGCCTCGTCATCGCCCTGCCATCCCTTTTTCAGGCAGCCCAGCTTCAGAAAAGCTTCCACTTTCGCCTTTTCCGGTAAGCCCTTGCCATTACACATGGAGGAAATGTGACTGACCAGGACCCGATCAAGCCGCCTGTTCTTAACGGCCCCATCAATGCCCTGCCATCCCTCTCTCAGGCAGCCCAGCTTCAGAAAAGCTTCCACTTTTGCCTTTTCCGGTAAGCCTTTGCAATGACACATGGAGGAAATATGGGTAACCAGTGTCCGGTCAAGCGCCATGTCGTTAACAGCCTCATCAATACCCTGCCATCCCTCTTTCAGACAGCCCAGCGTCAGGAAGGCTTCCACTTTCGCCTTTTCCGGTAAGCCTTTGCCAGACGTCATAGAGGAAATATTGGTGACCAGAGCCCGATCGATCGGCTTATCCTTAACGACCCCGTCATTGCCATTCCATCCCTCTTTCAGGCAGCCCAGCTTCAGAAAAGCTTCCACTTTTGCCTTTTCCGGTAAGCCTTTGCGATGACACATGGAGGAAATATGGGCGATCAGTATCCGGTCGAGCGGCTGGTCCTTAACGGCCTCATCCATGCCCTGCCATCCCTCTTTCAGGCAACCCAGGCTCAGGAAGGCTTCCACTTTTGCCTTTTCAGGTAAGCCTCTGCCAGAAGACATGGAGGAAATATGGCTGAGCAATACCCGGTCGAACGGCTGATTCTTAACGGCCTTATCAAGGCCCTGCCATCCCTTTTTCAAACAGCACAGCTTCAGGAAAGCTACCACTTTCGCCTTTTCCGGTAAGCCTTTACCATTACACATGGAGGAAATGTTGGTAACCAATGCCCGGTCGAGGGGCTTATCCTTAACGGCCTCATCAATACCCTGCCATCCCTGTTTCAGGCAGCCCAGCTTAAGGAAGGCTTCCATTTTCACCCTTTCCGGTACGCCTTTGCCATTACACATGGAGGAAATTTGCTTTAAAAACGGGCTGGCAGCAATGGCTGCTACATCCCCATCGTCCATGCCCGTAAAGAGGGTTACACTGTTCTTGCTATGTAACATGCTGGTTAAACTGCCAGTGTTGTTCACTGTTTTGCCCACTGCCGAAAAAAACACATTGGCTTTTTGAAAATACCCTGAACAAACCTGATGTTCGGTAACCATATTAAATCGCTTAAGTTTTGCAAAGAGAGTCGGTAGAGGAGAGGCCCCTCTGCTCATGGATAGCTGAATACCCCTTTGCTCCAGCGTTTTCAGTAGTATACTGACGTTGGAAAGTAATGTTTTGACGCCCGGTTGACTGAGGTATGGCATTATTTGATGTTGATGAGTAACACTAAACTTCGCGATGATTTCTCTGTAATTCAGCTCCCGGTCAACACTTGACGATTCAGGTGATGGCTCTATCGGGTGTTCAACGGAAAATAAGGAAGAGTGAACTTCACCAGAATCAATGTCCATTGGCTCTGGATGGACGATAACCACAGGAGAGCGTGAGGTACTGACTTCATGCCCCATCATTGAAAAAGCTGAAGCCCGCTCAATGGATGTCAATGTGCCAGTCTCTGCGGTATTCACGCGTTGCCGACAACTGCGTTTTTTTGCAGGCTGTTTCGTTTCACATAACCGGGGTCTGCATACTTCTTGAGTTTGACTGTTTTCCCTGTCAACGGGTTGAACCCTGTGTCCCGAGAAATAGCGCTTTCGATTGTTGCCGCCCGGTAATGGTGCAGTAGCAGCAACGGTAGCAGTGGGAGTGGTGAAAACAGAGTGCTTTGATATGGATGTTGACATAGGGAGTTACGATTATTTTTATCTGATCGGTCAGTTTATGCCTTCATAGCACGTTGATAATGACCGGATAAACCCGAGATAGTTCAACGAACTTCATGGGCATTCAGCAGGCTGAAAATATAAGGAAACAGTAGTACAAAATACAGTCCCTGCCGGTGTGGATTTATAGATCAAGTCGATCAGACCGTTTATATAATTTCAAATGGTCAACTGCTTATAAAGCTTCAGAGTTATCGTCAGAGATTGCTATAGGCGCTCGTGCTGCCTGCCAGTATTGTTCCCCATAATCAATCCAAAGGCTTTCTTTAGCGGGTATGGGTTTTATCGCGATGATAAACACCATCCACTGCCCTTGCTGATTCCTGTGCCTCAGAAACGAAACATTTTGTTCCGGGGAATTTTTTTCCTTATCAGAGTAAGTACTAAAAGCATTGATCAACGACGTTATATTTCCCTGTCTGTACCCTGAGATGAAAACACCATGAGCAGGAGCGAAGCTATAGCGGTCAATATTGGCCAATGCAGCACCCATGACACGTGCTCCCTGTTGGTATGTGTTGTCATGGTATTGCTTACCTGCGTAATGCCCCAACAGCTCCCATTGCGAAATATCCCTGCTGGCAACGACCTCTTCCTGACCTTTTAACTCACTAAAGATTGCTCCATCGTGTTTTTGAACGGACATTCGCTCTTGTAAATACTGCTCTCTTTGCTCGTCATCCAGCGCTTGATACTTTGCTATGGACTCATGAATGCTTTTTCTGATCGATCTGTCATTTGGTATGTCGATCTGACTGAAGAAGGTTGTTTGTTTTTGCCTGCTGTCAACGACTTCCCTTTTGACAGACTGTTCTGCCACCCATAATGGAGCCAGGTCATTAATACGATGAGGTAACGAGATTAAATCAGTTGCCTCTTCTTTTATAACAAGTATCTCATCGTCCTGAGTGTTTTCGGACCGCTGCTTCAGGATGGCTTTAACTTTCGCCTTTTCCGGTAAGCCTTTGCCATTACACATGCAGGATATGCTGGTGACCAGTCCCCGGTCCATCGGCTTGCCCTTAACGGCCTCATCATTGCCCTGCCATCCCTCTTTCAGGCAGCCCAGTTTCAGAAAGGCTTCAACTTTCGCCTTTTCCGGTAAGCCTCTGCCAGACATCATAGAGGAAATATTGGTGACCAGAGCCCGATCGATCGGCTTATCCTTAACAACCTCATCATTGCCCTGCCATCCCTTTTTCAGGCAGCCCAGCTTCAGGAAGGCTTCCATTTTCGCCTTTCCCGGTAAGCCTTTGCCATGACACATGGAGGAAATGTGGGTGACCAGTGCCCGGTCGAGCGGCTGCTCCTTAACGGCCTCATCAATGCCCTGCCATCCCTGTTTCAGGCAGTCCAGCTTTAGGAAAGCTTCTACTTTCGACTTTTCCGGAAAGCCTTTGCCAGACGTCATAGAGGAAATATTGGTGACCAGAGCCTGATTGAGCGGCTTATCCTTAACGGCCTCATCATTACCCTGCCATCCCTCTTTCAGGCAGCCCAGCTTGAGGAAGGCTTCCATTTTCGCTTTTTCCGGTAAGCCTTTGCCATGACACATGGAGGAAATGTGGGCGACCAGTGTCCGGTCGAGTGGCTGGTCCTTAACGGCTTCATCAATGCCCTGCCATCCCTGTTTCAGGCAGTCCAGCTTCAGGAAAGCTTTTACTTTCGACTTTTCCGGAAAGCCTTTGCCCTGACACATGGAGGAAATGTGGGTGACCAGTGCCCGGTCGAGCGCCTGGTCCTTAACGGCCTTATCATTGCCCTGCCATCCCTCTTTCAGGCAGCCTAACTTCAGGAAGGCTTCCACTTTCGCCTTTTCTGGTAAGCCTTTGCCAGACGCCATAGAGGAAATATTGGTGACCAGAGCCCGATCGAGCGGCTTATCCTTAACGGCATCATCATTGCCCTGCCATCCCTTTTTCAGACAGCCCAGCTTCAGGAAGGCTTCCATTTTCGCCTTTTCCGGTAAGCCTTTGCCATGACACATGGAGGAAATGTGGGCGACCAGTGTACGGTCGAGCGGCTGGTCCTTAACGGCCTCATCAATACCCTGCCATCCCTGTTTCAGGCAGCCCAGCTTCAGAAAGGCTTCTACTTTTGCCTTCTCCGGTAAGCCTTTGCCATGACACATGGAGGAAATCCTGGTGACCAGTACCCGGTCGAGCGGTTTTTCCTTAACGGCCTCATCAATGCCCTGACATCCCTCTTTCAGGCAACCCAGCTTCAGGAAAGCCTCTATTTTCGCCTTTTCCGGTAAGCCTTTGCCATTACACATGGAGGAAATGTTGGTGACCAGTGCCCGGTCGAGCGGCTGGTCCTTAACGGCCTCATCAATGCCCTGCCATCCCACTTTCAGGCAGCCCAACTTCAGGAAGGCCGCCACTTTCGACTTTTCCGGTAAGCCTTTGCCATTACACATAGAGGAAATATTGCTGACCAGTGCCAGATCGAGCGGCTTGTCCTTAACGGCCTCATCAATGCCCGGCCATGCCCCTTTCAAGCAACTCAACTTCAGGAAGGCTTCAATTTTCGCCTTTTCTGGTAAGCCTTTGCCATGACACATGGAGGAAATGCTGGTGACCAGTATCCGGTCAATCGGCTTGTCCTTAACGGCCTTATCAATGCCCCGCCATCCCTCTTTCAGGCAGCCCAGCTTCAGAAAGGCTTCTACTTTTGCCTTCTCCGGTAAGCCTTTGCCATGACACATGGAGGAAATCCTGGTGACCAGTACCCGGTCGAGCGGCTTTTCCTTAACGGCCTTATCATTGCCCTGCCATCCCTCTTTCAAACAGCCCAGCTTCAGGAAGGCTTCTACTTTCGCCTTTTCTGGTAAGCGTCTACCAGAACTCGACTTTAGAGTTTTAAGAGCACAATAGTTCCGGCGCATAATCTGCTAAAAGCAACCATCCCCAATGACGAAATTCGAGATGGTTGCCATGCTCACTTCAGATCATCAAGTAATCCTCAGGGAGCTCGCTTCATATACAACCTTTCTTGCTGGAGCGCTATCATCAACTGCAGTACCAACGTTCTGCGAACTGCTGTTCGGTTGCATGCTTTCAGCCGACGGCTTTGTTACACAGGCGTTGTTAACAATTGATTTTCATTGTGTGTGGAGCAGCTACCACCACTGGCTATCTCAGGGCAAGTGGCAATGGAAGAACTTGGCACGCCACTTGATCCGTCTGGTCTGCTCCAAAGCTCCTGAGAATCAACCTGTGGTCCTGGGGCTTGATGACTGGGTAATCGAACGGTTTTCCGACAAAGCCCCTGCTTGTCGTACACATCATCAACACAGCAAGAAACGCAATCGGCCGACGTACATCTGGGGGCAGTGTTGGGTTTCCCTGGCCATCATATTTGAGCGGGCTGCAGATGAAGTATTTACCGCCATACCGGTGATCTCATTTCCGACACCAGCTTCAGGTAACACCAGCAAACTGAAAATTGCCGTGGCCATGCTCAGGGTGGTACGCAATGAAGTGAAGGATCGAGTGCTACGCCTGCTAACCGATTGCTGGTATATGAACTGGACACTGATAAAGCCAGCTCTGGAAATGAACATAGAAGTTGTTGGTCAGATACCTTCAAATCGGGCCCTCTATGCTTTGCCGCCAGCACCCACCGTAAAGAAGCGAGGGCGCCCAAAAAAGTACGGCATCAAGATGACGACAGAACAGGTTAAGAAACTGCCGGAAGAAAAAGCAACAGTATGGATGTACGGCAAATTTCGCAAAATACGTTATCGTACCCTGATCTGTCGCGCCAGATTCCTTAAAGGTCGTGAAGTACGCGTCGTCTGGAGTCGCTTTGAAAATGACAAAGGTCTGACCGAAAGCAGAATATTCATCTCGACCAATCCGGAACTTGAGGGACTGGAGGTGCTTCGTGCCTATTCCCGGAGATGGCCGGTAGAGCCAATGTTTCACCAACTCAAACATGCTTTTGGCTGTTGCCATTTATGGCAGCAGAAATTGCGAACACTGCTTCGATGGATGCATTTGAAAATGGCAGGCTATGCATTATTGCAGTTATTAACCGTTTGTAAAAATCAGGCATGTCTGAATATTTCTCGGATACCCTGGAGAAGCCCGGATACAACCACTGCAGGCATGATGAAAATTGCTCTTTCAGGAATTATTCCGAGGTTCTCTATTCGCAAGGGCTGGAACAGATATAAGCAAAAATATGAGTTCAATTTTCGCGATCTGATCGACCAGTTAATACCGGATAATTCAGAAGCAGCATAACTAAAGGCTTTTAGGCAAAAAACGGAAGTAATAACGAACTTGGAAAAACAGTTCACTGATTTCGGCTTGCTTCACTATAAAAAGCTGACCGAATTATCGTTTTATACAGACTCTAAAGTCGAGTACCAGAAGACATGGAGGAAATATTGGTGATCAGCGCCCGGTTGAGCGGCTTGTCCTTAACGGCCTCATCAATGCCTTGCCAACCCTCTTTCAGGCAGCCCAGCTTCAGGAAAGCCTCCACTTTCGCCTTTTCCGGTAAGCCTTTGCCATTACACATGGAGGAAATGTGCATAACCAGTGCCCGGTCGAGCGGCTGGTCCTTAACGGCCTCATCAATGCCCTGCCAGCCCTCTTTCAGGCAGCCAAGCTTCAGGAAAGCCTCCACTTTCGCCTTTTCCGGCAAGCCTTTACCATTACACATGGAGGAAATCTGCTTTAAAAACGGACTGGCAGCAATGGATGCTACCTCCCCATCGTCCATGCCCGTAAAGAGGGTTATACTGTTCTTGCTACTCACCATGCTGGTTAAACAGCCAGTGTTGTTCACTGTTTTGCCCACTGCCGAAAAAAACACATTGGCTTTTTGAAAATACCTTGAACAAACCTGATGTTCGGTAACCATATTAAATCGCTTAAGTTTTGCAAAGAGAGTCGGTAGAGGAGAGGCCCCTCTGCTCATGGATAGCTGAATACCCCTTTGCTCAAGCGTTTTCAGTAGTGTGCTGACATTGGAAAGTACGGTTTTGACGCCCGGGTGACTCAGGGATGGCATGATTTGATGTTGATGAGTAACGCTAAACTTTGCGATGATTTCGCTGTAATCCGGGTCAATGTCCATCGGCTGTGGGTGGACAGTAACCACCGGGCGTGAGGCACTGACTTCATGTCCCATCATTGGTAACGTTGAGTCCCGCCCAGTTGATGTTGATGTGCAATTTTGTCCGGTATTCACACGTTGCCGACAACTGCGTTTTTTTGCAGGCTGTTTCGTTTCACATAACCGGGGTCTGAATACTTCTTGAGTTCGACTGTTTTCCCTGTCAACGGGTTGAACCCTGTGTCCCGAGAAATAGCGCTTTCGATTGTTGCCGCCCGGTAATGGTGCAGTAGCAGCAACGGTAGCAGTGGGAGTGGTGAAAACAGAGTGCTTTGATACGGGTGTTGACATAGGGAGTTACGATTATTTTTATCTGATCGGTCAGTTTATGCCTTCATAGCACGTTGATAATGACCGGATAAACCCGAGATAGTTCAACGAACTTCATGGGCATTCAGCAGGCTGAAAATATAAGGAAACAGTAGTACAAAATACAGTCCCTGCCGGTAGAGGTTGTCGCTAAAGCCTCATTATCAGCCATCTGGCAGGCTATGAGTACCTTTATTTGGTTATACTGCCATCATTGTATATCTGTAACGTCGCTGCATTATTTTTTGTATATAGCCTAAGTGCCCTTATGCTGCGTCCAATAGGCCACAAAATAGCTGTGAAATAAGCCGCTGCTACCCGGCTCAGGTTATAAGCCAGCAAGTGGAGACTAAATTCCAGTCTGACAGCCTTCAGTCCCCGACGACGAAACCGATTTAAGCCCTGCACCGTTCTCAGATAACCAAACACAGGCTCAACCATTGCCTGTCGTTTTTTGAACACCGCCTTTGCTGCCGGATGTTCCATGGCTGTTTTCAACGCATCCCTTGCGTCGTCTACTTTGAAACGCCTGATTCGACGGCCAGTCTTACTGGTTGTGCATTGGCTTCGAAGGGGGCAGTGATCACAAGGCGCTCCACCATAAACCCATTGCGCCCTTGGCCGATCGGGGTTCCCGGGCTTATAGAGTAGCCTTAGCTGTTGACCTGCCGGACATTGGTAACTGTCTGTGACTTCATCATACCTGAAGTGCCCTTTCTGGAATTGTTTACTCTTTTTCAATTCTCCAGGTTGACGGCCCTCAGGGCACAAAAGACTGATATCCCGCTCCAACGTGGTGGTAATGACTGACTCACAACAGTAGCCTGCATCCAGCAATAATTCATCGGGCTGGGAGCCTGTGATACGGCCAGCCTGATCAAGCATCTCGGGGATAACCGCCGCCTCGTTACTTGGATCCACAGCCTGTGCTAACACCACCCTTTGCTCATTGACCAATACTGATGGCTTATACGATGCGGCATGCCCCCGTCCCCGCTTCATTTTCTGAACGACAGCCTCGGGCTCAACGGGGCTAATACGAATATCTTCTGGCTTGCTACCTGCCCGCTTTCGTAGTGCTTGACGCTCCTGTAGCTTGTTAAAGACATCTGTCTTTTTTTCGACATCGGCCTTTTTGATGGGGTCTTCCGGTGCTTTTTCTAACTGCTGTTGAGCTTCTTCCAGAGCGGTTTTTACTGCTTCTTCCCTGATCAGGTGGTAATGGGAGCAAGCAGCCTCAACTACAGTACCATCACCGGCAAGACGATCACCTTTTGAATGCGTTCTCCTGAGTACTGTTTTTACTATGGACTCAAAGAAAGAGCCGGTCAGGTGCTCGGCGTGGCGGTTAATAAAGCGGCCAATATTAGCATGGTCGGGGAATATTCCACCGCTGACCCACATGCAGCCGAGATCCATTCGTGCCAGCCGCTCCAGTGCCCGCAAAGAGGTAGTGCCCTGCATAATGCCATAGAGAATCAATCCGACCATGCAGCGAGGTGCATAGGGTGGGCGACCAGTGTTCTTGTAAAGTGCTTCAAACTCTGACCAATCCTGCTCTTCCAAAAGCGATGCTATGATAGCCGGGGTTTTCTGACCAGCCAGCTCAAGATAGTTTTTGAGCGATGTATTACCCAGGTAAATAGTTTCAGCATCAGGAGAAATAAAGCACCTTTGCGATGAATGCGAAGGATTTACCGGTTTACTTTCCACTTCACTCTGGGTGATGGGCGCAAAAATATCGAATTGGGGCGTTCGATCAATGTGTACTTTTTGTTTTGTCGTCATTGTGTCAGAGGTACAAGCAGGCAATTTCTGTATTGTACCTGCTTGAGGGTTTCGCGACAGCCTCGGTATGGATTTATAGATCAAGTCGATCAGACAGTTTATATAATTTCAAATGGTCAACTGCTTATAAAGCTTCAGAGTTATCGTCAGAGATTGCTATAGGCGCTCGTGCTGCCTGCCAGTATTGTTCCCCATAATCAATCCAAAGGCTTTCTTTAGCGGGTATGGGTTTTATCGCGATAATAAACACCATCCACTGCCCTTGCTGATTCCTGTGCCTCAGGAACGAAACATTTTGTTCCGGGGGAATTGTTTTCCTTATCAGAGTAAGTAGTAAAAGCATTGATCAACGACGTTATATTCCCCTGTCTGTACGCTGAGATGAAAACACCATGAGCAGGAGCGAAGCTATAGCTGTCAATATTGGCCAATGCAGCACCCATGACACGTGCTCCCTGTTGGTATGTGTTGTCATGGTATTGCTTACCTGCATAATGCCCCAGCAGCTCCCATTGCGAAATATCCCTGCTGGCAACAACCTCTTCCTGGCCTTTTAACTCGCTAAAGATCGATCCATCGTGTTTTTGAACGGACATTCGCTCGTGTAAATACTGCGCTCTTTGCTTGTCATCCAGAGCTTGATACCTGGCTATGGACTCATTAATGCTTTTTTCTGATTGATCTGTCGTTTGGGATGTCGATCTGACTGAAGAAAGTTGATTGTCTTTGCCTGCTGTCACCAACTTCCCTTTTGACAGACTGTTCTGCCGTCCATAATGGCGCCTGGTCATTAATACGGTGAGGTAACGAGATTAAATCAGTTACCTCTTCTTTTATAAAAATTATCTCATCGTCCTGAGTGTTTTCGGACCGCTGCTTCAGAAAGGCTTCTACTGTCGTTTTTCCCGGTATACCCTTACCATTATAAAAGGAGGAAATGCTGGTGATCAGTGCCCGGTTAAGCGGCTTGCCCTTGACTGCCTCATCAATGCCCAGCCATCCCTCTTTCAGGCAGCCCAGCTTCAGAAAGGCTTCCACTTTCGCCTTTTCCGGCAAGCCTCTGCAATTACACAAGGAGGATATGCTGGTGACCAGTCCCCGGTCAATCGGCTTATCCTTAACGTACCCATCAATGCCCTGCCATCCCTCTTTCAGGCAGTCCAGCTTCAGGAAGGCTTCCAATGTCGCCTTTTCCGGTAGGCCTTTACCATGACACATGGAAGAAATGTGGGCGACCAGTGCCCAATCAAGCGGCTTATCCTTAACGGCCTCATCAATGCCCTGCCATCCCTCTTTCAGGCAGTCCAGCCTCAGGAAGGCTTCCAATTTCGTCTTTCTCGGTAAGCCTTTACCATTAAACATGGAGGAAATGCGGGTAACCAGTGTCCGGTTGAGTGGCTGGTCCTTAGCGGCCTCATCAATCCCCTGCCACCCCTTTTTCAGGCAATCCAGTTTCAGGAAGGCTTCCACTTTCGCCTTTTCCGGTAAGCCTTTGCCAGAAAACATGGAGGAAATATTGGTGACCAGTCCCCGGTCGAGGGGCTTGTCCTTAACGGCCTCATCAACGCCCTGCCATCCCTTTTTCAGGCAACCCAGCGTCAGAAAGGCTTCCACTTTCGCCTTTTCCGGTAAGCCTTTGCCATGGCACATGGAGGAAATGTTGGTGACCAGTGTACGGTCGAGTGGCATCCCCTTAACGGCCTCATCAATACCCTGCCATCCCGCTTTCAGGCAACTCAGCTTCAGAAAAGCTTCCACTTTTGCCTTGTCCGGTAAGCCTCTGCCGTTACACATTGAGGAAACGTTGGTAACCAGTGACCGGTCGAGGGGCTGGTCCTTAACGGCCCCATCAATGCCCTGCCATCCCTCTTTCAGGCAGTCCAGCTGCAGGAAGGCTTCCACTTTCACCTTTTCCGGTAAGCCTTTGCCATTACACATGGAGGAAATGTGGGTGACCAGTGCCCGGTCGAGCGGTTTGTCCTTAACGGCCTCATCAATGCCCTGCCATTCCTCTTTCAAGCAACTTAACTTCAGAAAGGCTTCAATTTTCACCTTTTCCGGTAAGCCTTTGCCGTGACACATGGAGGAAATATGGGTGACCAGTACCCGGTCGAGCGGCTGGTCCCTAACGGCCTCATCAATGCCCTGCCATTCCTCTTTCAAGCAACTCAACTTCAGAAAGGCTTCAATTTTCGCCTTTTCCGGTAAGCCTTTGCCATGACACATCGAGGAAATATGGGTGACCAGTACCCGGTCGAGCGGCTGGTCCCTAACGGCCTCATCAATGCCCTGCCACCACCCCTCTCTTAAGCAGCACAGCTTCAGGAAGGCTTCCACTTTCGCCTTTTCCGGTAAGCCTTTGCCATGACACATGGAGGAAATGCTGGTGACTAGTACCCGGTCGAGCGGCTGGTCCTTAACGGCCTCATCAACGCCCTGCCATCCCGCTTTCAGGCAGCCAAGCTTCAGGAAGGCTTCCACTTTCGCCTTTTCCGGTAAGCCTTTACCAGACACCATGGAGGAAATGCAGGTGACCAGTGTCCGGTCGAGCGGCATGCCCATAACGGCCTCATCAATGCCCTGCCATCCCTGTTTCAGGCAGCCCAGCTTCAGGAAGGCTTCCACTTTTGCCTTTTCCGGCAAGCCTTTGCCATTACACATGGAAGAAATGTGAGGGACCAACGCCCGGTCGAGGGGCTGGTCCTTAACGGCCTCATCAATGCCCTGCCATCCCTCTTTCAGGCAGAAAAGCCTCATAAAAGCTTCCACTTTCGCACTTTCCGGTAAGCCTTTGCCATTACACATGGAGGAAATGTGAGTGATCAGTGCCAGGTCGAGCGGCTGATCCTTAACGGCCTCATCAATACCCTGCCATCCCTCTTTCAGGCAGCCCAGCTTCAGGAAGGCTTCCACGTTCGCCTTTTCTGGTAAGCCTCTACCAGAAGACATGGAGGAAATATTGGTGACCAGTGCCCGGTTGAGGGGCTTGTCCTTAACAGCCTCATCAATGCCCTGCCATCCCTCTTTCAGGCAGCCCAGCTTCAGAAAAGCTTCCACTTTTGCCTTTTCCGGTAAGCCTTTGCCATTACACATGGAGGAAATGTGAGTGACCAGCGCCCGGTCGAGCGGCTGGTCCTTAACGGCCTCATCAATACCCTGCCATCCCTCTTTCAGGCAGACAAGCCTCAGAAAAGCTTCCACTTTCGCCTTTTCCGGTAAACCTTTGCCATTACACATGGAGGAAATGTGAGTGACCAGAGCCCGGTCGAGCGGCTGGTCCTTAACGGCCTCATCAATACCCTGCCATCCCGCTTTCAGGCAATCCAGCTCCAGGAAGGCTGCCACTTTCGCCTTTTCCGGTAAGCCTTTGCCATGACACATGGAGGAAAGCTGCTTTATAAACGGACTGGCAGCAATGGCTGCTACGTCCCCATCGTCCATGTGCGTTAACAGGGTTACACTGCTCTTGCTATATAGCATGCTGGTTAAACTACCAGTGTTGTTCACTGTTTTGCCCACTACCGAAAAGAACACATTGGCTTTTTGAAAATACCCTGAACAGGTTTGATGTTCGGTCACCATGTTGAATTGCTTAAGTTTTGAAAATAGAGTCGGTAGGGGAGGGTGGCCTCTATTCATGGATAGCTGAATACCCCTTTGCTCAAGCGTTTTCAGTAGTGTGCTGACGTTGGAAAGTACGGTTTTGACGCCCGGGTGACTCTGGTATGGCAGGATTTGATGTTGATGAGTGACGCTAAACTTTGCGATGCTTTCGCGGTAATCCGGGTCAATGTCCATCGGCTGTGGGTGAACAATAACCGCAGGGCGCGAGGCACTGACTTCATGGCCCATCATTGGCAACGTTGAGTCCCGCCCAGTTGATGCTAATGTACCATTCTGTCCGGTATCCACACATTGCCGACACCTGCGTTTTTTCGGAGGCTGTTTGGATTCGCAAAACCCGAGCCTGAAAGCCTCTTGAGCTGGCCTGTTTTTATCAACGGGTTGAACCCTATGCCCCGAGAAATAACGCTTTCTGTTGTTGTCCGGTAATGATTCCATAGCAGCAACGGTAGCAGTGGAAGTGGTGACAACAGAGTGGTTTGATACGGGTGTTGACATAGGGGATACAATTATTTTTATCTGATCGGTCGGTTTATGCCTTCATAGCACGTTGATAATGACCAGATAAACCCGAGATAGTTCAACGAACTTCATGGGCATTCAGCAGGCTGAAAATATAAGGAAACAGTAGTACAAAATACAGTCCCTGCCGGTATGGATTTATAGATCAAGTCGATCAGACAGTGTATATAGTTTCAAATGGTCAACTGCTTATAAAGCTTCAGAGTTATCGTCAGAGATTGCTATAGGCGTTCGTGCTGCCTGCCAGTATTGCTCCCCATAATCAATCCAAAGGCTTTCATTAGCTGGTATGGGTTTTATCGCGATAATAAACACCATCCACTGACCTTGCTGATTTCTGTGCCTCAGGAACGAAACATTTTGTTCCGGGGAATTTTTTTCCTTATCAGAGTAAGTACTAAAAGCATTGATCAACGACGTTATATTTCCCTGTCTGTACCCTGAGATGAAAACACCATGAGCAGGAGCGAAGCTATAGCTGTCAATATTGGCCAATGCAGCACCCATGACACGTGCTCCCTGTTGGTATGTGTTGTCATGGTATTGCTTACCTGCGTAATGACCCAGCAGCTCCCATTGTGAAATATCCCTGTTGGCGACGACCTCATCCTGACCTTTTAACTCACTAAAGATCGATCCATCGTGTTTTTGCACGGACATTCGCTCTTGTAAATACTGCTCTCTTTGCTCGTCATCCAGAGCTTGATACCTGGCTATGGACTCATTAATGCTTTTTCTGATCGATCTGTCATTTGGTATGTCGATCTGACTAAAGAAGGTTGTCTGTCTTTGCCTGCTTTCACCGACTTACCTTTTGACGGACGGTTCTGCCACCCATAATGGCGCCTGGTCATTAATACGATGAGGTAATGAGATTAAATCAGTTGCCTCTTCTTTTATAACAATTATCTCATCGTCACGAGTATTTGCGGATCGCTGCTTCAGAAAGGCTTCTACTGTCGTTTTTTCCGGTATACCTTTACCATTATAAAAGGAGGAAATGCTGGTGATCAGTGCCCGGTTAAGCGGCTTGCCCTTGACGGCTTCATCAATGCCCTGCCATCCATCTCTCAAGCAACCCAGGCTCAGGAAAGCTTCCACTTTTGCCTTTTCCGGTAAACCTTTGCCAGAACACATAGAGAAAATGCTGGTGACCAGTACCCGATCGAGCGACTTACCCTTAACAGCCTCATCAATGCCCTGCCACCCCTCTTTCAGGCAGCTGAGCTTCAGGAAAGATTCCAATTTCGCCTTTTCCGGTAAGCCTTTGGTATGGCACATGGAGGAAATGTTGGTGACCAGTGCCCGGTCGAGCTGCTTGCTCTTAACGGCCTCATCAACACCCTGCCATCCCTCTTTCAGGCAGCCCAGCTTCAGGAAAGCTTCCACTTTCACTGCTTCCGGTAAGCCTTTGCCATGACACATAGAGGAAATGTGGGTGACCAGTGCCCGGTCGAGCGGCTGGTCCTTAACGACCTCGTAGTCGCACTGCCATCCCTCTTTCAGGCAGCCTAATTTCATGAAGGCTTCCACTTTTGCCTTTTCCGGTAAGCCTTTGCCCGACGTCATAGAGGAAATATTGGTGACCAGAGCCCGATCGAGCGGCTTATCCTTAACGGTCTCATCATTGCCCTGCCATCCCTTTTTCAGGCAGCCCAGCTTCAGGAAGGCTTCCATTTTCGCCTTTTCCGGTAAGCCTTTGCCATGGCACATGGAGGAAATGCGGGCGACCAGTGTCCGGTCAAGCGGCTGGTCCTTAACGGCCTCATCAATGCCCTGCCATCCCTTTTTCAGGCAGCCCAGCTTTAGAAAGGCTTCCATTTTCGCCTTTTCCGGAAAGCCTTTGCCATGAAACATGGAGGAAATCCTGGTGACCAGTACCCGGTCGAGCGGCTTGTCCTTAACGGCCTCATCAATGCCCTGCCATCCCTCTTTCAGGCAGCCCAGCTTTAGAAAGGCTTCCATTTTCGCCTTTTCCGGTAAGCCTTTGCCATTACACATAGAGGAAATGTGAGTAACCAGTACCCGGTCGAGCGGCTGGTCCTTAACGGCCTCATCAATGCCCTGCCATCCCACTTTCAGGCAGCCCAACTTCAGGAAGGCTGCCACTTTTGCCTTTTCCGGTAAGCCTTTGCCATGACACATGGAGGAAATATTGCTGACCAGTGCCGGATCGATCGGCTTATCCTTAACGGCCTCATCAATGCCCTGCCATCCCTCTCTCAAGCAGCACAGCTTCAGGAAAGCTTCCACTTTTGCCTTTTCCGGTAAGCCTTTGCCATGACACATGGAGGAAATATTGCTGACCAGTGCCGGATCGAGCGGCTTGTCCTTAACAGCCTCATCAATGCCCTGCCATCCCGCTTTCAGGCAGCCCAGCTTCAGGAAAGCTTCCACTTTTGCCTTTTCCGGTAAGCCTTTACCAGAAGACATGGAGGAAATGTGGCTGACCAATGCCCGGTCCAGCGGCTGGTCCTTAACGGCCCCATCAATGACGTGCCATCCCTCTTTCAAGCAACTCAACTTCAGGAAAGCTTCAATTTTCGCCTTTTCCGGTAAGCCTTTGCCATGACACATGGAGGAAATGCTGGTAACCAGTATCCGGTCAATCGGCTTGTCCTTAACAACCTCATCAACGCCCCGCCATCCCTCTTTCAGGCAGCCCAGCTTCAGAAAGGCTTCTACTTGTGCCTTCTCCGGTAAGCCTTTGCCATGACACATGGAGGAAATGTGGGTGACCAGTACCCGGTCGAGCGGCTTTTCCTTAACGGCCTCATCAAGGCCCTGCCATCCCTCTTTCAGGCAGACAAGCCTAAGAAAAGCTTCCAATTTTGCCCTTTCCGGTAAGCCTTTGCCATTACACATGGAGGAAATGTGAGTAATCAGTGCCCAGTCGAGCGGCTGGTCCTCAACGGCCTCATCAATGCCCTGCCATCCCACTTTCAGGCAGGCCAGCCTCGTGAAGGCTGCCACTTTCGCCTTTTCCGGCAAGCCGTTACCATTACACATTGAGGAAATCTGCTTTAAAAACGGGCTGGCAGCAATGGATGCCACCTCCCCATCTTTCATGCCCGTCAACAGGGTTACACTGTTCTTGCTATTCACCATGCTGGTTAAACTGCCAGTGTTGTTCACGGTTTTGCCCACTGCCGAAAAAAACACATTGGCTTTTTGGAAATACCCTGAACAAACCTGATGTTCGGTAACAATATTAAATCGCTTAAGTTTTGCAAAGAGCGTAGGCAGGGGAGGGGTGCCTCTACTCATGGATAACTGAATACCCCTCTGTTCAAGCGTTGTCAGCAGTGCGCTTACGTTGGAAAGTACAGTTTTGACGCCCGGATGACTCAGATATGACAATATTTGTTGTTGATGAGTGGCGCTAAACTTTGCGATTATTTCGCTGTAATCCAGCTCCCGTTCGACACTTGACGATTCTGATGGTGGCTCTGTCGGGGGTTCAGCAGAAAATAAGGAAGAGGGATCTTCACCCGGGTCAATATCCATTGGCTGTGGGTGGATAATAACCACTGGGCATGAGGCACTTACTTCATGTCCCTGTCCCATCATTGGTAACGTTGAATACCGCCCAGTTAATGCTGATGTGCCATTCTGTCCGGTATCCACACGTTGCCGACACCTGCGTTTTTTTGCAGGCTGTTTCGTTTCAAATAACCGGGGTCTGAATACCTCTTGAGTTCGCCTGTTTTCCCTGTCAACGGGTTGAACCCTATGTCCCGAGAAATAGCGCTTTCTGTTGTTGCCGCCCGGTAATGGTTCAGTTGCAGCAACGGTAGCAGCGGACGTGGTGACAACAGAGTGGTTTGATGCGGGTGTTGACATAGGAGGTACAATTATTTTTATCTGATCGGTCAGTTTATGCCTTCATAGCACGTTGATAATGACCAGATAAACCCGACATAGTTCAACGAACTTCATGGGCATTCAGCAGGCTGAAAATATAAGGAAACAGTAGTACAAAATACAGTCCCTGCAGGTATGGATTTATAGATCAAGTCGATCAGACAGTGTATATAGTTTCAAATGGTCAACTACTTATAAAGCTTCAGAGTTATCGTCAGAGATTGCTATAGGCGCTCGTGCTGCCTGCCAGTATTGTTCCCCATAATCAATCCAAAGAATTTCATGAGCGAGTATCGGTTTTATCGCGATGATAAACACCATCCACTGCCCTTGCTGATTCCTGTGCCTCAGGAATGAAACATTGTAATTTCTCAAAAACTGCTGGCAGCACCACACGGAAGATGACGTGAAGCCTCCTCAATCAGGTTACTCAATCTCGGAAATAACCCATCGCCCATTAGTCGGCTTTTCAGATAATCCCAAAAAGAGAGACCATACAGGCGACACGTTTTTTTCAGGCTGGCAAAGGTGTCGCGACATTGCCGCCCCAAATCGCTTCGCGTCCCACTACTGATCTTTCGTCGTTTAACATATTCTCGTATCTGACTCTCGCTCAGGTTGTTGTGCAGCGGTAAGCTCGGGTCATCCAGAACCAGTAATAGCTCTTCCTTGATTACAGCCAACCCTGACAGAGCATCCTGAAGAAGCCCACTGCACGTTTGGGTTTGGATCAGCGCCTGGAACCCCTGTCGTACTTTTATTGCCTTTTTTTCAGTTGGCTCTGTCTTGAAGTCTTTAAGGTCATCGTAAATGGCCCAGAACCATGTCCGAAGCCATTTCTGAGCCATGGCCTGCTGATCATTGACCGGATGAACTTTTGCCAGCCCTCGCTCTGCATGTATCCAGCACTGGCTGTGTTTGAAAACGTCGAACTGCCTTGCCCCATCACTGAAGGTGGTAAGATGTCCTGCTCCATGCTGTATCAGGCTGCCATAAATCATGGCTTCACTGGCCTGCTGGCGCCGTCTACCAGTTAGTCTCAGGTCTTTCATACATTCTTCCCAGGCTTCATGGCTCAGGAAGGTGACGCCTCTGTATGGATTAAGAACGCGTAGCCACTTTTTGGGGTAATCCAGTTTTTCCAGATAGATCAAGGCATCGTCGGTGAACGTGTAAGTTGACCATGGGCGGTGCAGTAGGCTTACGAAATTTTCCCGGCTTTTGCTGTCTGTGCTCTCGAACCAGGCAAAGGACTCGTTATTGATGATGGTGCAGTAACCGTTCTTCCCCTTATGCCTTGTTCCCGTGTCGTCTGTCTGGATATAACTTGAACAGCGAATACCTGTAGTCAACAGCTCATCTTTCTCAGCATGGAACTGCTCGTGTCCTTTCGTCAGAAGCTGGCTGAGTTCCCCGCTGGAAATAGAGATTCCAATGTCCCATAGCCAGTCCAGCAGTTCTGGCTGGGTAACGGAGCAACCATGATACTGGTGCAGAACGTAGGCCTGCAGCATTGGCCCGTAATGATGTCCATGAAGGCTGGCTGGCGGTTTGGCCGTAATGGTTTGTCCATCGGGTGTCACCCATTGCTCTAAAAGATATTCAATACTGGATGTTTGTATTGTCAGTTCCTGAACATGAAAAGGGGTGGTTCCATTCCTGATTGATCCCTCCGGAACATCAGTGGCAGCAATGGGTATGGATTTTTCCGCCGATGGCTTTCGGGGCTGTTTACGCTGCTTTCTGGTTTTCTCGTTGGGCTTCTTAACCTTCTGCTTTGACGAGGTGTCTGGGCTGGCTCCATCGTTACCCTCAGGAGCGGATGGATCTCCATCAGGGCTGCCGGTGTCATCATCGGGAGGTTTGGTGTTTGGTTTGATGTCAGGCTTTGCGGGCAGTTTTTTTAGACGACGAATCTCTGCTTCAAGCAATTCTATCTGCTCTTTGAGCTGAATGATCTGCTCTTGCTGCTGAGTGATGAATCTCAGTAGATCTTCAGGTTGTAACTGCTGGTGTTCTAGAAAAGCCATGGTGAGAGGATAGACGACTGACCGAAATTATCCTGCTTCCAGCACTTTTTGAGAAATTACGAAACATTTTGTTCCGGGGAATTTTTTTCCTTATCAGAGTAAGTACTAAAAGCATTGATCAATGACGTTATATTCCCCTGTCTGTACGCTGAGATGAAAACACCATGAGCAGGAGCGAAGCTATAGCTGTCAATATTGGCCAATGCAGCACCCATAACACGAGCTCCCTGCTGGTATGTGTTGTCATGGTATTGCTTACCTGCATAATGACCCAGCAGCTCCCATTGTAAAATATCCCTGCTGGCCACAACCTCTTCCTGGCCTTTTAACTCACTAAAGATCGATCCATCGTGTTTTTGCACGGACATTCGCTCTTGTAAATACTGCTCTCTTTGCTTGTCATCCAGATCTTGATACCTGGCTATGGACTCATGAATGCTTTTTCTGATCGTTCTATCGTTTGGGATGTCGCTCTGACTGAAGAAGGTTGTTTGTCTTTGCCTGCTGTCACCGACTTCCCTCTTGACGGACGGTTCTGCCACCCATAATGGAGCCAGGTCATTAATGCGATGAGGTAACGAGATGACATCAGTTGCCTCTTCTTTTATAACAATTATCGCATCGTCCTGAGTGTTTTCGGACCTCCGCTTCAGGATGGCTTTAACTTTCGCCTTTTCCGGTAAGCCTTTGCCATGACACACGGAGGATATGCTGGTAATCAGTGCCCGGTTAAGCGGCTTGCCCTTGACAGCCTCATCAATGCCCTGCCATCCCTCTTTCAGGCAGCCCAGCTTCAGAAAGGCTTCCACTTTTGCCTTTTCCGGTAAGCCTTTGCCATTACACATGGAAGAAATGTGACTAACCAGTCTCCGGTCAATCGGATGGTCCTTGACGGCCTCATCAATGCCCTGCCATCCGTCTTTCAGGCAGCCCAGCTTAAGGAAGGCTTCCACTTTCGCCTTTTCCGGTAAGCCTTTGCCATTACACATGGAGGAAATGCTGGTGACCAGTGACCGGTCAAGCGGCTGGTCCCTGACTGCCTCATCAACGCCCTGCCATCCCCGTTTCAGGCAGCCCAGCTTCAGGAAGGCTTCCACTTTCGCCTTTTCCGGTAAGCCTTTGCTATGCCACATGGAGGAAATGTGGGCAACCAAAGCCCGGTCGAGGGGCTGGTTCCTAACGGCCTCACTTAGGGTAGACATTAAGCTCAAAAAAGGTTCGTTTCCGGCGGCAGAACCCACCTTGAACAGCCACAATAAAGCTTCGAAACCATTATCAATGGCTGAACAAGATGAGTACTGCAAATAGTAGATTAGTTGAAAAAAACTGTTGACCTGTTTCGACCGGTCAGAACTCCTAAGTATGGCGGAACAGCTTGGTTTTACTATACGACAGCGAGATATCCGTCCTTTGGATTTTATCCTCTCACTGATCGATGCCCTCGCTGGTGATGGAAACTGCGATACCCAGGCGGATCTACACCGTAAATTTAACGAGTTGACGGGGCTGAATGTCTCTTATCGTTCTTGGGCAAATCAAGCTAAAAAGGACGCGCTGCCTACTCTTATCCTGTGGCTATGGGTGCAGTGTCTGGAAATATTTTCCCGCAAAGTCATGGCGTTTGATGAAGACAGTCCATTTTCAGAGTTTGAGCACATTCTGATTCAGGACGGTTCGTCACAAGCTGTCTATGATGCCCTGAAAGAAGCATTTCCCGGCAGGTTCTCAACGGTCAGTCCTGCTGCCGTCGAGCTTCATACGACAATGGATCTTCTCACCAACAACCTGGTGCGGGTGCAGCTGACTGAAGATACCCGTTCAGAAAGAGACTGTCTGCCACCACTGCCAACATCCATGGCCTATATCCTGATGCTAATGGATGCCGGTTATTTTGAGCTGGAACTCTTTGCCGCTATTGATGACAGGGAGGGTTCTTTTATCTGCAAGGCACCTCAGAGTATCAACCCGACGATACTCAGCGCGGTACGGGAGGATGGCAAGAATCTCAATCGCTACAAAGGACAAAAACTGAAGGATGTACTGTCTGGCTTCCCCAAAGACCAGTGCCTCGACCTGGATGTAGAATGGCCGGGATTCAAAGCCTGGCCATTCCGCTTGGTTGTCCGCTGGAATGACAAAAAACAGAAGTGGGTTTTCGTTGTGACCAACCTGAACCGGGTGGAGTTCACCTTGAGTGATGTGCTCCAGGCCTATCGTCTACGGTGGCAGATAGAGCTGATTTTCAAAGAGATCAAATCCTATTCAGGGTGGCATCGTTTTAACACCAAATCAGCGACACTGGTGTTTAGCCTGATTCTGATGTCCTTTGTGGTTGTGACGTTGAAAAGGTACCTTGCCCATGCTGCACAGGCGAACCTCTGTGAAAGTGGGAGCATTGAGGAAATCTCGACGCACAAGGTGATGAAAAGTGGGACTCACCTGTTTGGTAATGTGATTTCATCGTTGATGAATGCAGGAAAGTCATTGGTCTCATGCATTAAAAAGCTACTGGACTTCTGGGGAAATAATGCGAAACGAGAACACCCTGCACGGGATGGTTGTTCAGGGCGTACAAGATTAGGCTTCTGTGCAGTGGGTGGAGCTTAATGTCTACCTTAAGAACGGCCTCATCAATGCCCTGCCATTCCTCTTTCAAACAACCCAACTTCAGAAAGGCTTCAATTTTCGCCTTTTCCGGTAAGCCTTTGCCATGACACATGGAGGATATATGGGTGACCAGTACCCGGTCGAGCGGCTGGTCCCTAACGGCCTCATCAATGCCCTGCCACCCCTCTCTTAAGCAGCACAGCTTCAGGAAGGTTTCCACTTTCGCCTTTTCCGGTAAGCCTTTGCCGTTACACATGGAAGAAATGTGAGTGACCAGCGCCCGGTCGAGCGGCTGGTCCTTAACGGCCTCATCAATGCCCTGCCATCCCTCTTTCAGGCAGACAAGCCTCAGAAAAGCTTCCACTTTCGCCCTTTCCGGTAAGCCTTTGCCATTACACATGGAGGAAATGTGAGTGACCAGCGCCCAGTCGAGCGGCTGGTCCTTAACGGCCTCATCAATACCCTGCCATCCCTCTTTCAGGCAACCCAGCTTCAGGAAGGCTTCCACTTTCGCCTTTTCTGGTAAGCCTCTACCAGCAGACATAGAGGAAATATGAGTGACCAGTACCCGGTTGAGCGGCTTGTCCTTAACGGCCTCATCAATCCCCTGCCATCCCTCTTTCAGGCAGCCCAGCTTCAGGAAAGCCTCCACTTTCGCATTTTCCGGTAAGCCTTTGCCATGACACATGGAGGAAATGTGAGTAACCAGTGCCCGGTCGAGCGGCTGGTCCTTAACGGCCTCATCCATACCCTGCCATCCCTCTTTCAGGCAGCCCAGCTTCAGGAAGGCTTCCACGTCCGCCTTTTCTGGTAAGCCTCTACCATTACACATGGAGGAAATGTGAGTGACCAGTGCCCGGTCGAGCGGCTGGTCCTTAACGGCCTCATCAATACCCTGCCATCCCTCTTTCAGGCAGCCCAGCTTCAGAAAAGCTTCCACTTTCGCCTTTTCCGGTAAGCCTTTGCCATTACACATGGAGGAAATCTGCTTTAAAAACGGGCTGGCAGCAATGGCTGCTACATCCCCATCGTCCATGTGCGTTAACAGGGTTACACTGTTCTTGCCATGTAGCATGCTGGTTAAACAGCCAGAGTTGTTCATTGTTGTGCTCACAGCTGAAAAAAACACATTGGCTTTTTGAAAATACCCCGAACACGTTTGATGTTCGGTAACCATATTGAATCGCTCAAGTTTTGAAAAGAGAGTCGGTAGGGGTGGGTTGCCTCTATTCATGGATAGCTGAATACCCCTTTGCTCAAGCGTTTTCAGTAGTGTGCTGACGTTGGAAAGTACGGTTTTGACGCCCGGGTGACTCCGGTATGGCAGGATTTGATGTTGATGAGTGACGCTAAACTTTGCGATGATTTCTCGGTAATCCGGGTCAATGTCCATCGGCTGTGGGTGAACAATAACCGCAGGGCGCAAGGCACTTCATGGCCCATCATTGGTAACGTTGAGTCCCGCCCAGTTGATGCTGATGTGACATTTTTTCCGGTATCCACACGTTGCCGACACCTGCGTTTTTTTGCAGGCTGTTTCGATTGGCAAACCCCGAGCCTGACAGCCTCTTGAGCTGGCCTGTTTTTATCAACGGGTTGAATCCTGTGTCCCGAGAAATAGCGCTTTCTGTTGTTGCCGCTAGGTAATGGTTCAGCAGCAACGGTAGTAGTGGAAGTGGTGGCAACAGAGTGGTTTGATACGGGTGTTGACATAGGAGGTACAATTATTTTTATTTGATCGGTCAGTTTATGCCTTCATAGCACGTTGATAATGACCAGATAAACCCGAGATAGTTCAACTAACTTCATGGGCATGGTCAACTACTTATAAAGCTTCAGAGTTATCGTCAGAGATTGCTATAGGCGCTCGTGCTGCCTGCCAGTATTGTTCCCCATAATCAATCCACAGGCTTTCATTCGCGGGTATGGGTTTTATCGCGATAATAAACACCATCCACTGACCTTGCTGATTCCTGTGCCTCAGGAACGAAACATTTTGTTCCGGGGAATTTTTTTCCTTATCAGAGTAAGTACTAAAAGCATTGATCAACGACGTTATATTTCCCTGTCTGTACCCTGAGATGAAAACACCATGGGCAGGAGCGAAGCTATAGCTATCAATATTGGCCAATGCAGCACCCATGACACGTGCTCCCTGTTGGTATGTGTTGTCATGGTATTGCTTACCTGCATAATGACCCAGCAGCTCCCATTGCGAAATATCCCTGCTGGCGACAACTTCTTCCTGACCTTTTAACTCACTGAAGATCGATCCATCGTGTTTTTGAACGAACATTCGCTCTTGTAAATACTGCTCTCTTTGCTCGTTATCCAGAGCTTGATACTTTGCTATGGACTCATGAATGCTTTTTCTGATCGACCTGTCATTTGGTATGTCGATCTGACTAAAGAAGGTTGCTTGTCTTTGCCTGCTGTCACCAACTTCCCTTTTGACGGACGGTTCTGCCACCCATAATGGCGCCTGGTCATTAATACGATGAGGTAATGAGATTAAATCAGTTGCCTCTTCTTTTATAACAATTTAGGACTTACGCATTGACAACAGGCTCTAAAATTTGATAATGCCAAAAAACAGATGTCTTCAGGGATGAAAGTGAGAACTACCACTCGACCGACCACTGCACGATGCACTCTTGCAAAATACATTGGCTTTTTGATTAGTGAGCCAAAATCATCAACATGCACAAGACTGGCCGAGGTTACCGACTTTTCTCACGATAGCGCAAACCGCTTTCTTAAGCGTGAAAACTATCAGCCCAAAGATATGTACGATGAAGCAGTCAAAAGTTTAAACCCTATTGGCGGCACCCTGAGCGTTGATGACAGCGTGCTCGACAAACCTTATAGCTACTCCGTGGCACTGGTTGGCCACTTTTGGTCGGGTAAACATCACCGAGTGGTTAAGGGAGTTAACCTCATCACCCTTTATTACACCGACGTATCCGGGCGCCATATGCCGGTGAATTACAGGATATACGACAAATCGGAAGACAAGACAAAAAACGACTACTTCCGTGAAATGTTGATTGAAGTGCTGGTATGGGGGCTGAAGCCAGCGTTCGTTACCGGTGACTCCTGGTACAGCTGCACGACTAACCTGAAGACGATTAAAAACCATCAGACTGGGTTTATGTTTGCCGTTGAGAAAAACAGGACAGTATCACTGGAAAAAGGTAAATGGCAGCAGGTTCAACACCTCGACATCCCCGACAATGGTCTGGATGTATGGCTCAAAGACTTCGGTAAGATCCGGTTGTTCAGGACGATGCTAAAAGACCAGCGTCGCCACTACGTGGTTTACTTGCCAGAGGAAGTCCCTTTTGAACGCAATGACTTCAAGCAGATCCATGACCAGCACTGGCAGATCGAACAGTTTCACAGGGCGATCAAGCAGGTTTGCCATATTGAGCACTTTCAGGTTCGCAGCGAACGACCCGTCAGAAACCATATATTTGCTGCAATTTTAGCTTTTGTTTATCTCCAGAAAATGCAGATAGAGCAGGAGTTTACGAATATTTATCAGCACCAACGGGGGCTGTTTAAAGAGACAATAGGCGCTTTCATTGAGAGTTTTGCAAAGGGGAAGGATCACCTCCTACCAAAATTTATCGGTGTCATCAATGCGTAAGTCCTACAATTATCTCATCGTCTTGAGTGATTTCGGACCGCTGCTTCAGGATGGCTTTAACTTTTGCCTTTTCCGGGAAGCCTTTGCCATTAAACATGGAGGATATGCAGGTGATCAGTGTCCGGTTAAGCGGCTGGTCCTGAACGGCCTTGTCATCGCCCTGCCATCCCTCTTTCAGGCAGCCCAGCTTCAGAAAGGCTTCCACTTTCGCCTTTTCCGGCAAGCCTTTGCCATTACACATGGAGGATATGCTGGTGATCAGTGCCCGGTTAAGCGGCTGGTCCTGAACGGCCTTGTCATCGCCCAGCCATCCCTCTTTCAGGCAGTCCAGCTTCAGGAAGGCTTCCACTTTCGCCTTTTCCGGCAAGCCTCTGCCATTACACAAGGAGGATATGCTGGTGACCAGTCCCCGATCAATCGGCTTATCCTTAACGGATCCATCAATGCCCTGCCATCCCTCTTTCAAGCAGTCCAGCTTCAGAAAGGCTTCTAATGTCGTCTTTTCCGGTGGGCCTTTGCCATGACACATGGAAGAAATGTGGGTGACCAGTGCCCAATCAAGCGGCTTGTCCTTAACGGCCTCATCAATGCCCTGCCATCCCTCTTTCAGGCAGTCCAGCTTCAGGAAGACTTCCAATTTCGTCTTTCCCGGTAAACCTTTACCATTAAACATGGAGGAAATGCGGGTAACCAGTGCCCGGTTGAGCGGCTGGTCCTTAGCGGCCTTACCAATCCCCTGCCACCCCTTTTTCAGGCAATCCAGTTTCAGGAAGGCTTCCACTTTCGCCTTTTCCGGTAAGCCTTTGCTATTGCACATGGAGGAAATGTGAGTGATCAGCACCCGATCGAGTGATTTATCCTTAACGGCCTCATCAATACCCTGCCATCCCGCTTTCAGACAGCACAGCTTCAGGAAAGCTTCCACTTTCGCCTTTTCCGGTAAGCCTTTGGCATGGCACATGGAGGAAATGTTGGTGACCAGTGTCCGGTCGAGTGGCATCCCCTTAACGGCCTCATCAATACCCTGCCATCCCGCTTTCAGGCAGCTCAGCTTCAGAAAAGCTTCCACTTTTGCCTTGTCCGGCAAGCCTTTGCCGTTACACATAGAGGATATGTTGGTGACCAGCGCCCGATCAAGCGGCTGGTACTCAACGGCCCCATCGATGCCCTGCCATCCCTCTTTCAGGCACCCCAGCTTCAGGAAGGCTTCCACTTTCACCTTTTCCGGTAAGCCTTTGCCATTACACATGGAGGAAATGTTGGTGACCAGTGCCTGGTCGATCGGCATCTCCTTAACGGCCTCATCAACGCCCTGCCATCCCTTTTTCAGGCAGCCCAGCTTGAGAAAAGCTTCCACTTTCGCCTTTTCTGGTAAGCCTTTGAAATGACACATAGAGGAAATATGGCTGACCAGTGACCGGTTAAGCGGCTTGTCCTTAACGGCCTCGTCAATGCCTTGCCATTCCTCTTTTAAGCAACTCAACTTCAAAAAGGCTTCAATTTTCGCCTTTTCCGGTAAGCCTTTGCCAGAAGACATGGAGGAAATGTGAGTGACCAGAGCCCGGTCGAGCGGCTGGTCCTTAACAGCCTCATCAATGCCCTGCCATCCCTTTTTCAGGCAGCCTAGCGTCAGGAAGGCTTCTACTTTTGCCTTTTCCGGAAAGCCTTTGCCAGAAGACATGGAGGAAATGTGGGTGACCAGAGCCCGGTCGAGCGGCTTTTCCTTAACGGCCTCATCAATGCCCTGCCATCCCTCTTTCAGGCAGCCCAGCGTCAGGAAAGCTTCTATTTTTGCCTTTTCCGGTAAGCCTTTGCAAGAATACATGGAGGAAATGTTGTTGAGCAGGGCCCTGTCAAGGGGTTTGCCCTTAACGGCCCCATCATTGCCATGCCATCCCTCTTTCAGGCACCCCAGCGTCAGGAAGGCTTCCACTGTTGCCTTTTCCGGTAAGCCTTTGCCATGACACATAGAGGAAATGTTAGCGACCAGTGACCGGTCGAGTGGCTGCTCCTTAACGGCCCCATCGACACCCTGCCATCCCGCTTTCAGGCAGCCCAGCGTCAGGAAGGCTTCCACTCTCGCCTTTTCCGGTAAGCCTTTGCCATTACACATGGAGGAAATCTGCTTTAAAAACGGGCTGGCAGCAATAAATGCTACCTCCCCATCTTCCATGGCAGTAAACAGGGTTACCTTGTCCTTGTTATTCACCATGCTGGTTAAACTGCCAGTGTTGTTCACTGCTTTGCCCACTGCCGAAAAGAACACATTGGCTTTTTGAAAATACCTCGAACAAGTTTGATGTTCGATAACCATATTGAATCGCTCAAGTTTTGCAAAGAGAGTGGGTAGGGGAGGGATCCCTCTGCTCATGGATAGCTGAATACCCCTTTGCTCAAGCGTTTTCAGTAGTGTGCTGACGTTGGAAAGTACGGTTTTGACGCCCGGGTGACTCCGGTATGGCATGATTTGATGTTGATGAATAACACTAAACTTTGCGATGATTTCGCTGTAATCTGGGTGAATGTCCATCGGCTGTGGTTGAACAATAACCGCAGGGCGCGAGGCACTGACTTCATGTCCCATCATTGGTAACGTTGCGTCCCGCCCAGTTGATGCTGATGTGACATTTTTTCCGGCATCCACACGTTGCCGACACCTGCGTTTTTTTGCAGGCTGTTTCGTTTCACATAACCGGGGTCTGAATCCCTCTTGAGTTCGCCTGTTTTCCCTGCCAACGGGTTGAACCCTATGTCCCGAGAAATAGCGCTTTCTGTTGTTACCGCCCGGCAATGGTTCAGTAGCAGCAACGGTAGCAGTGGACGTGGTGACAACAGCGTGGTTTGATGCGGGTGTTGACATAGGGGATACGATTTTTTTATTTGATCGGTCAGTTTATGCCTTCATTGCACGTTGATAATGACCAGATAAACCCGAGATAGTTCAACGAACTTCATGGGCATTCAGCAAGCTGAAAATATAAGGAAACAGTAGTACATAATACAGTCCCTGCCGGTATGGATTTATAGATCAGGTCGACCTGATAGTTTATATCCTTTCAACGGGTCAACTACTCAAAAGCTTCAGAGTTATCGTCAGAGATTGCTATAGGCGCTCGTGCTGCCTGCCAGTATTGCTCCCCATAATCAATCCAAAGAATTTCATTAGCGGGTATGGGTTTTATCGCGATAATAAACACCATCCACTGCCCTTGCTGATTCCTGTGCCTCAGGAACGAAACATTTTGTTCCGGGGAATTTTTTTCCTTATCAGAGTAAGTACTAAAAGCATTGATCAACGACGTTATATTTCCCTGTCTGTACCCTGAGATGAAAACACCATGGGCAGGAGCAAAGCTATAGCTGTCAATATTGGCCAATGCAGCACCCATGACACGTGCTCCCTGTTGGTATGTGTTGTCATGGTATTGCTTACCTGCATAATGACCCAGCAGCTCCCATTGCGAAATATCCCTGCTGGCGACCACCTCTTCCTGACCTTTTAATTCACTGAAGATCGATCCATCGTGTTTTTGAACGGACATTCGCTCTTGTAAATACTGCTGTCTTTGCTCGTTATCCAGAGCTTGATACTTTGCTATAGACTCATGAATGCTTTTTCTGATCGTTCTATCGTTTGGGATGTCGCTCTGACTAAAGAAGGTTGTTTGTCTTTGCCTGCTGTCACCAACTTCCCTTTTGACGGACGGTTCTGCCACCCATAATGGCGCCTGGTCATTAATACGATGAGGTAATGAGATTAAATCAGTTGCCTCTTCTTTTATAACAATTATCTCATCGTCCTGAGTACTTTCGGATCGCTGCTTCAGGATGGCTTTAACTTTTGCCTTTTCCGGTAAGCCTTTGCCATTACACATGGAGGATATGCTGGTGATCAGTGCCCGGTTAAGCGGCTGGTCCTGAACGGCCTCGTCATCGCCCTGCCATCCCTCTTTCAGGCAGCCCAGCTTCAAAAAGGCTTCCATTTTCGCCTTTTCCGGAAAGCCTTTGCCATTACACATGGAGGATATGCTGGTAATCAGTGCCCGGTTAAGCGGCTGGTCCTGAACGGCCCGGTCATCGCCCAGCCATCCCTCTTTCAGGCAGTCCAGCTTCAGGAAGGCTTCCACTTTCGCCTTTTCCGGCAAGCCTCTGCCATTACAAAAGGAGGATATGCTGGTGACCAGTCCCCGGTCAATCGGCTTATCCTTAACGGACCCATCAATGCCCTGCCATCCCTCTTTTAAGCAGTCCAGCTTCAGGAAGGCTTCTAGTGTCGTCTTTTCCGGTAGGCCTTTGCCATGACACATGGAAGAAATGTGGGTGACCAGTGCCCAATCCAGCGGCTTATCCTTAACGGCCTCATCAATGCCCTGCCATCCCTCTTTCAGGCAGTCCAGCTTCAGGAAGGCTTCCAATTTCGTCTTTCCCGGTAAGCCTTTACCATTAAACATGGAGGAAATGCGGGTAACCAGTGCCCGGTTGAGCACCTGGCCCTTAGCGGCCTTACCAATCCCCTGCCTCCCCTTTTTCAGGCAATCCAGTTTCAGGAAGGCTTCCACTTTTGCCTTTTCCGGTAAGCCTTTGCCACAAAACATGGAGGAAATATTGGTGACCAGTGCCCGGTCGAGGGGCTTGTCCTTAACGGCCTCATCAACGCCCTGCCATCCCTGTTTCAGGCAGCCCAGCTTCAGAAAAGCTTCCACTTTTGCCTTGTCCGGTAAGCCTTTGCCATTACACATGGAAGAAATGTGAGTGACCAGCGCCCCGGTCGAGGGGCTTGTCCTCAACGGCCTCATCAATGCCCTGCCATCCCTCTTTCAGGCAGACAAGCCTCAGAAAAGCTTCCACTTTCGCCCTTTCCGGTAAGCCTTTGCCATTACACATGGAGGAAATGTTGGTGACCAGTGACCGGTCGAGTGGCTTGTCCCTAACGGACTCATCAATGCCCTGCCATCCCTTTTTCAGGCAGCCCAGCGTCAGAAAGGCTTCCACTTTCACCTTTTCCGGTAAGCCTTTGCCATTACACATGGAAGAAATGTGAGTAACCAGTCTCCGGTCAATCGGCTGGTCCTTGACGGCCTCATCCCTGCCCTGCCATCCGTCTTTCAGGCAGCCCAGCTTCAGGAAGGCTTCCACTTGCGCCTTTTCCGGTAAGCCTTTGCCATGACACATGGAGGAAATGTGGGTGACCAGTCCCTGATCAAGCGGCTGGCCCTTAACGGCTTCATCAATGCCCTGCCATCCCGCTTTCAGGCAGCCCAGCTTCAGGAAAGCTGCCACTTTCGCTGCGTCCGGTAAGCCTTTGCCATGACACATAGAGGAAATGTGGGTGACCAGTGCCCGGTCGACCGGCTGGTCCTTAACGGCCTCATCCATGCCCTGCCATCCCTCTTTCAGGCAACCCAGATTCAGGAAGGCTTCCACTTTCGCCTTTTCCGGTAAGCCTTTGCCATGGCACATGGAGGAAATGTTGATGACCAGTGTCCGGTCGAGTGGCATCCCCTTAACGGCCTCATCAATACCCTGCCATCCCTCTTTCAGACAAGCCAGCTTCAGGAAGGCGACCACTTTCGCCTTTTTCGGTATGCCTTTGCCAGAAGACATGGAGGAAATCTGTTTTAAAAACGGCTTGGCAGCAATGGATGCTACCTCCCCATCTTTCATGGCAGTAAACAGGTTTACACTGCCCTTGCTCCCCAGCATGCTGGTTAAACAGCCAGTGTTGTTAATTGTTTTACCCACCGCTGAAAAAAACACATCGGCTTTTTGAAAATACCCTGAACAAACCTGATGATCAGTAACCATATTGAATCGCTTAAGTTTTGCAAAGAGCGTAGGCAGGGGAGGGGTGTCTCTATTCATGGATAGCTGAATACCCCTTTGCTCAAGCGTTTTCAGTAGTGTACTGACGTTGGAAAGTACGGTTTTGACGCCCGGGTGACTCAGGTATGGCATGATTTGATGTTGATGAGTAATGCTAAACCTTGCGATGATTTCGCGGTAATCCGGGTCAATGTCCATCGGCTGTAGGTGAACAATAACCGCAGGGCGCGAGGCACTGACTCCATGGCCCATCATTGGTAACGTTGAATCCCGCCCAGTTGATGCTGATGTGCCATTTTTTCCGGTATCTACACGTTGCCGACACCTGCGTTTTTTTGCAGGCTGTTTCGTTTCGCAAAACCGGGGTCTGAAAGCCTCTTTAGTTGGCCCGTTTTCCCTATCAACGGGTTGAACCCTATGTCCCGAGAAATAGCGCTTTCTGTTGTTACCGTCCGGCAATGGTTCAGTTGCAGCAACGGTAGCAGTGGAAGTGGTGACAACAGAGTGGTTTGATACGGGTGTTGACATAGGAGGTACAATTATTTTTATCTGATCGGTCAGTTTATGCCTTCATAGCACGTTGATAATGACCGGATAAACCCGAGATAGTTCAACGAACTTCATGGGCATGGTCAACTACTTATAAAGCTTCAGAGTTATCGTCAGAGATTGCTATAGGCGCTCGTGCTGCCTGCCAGTATTGTTCTCCATAATCAATCCAAAGAATTTCATTAGCGGGTATGGATTTTATCGCGATAATAAACACCATCCACTGGCCTTGCTGATTCCTGTGCCTCAGGAACGAAACATTTTGTTCCGGGGAATTTTTTTCCTTATCAGAGTAAGTACTAAAAGCATTGATCAACGACGTT
Organism: Endozoicomonas sp. SCSIO W0465; assembly: GCF_023716865.1. Taxonomy (NCBI): domain Bacteria; kingdom Pseudomonadati; phylum Pseudomonadota; class Gammaproteobacteria; order Oceanospirillales; family Endozoicomonadaceae; genus Endozoicomonas; species Endozoicomonas sp. SCSIO W0465. Next base: position 4,970,062 of record NZ_CP092417.1, read on the forward strand.
ATATTTCCCTGTCTGTACCCTGAGATGAAAACACCATGAACAGGAGCGAAGCTATAGCGGTCAATATTTGCCAATGCAGCACTCATAACACGTGCTCCCTGTTGGTATGTGTTGTCATGGTATTGCTTACCTGCATAATGACCCAGCAGCTCCCATTGCGAAATATCTCTCCTGGCGACAACCTCTTCCTGACCTTTTAACTCACTAAAGATCGATCCATCGTGTTTTTGAACGGACATTCGCTCTTGTAAATACTGCGCTCTTTGCTCGTCATCCAGCGCTTGATACTTTGCTATGGACTCATTAATGTTTTTTCTGATCGATCTATCGTTTGGGATGTCGATCTGACTGAAGAAGGTTGTGTGTCTTTGCCTGCTGTCACCAACTTCCCTTTTGACGGACGGTTCTGCCATCCATAATGGCGCCTGGTCGTTGATACGATGAGGTAATGACGTTAAATCTGTTGTCTCTTCTTTAATAAAAATTATCTCATCGTCCCGGGTATTTTCGGATCGCTGCTTCAGGATGGCTTTAACTGTCGCCTTTTCCGGAAAGCCTTTGCCATTACACATGGAGGATATGCTGGTGATCAGCGCCCGGTTAAGTGGCTTGCCCTTGACGGCCTCATCAATGCCCTGCCATCCCTCTTTCAAGCAGTCCAGCTTTAGAAAGGCTTCAACTTTTGCCTTTTCCGGTAGGCCTTTGCCATGACACATGGAAGAAATGTGGGTAACCAGTGCCCGATCAAGCGGCCTGTCCTTAACAGCCTCATCAATGCCCTGCCATCCCTCTTTCAAGCAGTCCAGCTTCAGAAAGGCTTCCACTTTCGCCTTTTCCGGTAAGCCTTTGCCATGACATATGGAAGAAATATTGGTAACCAGTGCCCGATCAAGCGGCCTGTCCCTAACAGCCTCATCGATGCCCTGCCATCCCTCTTTCAGGCAGGCCAGCTTCAGGAAGGCTGTCACTTTCGCCCCTTCCGGTAAGCCTTTGCTATTACACATGGAGGAAATGTGGGTGACCAGTGCCTGGTTGAGGGGCTGGTCCTTAACGGCCTCATCAATGCCCTGCCATCCCTCTTTCAGGCAGCCCAGCTTCAGGAAGGCTTCCACTTTCGCCTTTTCCGGAATGCCTTTGCCAGAAAATATGGAGGAAATATTGGTAACCAGAGCCCGGTCGATCGGCTTGTCCCTAACGGCTTCATCAATGCCCTGCCATCCTTTTTTCAGACAGCCCAGCGTCAGGAAAGCTTCCACTTTCACCTTTTCCGGTAAGCCTTTGCCATTACACATGGAGGAAATGTGAGTGACCAGTGCCCGGTCGATCGGCTTGTCCCTGACGGCTTCATCAATGCCCTGCCATCCTTTTTTCAGACAGCCCAACGTCAGGAAAGCTTCCACTTTCACCTTTTCCGGTAAGCCTTTGCCATTACACATGGAGGAAATGTGAGTGACCAGTGCCCGGTCGAGCGGTTTGTGCTTAACCGCCTCATCAATGCCCTGCCACTCCTGTTTCAAGCAGCCCAGCGTCAGAAAGGCTTCCACTCTCGCCTTTTCCGGTAAGCCTTTGCCATGACACATGGAGGAAATGTGGGTGACCAGTACCCGGTCGAGCGGCTGGTCCCTGACGGCCTCATCAATGCCCTGCCATCCCTTTTTCAGGCACTCCAGCTTCAGGAAGGCTACCATTTTCTCCTTTTCCGGCAAGCCTTTGCCATGACACATTGAGGAAATGCTGGTGACCAGTGTCCGGTCGATCGGCTGGTCCATAACGACCTCATCAATGCCCTGCCATCCCACTTTCAGGCAGACAAGCCTCAGGAAAGCTTCCACTTTCGCCTTTTCGGGTAAGCCTTTGCCATTACACATGGAGGAAATGTGGGTGACCAGTGTCCGGTCGAGCGGCTGGTCCTTAACGGCCTCATCAATACCCTGCCATCCCTGTTTCAGGCAGCCCAGGTTCAGGAAAGCTTCCACTTTCGCCTTTTCCGGAAAGCCTCTGCCATGGCACATGGAGGAAATATTAGTGACCAGTGTCCGGTCGAGTGGCTGGTTCTTAACGGCCTCATCACTCCCCTGCCATCCCTGTTTCAGGCAGCCCAGCGTGAGGAAGGCTTCCACTTTTGCCTTTTCCGGAAAACTTTTGCCAGAAGACATGGAGGAAATGTGGGTGACCAGAGTCCGGTCTAGCGGCTGGTTCCTAACAGCCTTATCATTGCCCTGCCATCCCTCTCTTAAGCACCACAGCTTCAGGAAGGTTTCCACTTTCGCCTTTTCCGGTAAGCCTTTGCAAGAATACATGGAGGAAATGTTGTTGAGCAGGGCCCTGTCAAGGGGTTTGTCCTTAACGGCCCCATCATTGCCCTGCCATCCCTCTTTCAGGCACCCCAGCTTCAGGAAGGCTTCCACTGTTGCCTTTTCCGGTAAGCCTTTGCCAGACACCATGGAGGAAATGCAGGTGACCAGTACCCGGTCGAGGGGCTTGTCCTTAACGGCCTCATCAACGCCCTGCCATCCAGCTTTCAGACAGCTGAGCTTCAGGAAAGATTCCACTTTCGCTTTTTCCGGTAAGCCTTTGGCATGGCACATGGAGGAAATGTTGGTGACCAGTGCCCGGTCGAGCGGCTGGTCCTTAACGGCCTCATCAATACCCTGCCATCCCTCTTTCAGGCAGCCAAGCTTCAGGAAGGCTTCCACGTTCGCCTTTTCTGGTAAGCCTCTACCAGAAGACATAGAGGAAATATTGGTGACCAGTGCCCGGTTGAGCGGCTTGTCCTTAACGGCCTCATCAATGCCCTGCCATCCCTCTTTCAGACAGCCCAGTTTCAGAAAAGCTTCCACGTTCGCCTTTTCCGGTAAGCCTTTGCCATTACACATGGAAGAAATGTGGATGACCAGCGCCCGGTCGAGGGACCTGTCCTTAACGGCCTCATCAACGCCCTGCCATCCCTCTTTCAGGCAGCCAAGCCTCAGAAAAGCTTCCACTTTCGCCCTTTCCGGTAAGCCTTTGCCATTACACATGGAGGAAATGTGAGCAACCAGCGCCCGGTCGAGCGGCTGGTCCTTAACGGCCTCATCAATGCCCTGCCATCCCACTTTCAGGCAACCCAGCTTCAGGAAGGCTGCCACTTTCGCCTTTTCCGGTAAGCCTTTGCCATTGCACATGGAGGAAATCTGCTTTAAAAACGGGCTGGCAGCAATGGCTGCTACCTCCCCATCGTCCATGTGTGTTAACAGGGTTACACCTTTCTTGCTATGTAGCATGGTGGTTAAACTACCAGTGTTGTTCACCGTTTTGCCCACTGCCGAAAAGAATACGTTGGCTTTTTGAAAATACCCTGAACAAGTTTGATGTTCGGTAACCATATTGAATGGCTTAAGTTTTGCAAAGAGAGTCGGCAGGGGAGGGTTGCCTCTATTCATGGATAGCTGAATACCCCTTTGCTCCAGCGTTTTCAGTAGTGTGCTGACGTTGGAAAGTACGGTTTTGACGCCCGGGTGACTCAGGGATGGCATGATTTGATGTTGATGAATAACACTAAACTTTGCGATTATTTCACTGTAATCCGGGTCAATGTCCATCGGCTGTGGGTGAACAATAACCGCAGGGCGTGAGGCACTGACTTCATGGCCCATCATTGGTAACGTTGAGTCCCGCCCAGTTGATGCTGATGTACCATTTTGTCCGGTATCCACACGTTGCCGACACCTGCGTTTTTTCGGAGGCTGTTTGGATTCGCAAAACCCGAGCCTGAAAGCCTCTTGAGCTGGCCTGTTTTTATCAACGGGCTGGGCCCTATGCCCCGAGAAATAACGCTTTCTGTTGTTGTCCGGTAATGATTCCATAGCAGCAACGGTAGCAGTGGAAGTGGTGACAACAGAGTGGTTTGATGCGGGTGTTGACATAAGAGATACAATTATTTTTATCTGATCGGTCAGTTTATGCCTTCGTAGCACATTGATAATGACCGGATAAACCCGAGATAGTTCAACGAACTTCATGGGCATTCAGCAGGCTGAAAATATAAGGAAACTGTAGTACAAAATACAGTCCCTGCCGGTATGGATTTATAGATCAAGTCGATCAGACAGTGTATATAGTTTCAAATGGTCAACTACTTATAAAGCTTCAGAGTTATCGTCAGAGATTGCTATAGGCGCTCGTGCTGCCTGCCAGTATTGTTCCCCATAATCAATCCACAGGCTTTCATTCGCGGGTATGGGTTTTATCGCGATAATAAACACCATCCACTGACCTTGCTGATTCCTGTGCCTCAGGAACGAAACATTTTGTTCCGGGGAATTTTTTTCCTTATCAGAGTAAGTACTAAAAGCATTGATCAACGACGTTATATTTCCCTGTCTGTACCCTGAGATGAAAACACCATGGGCAGGAGCGAAGCTATAGCTGTCAATATTGGCCAATGCAGCACCCATGACACGTGCTCCCTGTTGGTATGTGTTGTCATGGTATTGCTTACCTGCATAATGACCCAGCAGCTCCCATTGCAAAATATCCCTGCTGGCGACAACTTCTTCCTGACCTTTTAACTCACTGAAGATCGATCCATCGTGTTTTTGAACGGACATTCGCTCTTGTAAATACTGCTGTCTTTGCTCGTTATCCAGATCTTGATACTTGGCTATAGACTCATGAATACTTTTTCTGATCGATCTATCGTTTGGGATGTCGATCTGACTGAAGAAGGTTGTTTGTCTTTGCCTGCTGTCACCAACTTCCCTTTTGACAGACGGTTCTGCCGTCCATAATGGCGCCAGGTCATTAATACGATGAGGTAACGAGATTAAATCAGTTGCCTCTTCTTTTATAACAATTATCTCATCGTCACGAGTGTTTGCGGATCGCTGCTTCAGAAAGGCTTCTACTGTCGTTTTTTCCGGTATACCCTTACCATTATAAAAGGAGGAAATGCTGGTGATCAGTGCCCGGTTAAGCGGCTTGCCCTTGACTGCCTCATCAATGCCCTGCCATCCATCTCTCAAGCAACCCAGGCTCAGGAAAGCTTCCACTTTTGCCTTTTCCGGTAAACCTTTACCATGACACATGGAGGAAATGTGGGTGACTAGTGCCCGGTCGAGCGGCTGGTCCTTAACGACCTCGTAGTCGCCCTGCCATCCCTCTTTCAGGCACCCCAGCTTCAGGAAGGTTTCCACTTTCGCCTTTTCCGGTAAGCCTTTGCCAGACCTCATAGAGGAAATATTGGTGACCAGAGCCCGATCAATCGGCTTATCCTTAACGGTCTCATCATTGCCCTGCCATCCCTTTTTCAGGCAGCCCAGTTTCAGGAAGGCTTCCATTTTTGCCTTTTCCGGTAAGCCTTTGCCATGACACATGGAGGAAATGTGGGCGACCAGTGTCCGGTCGAGCGGCTGGTCCTTAACGGCCTCATCAATGCCCTGCCATCCCTCTTTCAGGCAGCCCAGCTTCAGGAAGGCTTCCATTTTCGCCTTTTCCGGAAAGCCTTTACCAGAAAACATGGAGGAAATGTGGCTAACCAATGCCCGGTCGAGTGGCTGGTCCTTAACGGCCTCATCAATGCCCTGCCATCCCTCTTTCAAGCAGCCCAGCTTCACAAAGGCTTCTACTTTTGCCTTCTCCGGTAAGCCTTTGCCATGACACATGGAGGAAACCTTGGTGACCAGTGTCCGGTCGAGCGGCTGGTCCTTAACGGCCTCATCAATGCCTTGCCATCCCACTTTCAGGCAGCCTAACTTCAGAAAGGCTACTACTTTCGCCTTTTCCGGTAAGCCTTTGCCATGACACATGGAAGAAATATTGCTGACCAGTGCCGGATCGAGCGGCATGTCCTTAACGGCCTCATCAATGCCCTGCCATCCCTCTCTCAAGCAGCACAGCTTCAGGAAAGCTTCCACTTTTGCCTTTTCCGGTAAGCCTTTACCAGAAGACATGGAGGAAATGTGAGTAACCAGTGCCCGGTCGAGCGGCTGGTCCTTAACGGCCTCATCAATGCCCTGCCATCCCACTTTCAGGCAACCCAGCTTCAGGAAGGCTGTCACTTTGGCCTTTTCCGGTAAGCCTTTGCTATGACACATGGAGGAAATATTGCTGACCAGTGCCGGATCGAGCGGCTTGTCCCTAATGGCCTCATCAATGCCCGGCCACCCTCTCTCAAGCAGCACAGCTTCAGGAAAGTTTCCACTTTTGCCTTCTCCGGTAAGCCTTTACCAGAAGACATGGAGGAAATGTGGCTGACCAATGCCCGGTCGAGAGGCTGGTCCTTAACGGCCCCATCAATGCCGTGCCATCCCTCTTTCAAGCAACTCAACTTCAGGAAGGCTTCAATTTTCGCCTTTTCCGGTAAGCCTTTGCCATGGCACATAGAGGAAATGCTGGTGACCAGTATCCGGTCAATCGGCTTGTCCTTAACAACCTCATCAACGCCCCGCCATCCCTCTTTCAGGCAGCCCAGCTTCAGAAAGGCCTCTACTTTTGCCTTCTCCGGTAAGCCTTTGCCATGAAACATGGAGGAAATCCTGGTGACCAGTACCCGGTCGAGCGGCTTTTCCTTAACGGCCTCATCAATGCCCTGCCATCCCTCTTTCAGTCAGCCCAGCTTCAGGAAGGCTTCCACTTTCGCCTTTTCTGGTAAGCCTCTACCAGCAGACATAGAGGAAATATTAGCGATCAGCGCCCGATTGAGCGGCTTGTCCTTAATGTCCTCATCAGTGCCCTGCCATCCCTCTTTCAGGCAGCCCAGTTTCAGGAAAGCCTCCACTTTCGCATTTTCCGGTAAGCCTTTGCCATGACACATGGAGGAAATGTGAGTAACCAGTGCCCGGTCGAGCGGCTGGTCCTTAACAGCCTCATCCATACCCTGCCATCCCTCTTTCAGGCACCCCAGCTTCAGGAAGGCTTCCACGTTCGCCTTTTCTGGTAAGCCTCTACCAGAAGACATAGAAGAAATATTGATGACCAGTGCCCGGTTGAGCGGCTGGTCCTTAACGGCCTCATCAATGCCCTGCCATCCCTCTTTCAGGCAGCCCAGCTTCAGAAATGCTTCCACTTTCGCCTTTTCCGGTAAGCCTTTGCCATTACACATGGAGGAAATCTGCTTTAAAAACGGGCTGGCAGCAATGGCTGCTACATCCCCATCGTCCATGTGCGTTAACAGGGTGAAACTTTTCTTGCTATGTAGCATGCTGGTTAAACTACCAGTGTTGTTCACTGTTTTGCCCACCGCCGAAAAAAACACATTGGCTTTTTGAAAATACCCTGAACAAACCTGATGCTCGATAACCATATTGAATCGCTCAAGTTTTGCAAAGAGAGTGGGTAGGGGAGGGATCCCTCTGCTCATGGATAGCTGAATACCCCTTTGCTCAAGCGTTTTCAGCAGTGTACTGACGTTGAAAAGTACGGTTTTGACGCCCGGGTGACTCCGGTACGGCATGATTTGATGTTGATGAGTGACGCTAAACTTTGCGATGATTTCGAGGTAATCCGGTTCAATGTCCATCGGCTGTGGATGAACAATAACCACAGGGCGCGAGGCACTGACTTTATGTTCCATCATTGGTAACGTTGAGTCCCGCCCTGTTGATGCTGATGTACCATTCTGTCCGGTATCCACACGTTGCCGACACCTGCGTTTTTTTGCAGGCTGTTTCGTTTCACATAACCGGGGTCTGAAAACCTCTTGAGTTCGCCTGTTTTTATCAACGGGTTGAATCCTATGTCCCGAAAAATAGCGCTTTCTGTTGTTGCCGCCCGGTAATGGTTCAGTAGCAGCAACGGTAGCAGTGGACGTTGTGACAACAGAGTGGTTTGATGCGGGTGTTGACATAGGGGATACAATTATTTTTATCTGATCGGTCGGTTTATGCCTTCATAGCACGTTGATAATGACCGGATAAACCCGAGATAGTTCAACGAACTTCATGGGCATGGTCAACTACTTATAAAGCTTCAGAGTTATCGTCAGAGATTGCTATAGGCGTTCGTGCCGCCTGCCAGTATTGTTCCCATAATCAATCCAAAGAATTTCATTAGCGGGTATGGGTTTTATCGCGATAATAAACACCATCCACTGACCTTGCTGATTCCTGTGCCTCAGGAACGAAACATTTTGTTCCGGGGAATTTTTTTCCTTATCAGAGTAAGTACTAAAAGCATTGATCAACGACGTTATATTTCCCTGTCGGTACCCTGAGAGGAAAACACCATGAGCAGGAGCGAAGCTATAGCTGTCAATATTGGCCAATGCAGCACCCATGACACGTGCTCCCTGTTGGTATGTGTTGTCATGGTATTGCTTACCTGCGTAATGACCCAGCAGCTCCCATTGTGAAATATCCCTGTTGGCGACGACCTCATCCTGACCTTTTAACTCACTAAAGATCGATCCATCATGTTTTTGAACGGACATTCGCTCTTGTAAATACTGCTCTCTTTGCTCGTCATCCAGAGCTTGATACTTTGCTATGGACTCATTAATGCTTTTTCTGATCGATCTGTCATTTGGTATGTCGATCTGACTAAAGAAGGTTGTTTGTCTTTGCCTGCTTTCACCGACTTCCCTTTTGACGGACGGTTCTGCCACCCATAATGGCGCCTGGTCATTAATACGATGAGGTAATGAGATTAAATCAGTTGCCTCTTCTTTTATAACAATTATCTCATCGTCACGAGTGTTTGCGGATCGCTGGTTCAGAAATACTTCTACTGTCGTATTTTCCGGTATACCTTTACCATTATAAAAGGAGGAAATGCTAGTGATCAGTGCCCAGTTAAGCGGCTGGTCCTGAACGGCCTCGTCATCGCCCTGCCATCCCTCTTTCAGGCAGCCCAGCTTCAGGAAGGCTTCCACTTTTGCCTTTTCCGGAAAGCCTTTGCCATGACACATGGAGGAAATGTGGGTAACCAGTGCCCGGTCGATCGGCTTGTCCTTAACGGCCTCGTAGTCGCCCTGCCATCCCTCTTTCAGGCAGCCTAACTTCATGAAGGCTTCCACTTTCGCCTTTTCCGGTAAGCCTTTGCCAGACGTCATAGAGGAAATATTGGTGACCAGAGCCCGATCGATCGGCTTATCCTTAACGGCCTCATCATTGCCCTTCCATCCCTTTTTCAGGCAGCCCAGCTTCAGGAAGGCTTCTATTATCGCCTTTTCCGGTAAACCTTTGCCAGAACACATAGAGGAAATGCTGGTGACCAGTGCCCGATGGAGCGGCTTGCCCTTAACAGCCTCATCACTGCCCTGCCATCCCTGTTTCAGGCAGCCCAGCTTCAGGAAGGCTTCCACTTTCACCTTTTCCGGTAAGCCTTTGCCATGACACATGGAGGAAATATTGCTGACCAGTGCCGGATCGAGCGGCTTGTCCTTAACGGCCTCATCAATGCCCGGCCATCCCTCTCTCAAGCAGCCCAGCTTCAGGAACGCTTCCACTTTTGCCTTTTCCGGTAAGCCTTTACCAGAAGACATGGAGGAAATGTGAGTAATCAGTACCCGGTCGAGCGGCTGGTCCTTAACGGCCTCATCAATGCCCAGCCATCCCACTTTCAGGCAACCCAGCTTCAGGAAGGCTGCCACTTTCGCCTTTTCCGGTAAGCCTTTGCCATTACACATGGAGGAAATGTGGGTGACCAGTGTCCGGTCAAGCGGCTGATCCTTAACGGCCTCATCACTGCCCTGCCATCCCCGTTTCAGGCAGCCCTGCTTCAGGAAGGCTTCCACGTTCGCCTTTTCCGGTAAGCCTCTGCCAGACACCATGGAGGAAATGCAGGTGACCAGTACCCGGTCGAGGGGCTTGTCCTTAACGGCCTCATCAACGCCCTGCCATCCAGCTTTCAGACAGCTGAGCTTCAGGAAAGATTCCACTTTCGCTTTTTCCGGTAAGCCTTTGGCATGGCACATGGAGGAAATGTTGGTGACCAGTGCCCGGTCGAGCGGCTGGTCCTTAACGGCCTCATCAATACCCTGCCATCCCTCTTTCAGGCAGCCAAGCTTCAGGAAGGCTTCCACGTTCGCCTTTTCTGGTAAGCCTCTACCAGAAGACATAGAGGAAATATTGGTGACCAGTGCCCGGTTGAGCGGCTTGTCCTTAACGGCCTCATCAATGCCCTGCCATCCCTCTTTCAGACAGCCCAGTTTCAGAAAAGCTTCCACGTTCGCCTTTTCCGGTAAGCCTTTGCCATTACACATGGAAGAAATGTGGATGACCAGCGCCCGGTCGAGGGGCTTGTCCTTAACGGCCTCATCAACGCCCTGCCACCCCTCTTTCAGGCAGCCAAGCCTCAGAAAAGCTTCCACTTTCGCCCTTTCCGGTAAGCCTTTGCCATTACACATGGAGGAAATGTGAGCAACCAGCGCCCGGTCGAGCGGCTGGTCCTTAACGGCCTCATCAATGCCCTGCCATCCCACTTTCAGGCAACCCAGCTTCAGGAAGGCTGCCACTTTCGCCTTTTCCGGTAAGCCTTTGCCATTGCACATGGAGGAAATCTGCTTTAAAAACGGGCTGGCAGCAATGGCTGCTACCTCCCCATCGTCCATGTGTGTTAACAGGGTTACACCTTTCTTGCTATGTAGCATGCTGGTTAAACTACCAGTGTTGTTCACCGTTTTGCCCACTGCCGAAAAGAATACGTTGGCTTTTTGAAAATACCCTGAACACGTTTGATGTTCGGTAACCACATTGAATCGCTCAAGTTTTGAAAAAAGAGTCGGTAGGGGAGGGTTGCCTCTATTCATGGATAGCTGAATCCCCCTTTGCTCCAGCGTTTTCAGCAGTGTGCTGACGTTGGAAAGTACGGTTTTGACGCCCGGGTGACTCAGGGAAGGCAGGATTTGATGTTGATGAGTGACGCTAAACTTTGCGATGATTTCTCGGTAATCCGGGTCAATGTCCATCGGCTGTGGGTGAACAATAACCGCAGGGCGCGAGGCACTGACTTCATGGCCCATCATTGGTAACGTTGAGTCCCGCCCAGTTGATGCTGATGTGCCATTTTTTCCGGTATCCACACGTTGCCGACACCTGCGTTTTTTTGCAGGCTGTTTCGTTTCACATAACCGGGGTCTGAAAACCTCTTGAGTTCGCCTGTTTTTATCAACGGGTTGAATCCTATGTCCCGAGAAATAGCGCTTTCTGTTGTTGCCGCCCGGTAATGGTTCAGTAACAGCAACGGTAACAGTCGACGTGGTGACAACAGAGTGGTTTGATGCGGGTGTTGACATAAGGGATACAATTATTTTTATCTGATCGGTCAGTTTATGCCTTCATAGCACGTTGATAATGACCAGATAAACCCGACATAGTTCCACGAACTTCATGGGCATTCAGCAGGCTGAAAATATAAGGAAACAGTAGTACAAAATACAGTCCCTGCCGGTATGGATTTATAGATCAAGTCGATCAGACAGTGTATATAGTTTCAAATGGTCAACTACTTATAAAGCTTCAGAGTTATCGTCAGAGATTGCTATAGGCGCTCGTGCTGCCTGCCAGTATTGTTCTCCATAATCAATCCAAAGAATTTCATTAGCGGGTATGGATTTTATCGCGATAATAAACACCATCCACTGGCCTTGCTGATTCCTGTGCCTCAGGAACGAAACATTTTGTTCCGGGGAATTTTTTTCCTTATCAGAGTAAGTACTAAAAGCATTGATCAATGACGTTATATTCCCCTGTCTGTACGCTGAGATGAAAACACCATGAGCAGGAGCGAAGCTATAGCTGTCAATATTGGCCAATGCAGCACCCATGACACGTGCTCTCTGTTGGTATGTGTTATCATGGTATTGCTTACCTGCATAATGACCCAGCAGCTCCCATTGCAAAATATCTCTGCTGGCGACAACCTCTTCCTGACCTTTTAACTCACTAAAGATCGATCCATCGTGTTTTTGAACGGACATTCGCTCTTGTAAATACTGCGCTCTTTGCTTGTCATCCAGATCTTGATACCTGGCTATAGACTCATGAATGCTTTTTCTGATCGTTCTATCGTTTGGGATGTCGCTCTGACTGAAGAAGGTTGTTTGTCTTTGCCTGCTGTCACCGACTTCCCTCTTGACGGACGGTTCTGCCACCCATAATGGAGCCAGGTCATTAATACGATGAGGTAACGAGATGACATCAGTTGCCTCTTCTTTTATAACAATTATCTCATCGTCCTGAGTGTTTTCGGACATCCGCTTCAGGATGGCTTTAACTTTCGCCTTTTCCGGTAAGCCTTTGCCATGACACATGGAGGATATGCTGGAAATCAGTACCCGGTTAAGCGGCTTGCCCTTGACAGCCTCATCAATGCCCTGCCATCCCTCTTTCAGGCAGCCCAGCTTCAGAAAGGCTTCCACTTTCGCCTTTGCCGGTAAGCCTTTGCCATTACACATGGAAGAAATGTGAGTAACCAGTCTCCGGTCAATCGGCTGGTCCTTGACGGCCTCATCAATGCCCTGCCATCCGTCTTTCAGGCAGCCCAGCTTCAGGAAGGCTTCCACTTTCGCCTTTTCCGGTAAGCCTTTGCCATTACACATGGAGGAAATGCTGGTGACCAGTGACCAATCAAGCGGCTGGTCCCTGACTGCCTCATCAATACCCTGCCATCCCCGTTTCAGGCAGCCCAGCTTCAGGAAGGCTTCCACTTTCGCCTTTTCCGGTAAGCCTTTGCTATGCCACATGGAGGAAATGTGGGTGACCAGCGCCCGGTCGAGCGGCTGGTCCCTAACGGCCTCATCAATGCCCTGCCATTCCTCTTTCAAGCAACCCAACTTCAGAAAGGCTTCCATTTTCGCCTTTTCCGGTAAGCCTTTGCCATGACACATGGAGGATATGTGGGTGACCAGTACCCGGTCGAGCGGCTGGTCCCTAACGGCCTCATCAATGCCCTGCCACCCTCTCTTAAGCAGCACAGCTTCAGGAAGGTTTCCACTTTCGCCTTTTCCGGTAAGCCTTTGCCGTTACACATGGAAGAAATGTGAGTGACCAGCGCCCGGTCGAGCGCGGTCCTTAACGGCCTCATCAATGCCCTCCATCCCTCTTTCAGGCAGACAAGCCTCAGAAAAGCTTCCACTTTCGCCCTTTCCGGTAAGCCTTTGCCATTACACATGGAGGAAATGTGAGTGACCAGCGCCCAGTCGAGCGGCTGGTCCTTAACGGCCTCATCAATACCCTGCCATCCCTCTTTCAGGCAACCCAGCTTCAGGAAGGCTTCCACTTTCGCCTTTTCTGGTAAGCCTCTACCAGCAGACATAGAGGAAATATGAGTGACCAGTACCCGGTTGAGCGGCTTGTCCTTAACGGCCTCATCAATCCCCTGCCATCCCTCTTTCAGGCAGCCCAGCTTCAGGAAAGCCTCCACTTTCGCATTTTCCGGTAAGCCTTTGCCATGACACATGGAGGAAATGTGAGTAACCAGTGCCCGGTCGAGCGGCTGGTCCTTAACGGCCTCATCCATACCCTGCCATCCCTCTTTCAGGCAGCCCAGCTTCAGGAAGGCTTCCACGTCCGCCTTTTCTGGTAAGCCTCTACCATTACACATGGAGGAAATGTGAGTGACTAGTGCCCGGTCGAGCGGCTGGTCCTTAACGGCCTCATCAATACCCTGCCATCCCTCTTTCAGGCAGCCCAGCTTCAGAAAAGCTTCCACTTTCGCCTTTTCCGGTAAGCCTTTGCCATTACACATGGAGGAAATCTGCTTTAAAAACGGGCTGGCAGCAATGGCTGCTACATCCCCATCGTCCATGTGCGTTAACAGGGTTACACTGTTCTTGCCATGTAGCATGCTGGTTAAACAGCCAGAGTTGTTCATTGTTGTGCTCACAGCTGAAAAAAACACATTGGCTTTTTGAAAATACCCCGAACACGTTTGATGTTCGGTAACCATATTGAATCGCTCAAGTTTTGAAAAGAGAGTCGGTAGGGGTGGGTTGCCTCTATTCATGGATAGCTGAATACCCCTTTGCTCAAGCGTTTTCAGTAGTGTGCTGACGTTGGAAAGTACGGTTTTGACGCCCGGGTGACTCCGGTATGGCATGATTTGATGTTGATGAATAACACTAAACTTTGCGATGATTTCGCTGTAATCCGGGTCAATGTCCATCGGCTGTGGGTGCACAATAACCGCAGGGCGTGAGGCACTGACTTCATGCCCCATCATTGGTAACGTTGAGTCCCGCCCAGTTGATGCCAATGTACCATTCTGTCCGGTATCCAAACGTTGCCGACACCTGCGTTTTTTTGCAGGCTGTTTCGTTTCACATAACCAGGGTCTGAAAGCCTCTTGAGTTCGCCTGTTTTCCCTGTCAACGGGTTGAACCCTATGCCCCGAGAAGTAGCGCTTTCTGTTGTTGTCCGGTAATGGTTCCATAGCAGCAACGGTAGCAGTGGAAGTAATAACAACAGAGTGGTTTGATGCGGGTGTTGACATAAGGGATACAATTATTTTTATTTGATCGGTCAGTTTATGCCTTCATAGCACGTTGATAATGACCAGATAAAACCGACATAGTTCAACGAACTTCATGGGCATTCAGCAGGCTGAAAATATAAGGAAACAGTAGTACAAAATACAGTCCCTGCCGGTATGGATTTATAGATCAAGTCGATCAGACAGTGTATATAGCTTCAAATGGTCAACTACTTATAAAGCTTCAGAGTTATCGTCAGAGATTGCTATAGGCGTTCGTGCTGCCTGCCAGTATTGCTCCCCATAATCAATCCAAAGGCTTTCATTAGCGGGTATGGGTTTTATCGCGATAATAAACACCATCCACTGACCTTGCTGATTCCTGTGCCTCAGGAATGAAACATTTTGTTCCGGGGAATTTTTTTCCTTATCAGAGTAAGTACTAAAAGCATTGATCAACGACGTTATATTTCCCTGTCTGGTACCCTGATGAAAACACCATGAGCAGGAGTGAAGCTATAGCGGTCAATATTTGCCAATCCAGCACCCATGACACGTGCTCCCTGTTGGTATGTGTTGTCATGGTATTGCTTACCTGCGTAATGCCCCAGCAGCTCCCATTGCGAAATATCCCTGCTGGCGAACACCTCTCCTGACCTTTTAACTCACTAAAGATCGATCCATCGTGTTTTTGAACGGACATTCGCTCTTGTAAATACTGCTCTTTGCTCGTCATCCAGATCTTGATACCTGGCTATGGACTCATTAATGCTTTTTCTGATCGATCTATCATTTGGTATGTCGATCTGACTGAAGAAGGTTGCTTGTTTTTGCCTGCTGTCACCGACTTCCCTTTTGACGGACGGTTCTGCCACCCATAATGGAGCCAGGTCATTAATACGATGAGGTAACGAGATTAAATCAGTTGCCTCTTCTTTTATAACAATTATCTCATCGTCCTGAGTGTTTGCGGATCGCTGCTTCAGAAATGCTTCTACTGTCGTTTTTTTCGGTATACCTTTACCATTATAAAAGGAGGAAATGCTAGTGATCAGTGCCCAGTTAAGCGGCTGGTCCTGAACGGCCTCGTCATCGCCCTGCCATCCCTCTTTCAGGCAGCCCAGCTTCAGGAAAGGCTTCCACTTTTGCCTTTTCCGGAAAGCCTTTGCCATGACACATGGAGGAAATGTGGGTAACCAGTGCCCGGTCGATCGGCTTGTCCTTAACAGCCTCGTAGTCGCCCTGCCATCCCTCTTTCAGGCAGCCTAACTTCATGAAGGCTTCCACTTTCGCCTTTTCCGGTAAGCCTTTGCCAGACATCATAGAGGAAATATTGGTAACCAGAGCCCGATCGATCAGCTTATCCTTAACGGCCTCATCATTGCCCTGCCATCCTTTTTTCAGGCAGCCCAGCTTCAGGAAGGCTTCCACTTTCACCTTTTCTGGTAAGCCTTTGCAATGGCACATAGAGGAAATGTGAGTGACCAGTGCCCGGTCGAGCGGCTTGTCTTTAACGGCCTCATCAATGCCCTGCCATCCCTCTTTCAGGCAGCCCAGCTTCAGGAAGACTTCAACTTTCGCCTTTTCCGGTAAGCCTTTGCCATGACGCATGGAGGAAATGTTGGTGACCAGTGCCCGGTCGAGGGCCTTGTCTTTAACGGCCTCATCAATACCCTGCCATCCCTTCTTCAGGCAGGCCAGCTTCAGGAAGGCTTCCACTTTTGCCTTTTCCGGTAAGCCTTACCAGAAGACATGGAGGAAATATGGTGACCAGTGCCGGTCGAGCGGCTGGTCCTTAACGGCCTCATCAATGCCCTGCCATCCCACTTTCAGGCAGCCAGCTTCAGGAAGGCTTCCACTTTCGCCTTTTCTGGTAAGCCTTACCAGAAGACATGAGGAATATTGTGACCAATGCCCGATCGACGGCTTATCCTTAACGCCTCATCATTGCCCTGCCATCCCTCTTTCAAGCACCCCAGCTTCAGGAAGGCTTCCACTTTCGCCTTTTCCGGTAAGCCTTTGCCATTACACATGGAGAAATGTGAGTACCAGTCCCGGTCGACGGCTGGTCCTTGACGGCCTCATCAATGCCCTGCCATCCGCTTTCAGCAGCCCAGCTTCAGGAAGCTTCCACTTTCGCTTTTCCGGTAAGCCTTTGCCATTACACATGGAAGAAATATGGATGAGCAGTGCCCGGTCGAGGGGCTGGTCCTTAACGGCCTCATCAACGCCCTGCCATCCCTCTTTCAGGCAGCCCAGCTTCAGGAAGGCTTCCATTTTGCCTTTTCCGGTAAGCCTTTGCCAGACATGGAGGAAATGTGTGACCAGTGCCGGTCGAGCGGCTGTCCTTAACGGCCTCATCAATGCCCTGCCATCCCTCTTTCAGGCAGCCCAGCTTCAGGAAGCTTCCATTTTCGCCTTTTCCGGTAAGCCTTTACCAAAAAACATGGAGGAAATATGGCTGACCAATGCCCGGTCGATCGGCTGGTCCTTAACGGCCTCATCAATGCCCTGCCATCCCTCTTTCAAGCAGCCCAGCTTCAGAAAGGCTTCTACTTTTGCCTTCTCCGGTAAGCCTTTGCCATGACACATGGAGGAAATGTTGGCGACCAGTGACCGGTCGAGTGGCTGATCCTTAACGGCCCCATCGATGCCCTGCCATCCCACTTTCAGGCAGCCCATCTCCAGGAAGGCTTCTATTTTTGACTTTTCCGGTAAGCCTTTGCAATGACACATGGAGGAAATCTGCTTTAAAAACGGACTGGCAGCAATGGCTGCTACATCTCCATCGTCCATGTTCGTTAACAGGGTTACGCTGTTCTTGCTATGTAGCGTGCTGGTTAAACTACCAGTGTTGTTCACTGTTTTGCCCACTGCCGAAAAGAACACATTGGCTTTTTGAAAATACCCTGAACAAGTTTGATGTTCGGTAACCATATTGAATGGCTTAAGTTTTGCAAAGAGAGTCGGCAGGGGAGGGTTGCCTCTATTCATGGATAGCTGAATACCCCTTTGCTCCAGCGTTTTCAGTAGTGTGCTGACGTTGGAAAGTACGGTTTTGACGCCCGGGTGACTCAGGGATGGCATGATTTGATGTTGATGAGTGACACTAAACTTTGCGATTATTTCACTGTAATCCGGGTCAATGTCCATCGGCTGTGGGTGGACGATAACCACAGGGCGTGAGGCACTGACTTCATGTCCCATCATTGGAAACGTTGAGTCCCGCCCGGTTGATGCTGATGTACCATTCTGTCCGGTATCCACACGTTGCCCACACCTGCGTTTTTTTGCAGGCTGTTTCGTTTCACATAACCGGGGTCTGAAAACCTCTTGAGTTCGCCTGTTTTCCCTGTCAACGGGTTGAACCCTATGTCCCGAGAAATAGCGCTTTCTGTTGTTGCCGCCCGGTAATGGTTCAGTTGCAGCAACGGTAGCAGTGGAAGTGGTGGCAACAGAGTGGTTTGATGCGGGTGTTGACATAGGAGGTACAATTATTTTTGTTTGATCGGCCAGTTTATGCCTTCATAGCACGTTGATAATGACCAGATAAACCCGAGATAGTTCAACGAACTTCATGGGCATTCAGCAAGCTGAAAATATAAGGAAACAGTAGTACAAAATACAGTTCCTGCAGGTATGGATTTATCAAGTCGATCAGACAGTTTATATAATTTCAAATGGTCAATTACTTATAAAGCTTCAGAGTTATCATCAGAGATTTCTATAGGTGCTCGTGCTGCCTGCCAGTATTGTTCCCCATAATCAATCCACAGGCTTTCATTCGCGGGTATGGATTTTATCGCGATAATAAACACCATCCACTGGCCTTGCTGATTCCTGTGCCTCAGGAACGAAACATTTTGTTCCGGGGAATTTTTTTCCTTATCAGAGTAAGTACTAAAAGCATTGATCAATGACGTTATATTCCCCTGTCTGTACGCTGAGATGAAAACACCATGAGCAGGAGCGAAGCTATAGCTGTCAATATTGGCCAATGCAGCACCCATGACACGTGCTCTCTGTTGGTATGTGTTATCATGGTATTGCTTACCTGCATAATGACCTAGCAGCTCCCATTGCAAAATATCCCTGCTGGCGACAACCTCTTCCTGACCTTTTAACTCACTAAAGATCGATCCATCGTGTTTTTGAACGGACATTCGCTCTTGTAAATACTGCGCTCTTTGCTTGTCATCCAGAGCTTGATACCTGGCTATGGACTCATTAATGCTTTTTCTGATTGATCTGTCGTTTGGTATGTCGATCTGACTGAAGAAGGTTGTTTGTCTTTGCCTGCTGTCACCAACTTCCCTTTTGACGGACGGTTCTGCCATCCATAATGGCGCCTGGTCGTTGATACGATGAGGTAATGACATTAAATCTGTTGCCTCTTCTTTTATAAAAATTATCTCATCGTCCCGGTGTTTCCTGATCGCTGCTTCAGGATGGCTTTAACTTTCGCCTTTTCCGGTAAGCCTTTGCCATGAAACATAGAAGAAATGTGGGTGAGCAGTGCCCGGTTAAGCGGCTGGTCCTGACGGCCTGGTCATCGCCCTGCCATCCCTCTTTCAGGCAGTCCAGCTTCAGGAAGGCTTCCACTTTCGCCTTTTCCGGTAAGCCTTTGCCATGACACATAGAAGAAATGTGGGTGAGCAGTGCCCGGTTGAGCGGCTGGTCCTTAACGGCCTGGTCATCGCCCAGCCATCCCTCTTTCAGGCAGTCCAGCTTCAGGAAAGCTTCCACTTTCGCTTTTTCCGGTAAGCCTTTGCAAGACATCATGGAGGAAATACTGGTGACCAATACCCGGTCGAGCGGCTGGTCCTTAACAGCCTCGTCATCGCCCTGCCAACCCGCTTTCAGGCAGTCCAGTTTCAGGAAGGCTTCCAATTTCGCCTTTTCCGGAAACCCTTTGCCTGACATCATAGAGGAAATGCTGGCGATCAGTGTCTGGTCGAGCGTCATCTCCTTAACGTCCTCATCAATGCCCTGCCATCCCTTTTTCAGGCAGCCCAACTTCAGGAAGGCTTCCACTTTCGCCTTTTCCGGTAAGCCTTTACCATTACACATGGAGGAAATGTGGGTGACCAGTGCCCGATCAAGCGGCTGATCCTTAACGCCCTCATCACTGCCCTGCCATCCCTGTTTCAGGCAGCCCAGCTTGAGAAAAGCATCAACTTTTGCCTTTTCCGGTAAACCTTTGCCATTACACATGGAGGAAATGTGGGTGATCAGCACCCGATCAATCGGCTGGTCCTTAACGACCTCATCAATGCCCTGCCATCCCACTTTCAGGCAGCCCAGCTTCAGGAAAGCTTCCACTTTCACCTTTTCCGGTAAGCCTTTACCAGAAGACATGGAAGAAATGTTGGTGACCAGTGCCCGATCGAGCGGCCTGTCCTTAACGGCCTCATCAATGCCCTGCCATCCCTCTTTCAGACAGCCCAGCTTCAGGAAAGCTTCCACTTTCGCCTTTTCCGGTAAGCCTTTGCCATTACACATGGAAGAAATGTGAGTGACCAGTGCCCAGTCGAGCGGTTTGTCCTTAACGGCTTTATCATTGCCCTGCCATCCCTTTTTCAGGCAGCCCAGCTTCAGGAAGGTTTCCACTGTTGCCTTTTCCGGAAAGCCTTTGCCATGACACATGGAGGAAATGTTGGCGACCAGTGACCGGTCGAGTGGCTGATCCTTAACGGCCTCATCGATGCCCTGCCATCCCGCTTTCAGGCAGCCCAGCGTCAGGAAGGCTTCCACTTTCGCCTTTTCCGGTAAGCCTTTGCAGTTACACATGGAGGAAATGTGGGTGACCAGTGCCTGATTGAGGGGCTGGTCCTTAACGGCCTCATCAATGCCCTGCCATCCCTCTTTCAGGCAGCCCAGCTTGAGAAAAGCTTCTACTTTCGCCTGTTCCGGTAAACCTTTGCTATTACACATGGAGGAAATGTGGGTGATCAGCGCCCGGTCGAGCGGCTGGTCCTTAACGGCCTCATCAATGCCCTGCCATCCCTTTTTCAGACAGCCCAGCGTCAGGAAAGCTTCCACTTTCGCCTTTTCCGGTAAGCCTTTGCCATGACACATAGAAGAAATATGGGTGAGCAGTGCCCGGTTGAGCGGCTGATCCTTAACGGCCTGGTCATCGCCCAGCCATCCCTCTTTCAGGCAGTCCAGCTTCAGGAAAGCTTCCACTTTCGCTTTTTCCGGTAAGCCTTTGCAAGACATCATGGAGGAAATACTGGTGACCAATACCCGGTCGAGCGGCTGGTCCTTAACAGCCTCGTCATCGCCCTGCCAACCCGCTTTCAGGCAGTCCAGTTTCAGGAAGGCTTCCAATTTCGCCTTTTCCGGAAACCCTTTGCCTGACATCATAGAGGAAATGCTGGCGACCAGTGCCCGATCGAGCGGCCTGTCCTTAACGGCCTCATCAATGCCCTGCCATCCCTCTTTCAGACAGCCCAATTTCAGGAAGGCTTTCACTTTCGCCTTTTCCGGCAAGCCTTTGCCATGGCACATGGAGGAAATGTGGGCGACCAGTGTCCGGTCGAGCAACTGGTCCTTAACGGCCTCATCGATGCCCTGCCATCCCGCTTTCAGGCAGTCCAGCTTCAGGAAGGCTTCTACTTTCGCCTTTTCCGGTAAGCCTTTGCCATTACACATGGAGGAAATCTGCTTTAAAAACGGGCTGGCAGCAATAGATGCTACATCTGCATCTTCCATGGCAGTAAACAGGGTTACATTGTCCTTGCTATTCATCATACTGGTTAAACTTCCAGTGTTGTTTATTGTTTTGCTCACAGCTGAAAAAAACACATTGGCTTTTTGAAAATACCCCGAACAAGTTTGATGTTCGGTAGCAATATTGAATCGCTCAAGTTTTGCAAAGAGCGTCGGTAGGGGTGGGTTGCCTCTATTCATGGATAGCTGAATACCCCTTTGCTCAAGCGTTTTCAGTAGTGTGCTGACGTTGGAAAGTACGGTTTTGACGCCCGGGTGACTCCGGTATGGCATGATTTGATGTTGATGAGTAACGCTAAACTTTGCGATGATTTCGCGGTAATCCGGGTCAATGTCCATCGGCTGTGGGTGAACAATAACCGCAGGGCGTGAGGCACTGACTTCATGCCCCATCATTGGTAACGTTGAATCCCGCCCGGTTGATGCTGATGAGCCATTTTTTTCGGTATCCACACGTTGCCGACACCTGCGTTTTTTTGCAGGCTGTTTCGATTGGCAAACCCCGAGCCTGACAGCCTCTTGAGCTGGCCTGTTTTTATCAACGGGTTGAATCCTGTGTCCCGAGAAATAGCGCTTTCTGTTGTTGCCGCCAGGTAATGGTTCAGCAGCAACGGTAGTAGTGGAAGTGGTGGCAACAGAGTGGTTTGATACGGGTGTTGACATAGGAGGTACAATTATTTTTATTTGATCGGTCAGTTTATGCCTTCATAGCACGTTGATAATGACCAGATAAACCCGAGATAGTTCAACTAACTTCATGGGCATGGTCAACTACCTAGTTCTCGTCCAAAAACTCTGCAGCCTATGCGTGCCAAGGCTTAGAGGGAAAAAATCAAGTTTTGTTTTGACGCCTTTTTCAAACCAGTTTTCGGGGGCTACAGCGGAGTTGATGTGATTTTCCTGTAAATTCAGAGCACGTCAAATCTCTGTAGGCTACGTGGCCCAAGGGCTATAGTTTTTGGATGGGAACTACCTATAAAGCTTCAGAGTTATCGTCAGAGATTGCTATAGGCGCTTGTGCTGCCTGCCAGTATTGTTCCCCATAATCAATCCACAGGCTTTCATTAGCGGGTATGGGTTTTATCGCGATAATAAACACCATCCACTGACCTTGCTGATTCCTGTGCCTCAGGAACGAAACATTTTGTTCCGGGGAATTTTTTTCCTTATCAGAGTAAGTACTAAAAGCATTTATCAACGACGTTATATTTCCCTGTCTGTACCCTGAGATGAAAACACCATGAACAGGAGCGAAGCTATAGCGGTCAATATTTGCCAATGCAGCACCCATAACACGTGCTCCCTGTTGGTATGTGTTGTCATGGTATTGCTTACCTGCATAATGACCCAGCAGCTCCCATTGCGAAATATCTCTCCTGGCGACAACCTCTTCCTGACCTTTTAACTCACTAAAGATCGATCCATCGTGTTTTTGAACGGACATCCGCTCTTGTAAATACTGCTCTCTCTGTACGTCATCCAGCGCTTGATACTTTGCTATGGACTCATTAATGCTTTTTCTGATCGATCTATCGTTTGGGATGTCGATCTGACTGAAGAAAGTTGTTTGTCTTTGCCTGCTGTCACCAACTTCCCTTTTGACGGACGGTTCTGCCGTCCATAATGGCGCCTGGTCGTTGATACGATGAGGTAATGACGTTAAATCTGTTGTCTCTTCTTTAATAAAAATTATCTCATCGTCCCAGGTATTTTCGGATCGCTGCTTCAGGGCGGCTTTAACTTTCGCCTTTTCCGGTAAGCCTTTGCAATGAAATATATAGGAAATATTGCTAACCAGTGCCCGGTCGAGCGGCTGGTCCTTAACGGCCTCATCAATACCCTGCCATCCCTCTTTCAGGCAGCATAGATTCAGGAAGGCCTCCACTTTCACCTTTTCCGGCAGGCCTTTGCCAGAACACATGGAGGAAATATGGCTGACTAGTGTCCGGTCAAGCGGCTTGTCCTTAACAGCCTCATCGATGCCCTGCCATCCCACTTTCAGGCAGGCCAGCTTCAGGAAGGCTTCCACTTTCGCCTTTTCTGGTAAGCCTCTACCAGAAGACATAGAGGACATATTGGTGACCAATGCCCGATCGATCGGCTTATCCTTAACAGCCTCATCATTGCCCTGCCATCCCTCTTTCAAGCACCCCAGCTTCAGGAAGGCTTCCACTTTCGCCTTTTCCGGTAAGCCTTTGCCATTACACATGGAAGAAATGTGAGTAACCAGTCTCTGGTCAATCGGCTGGTCCTTGACGGCCTCATCAATGCCCTGCCATCCCTTTTTCAGGCAGGTCAGCGTCAGGAAAGCTTCCACTTTTGCCTTTTCCGGTAAGCCTTTGCCATGACACATGGAGGAAATGTGGGTGATCAGTACCCGGTCGAGCGGCTGGTCCCTGACGGCCTCATCAACGCCCTGCCATCCCTTTTTCAGGCACTCCAGCTTCAGGAAGGCTACCATTTTCTCCTTTTCCGGCAAGCCTTTGCCATGACACATTGAGGAAATGCTGGTGACCAGTGTCCGGTCGATCGGCTGGTCCATAACGACCTCATCAATGCCCTGCCATCCCACTTTCAGGCAGACAAGCCCTCAGGAAAGCTTCCACTTTCGCCTTTTCCGGTAAGCCTTTGCCAGAAGACATGGAGGAAATGTTGTTGACCAGGGCCCTGTCGAGGGGTTTGCCCTTGACGGCCCCATCATTGCCCTGCCATCCCTCTTTCAGGCACCCCAGCGTCAGAAAGGCTTCTACTGTTGCCTTTTCCGGTAAGCCTTTGCCATGACACATAGAGGAAATGTTGGCGACCAGTGACCGGTCGAGTGGCTGATCCTTAACGGTCCCATCGATTCCCTGCCATCCCGCTTTCAGGCAGCCCAGCGTCAGGAAGGCTTCTACTTTTCGCCTTTTCCGGTAAGCCTTTGCCATTACACATGGAGGAAATCTGCTTTAAAAACGGGCTGGCAGCAATAGATGCTACATCTGCATCTTCCATGGCAGTAAACAGGGTTACATTGTCCTTGTTATTCACCATGCTGGTTAAATTGCCAGTGTTGTTCACTGTTTTACCCACTGCCGAAAAGAACACATTAGCTTTTTGAAAATACCCCGAACAAGTTTGATGTTCAGTAGCAATATTGAATCGCTTAAGTTTTGCAAAGAGAGTCGGTAGAGGACCGGCCCCTCTGCTCATGGATAGCTGAATACCCCTTTGCTCAAGCGTTTTCAGTAGTGTGCTGACGTTGGAAAGTACGGTTTTGACGCCCGGGTGACTCAGGTATGGCATGATTTGATGTTGATGAGTAATGCTAAACCTTGCGATGATTTCGCTGTAATCCGGGTCAATGTCCATCGGCGGTAGGTGAACAATAACCGCAGGGCGCGAGGCACTGACTCCATGGCCCATCATTGGTAACGTTGAATCCCGCCCAGTTGATGCTGATGTGCCATTTTTTCTGGTATTAACACGTTGCCGACACCTCCGTTTTTTCGGAGGCTGTTTGGATTCGCAAAACCCAAGCCTGAAAGCCTCTTGAGCTGCCCTGTTTTCCCTGTCAACGGGTTGAACCCTATGCCCCGAGAAATAACGCTTTCTGTTGTTGTCCGGTAATGGTTCCATAGCAGCACCGGTAGCAGTGGAAGCGGTGAAAACAAAGTGCTTTGATACGGGTGTTGACATAGGGAGATACGATTATTTTTATCTGATCGGTCAGTTTATGACTTCATAGCACGTTGATGTTGATAATGGCTAGGTAAACCCGAGATAGTTCAACTAACTTCACGGGCATTCAGCAGGCTGAAAATATAAGGAAACAGTAGTATAAAATACAGTCCGTGCAGGTATGGATTTATATATTAAGTCGATCAGGCTGTTTATATGATTTTAAATGGGGAATGGTCAACTACTTATAAAGTTTCAGAGTTATCGTCAGAGATTGCTATAGGCGCTCGTATTGCTTGCCAGTATTGTTCCCCATAATCAATCCACAGGCATTCATTAGCAGGTATGGGTTTTATCGCGATAATAAACACCATCCACTGACCTTGCTGATTCTTGTGTCTTAGAAACGAAACATTTTGTTCCGGGGAATTTTTTTCCTTATCAGAGTAAGTACTAAAAGCATTGATCAATGACGTTATATTTCCCTGTCTGTACGCTGAGATGAAAACACCATGAGCAGGAGCGAAGCTATAGCTGTCAATATTGGCTAATGCAGCACCCATAACACGAGCTCCCTGCTGGTATGTGTTGTCATGGTATTGCTTACCTGCATAATGACCCAGCAGCTCCCATTGTAAAATATCCCTGCTGGCGACAACTTCTTCCTGACCTTTTAACTCACTGAAGATTGATCCATCGTGTTTTTGAACGGACATTCGCTCTTGTAAATACTGCTCTCTTTGCTCGTCATCCAGAGCTTGATACTTTGCTATGGACTCATGAATGCTTTTTCTGATCGACCTGTCATTTGGTATGTCGATCTGACTAAAGAAGGTTGCTTGTCTTTGCCTGCTGTCACCAACTTCCCTTTTGACGGACGGTTCTGCCACCCATAATGGCGCCTGGTCATTAATACGATGAGGTAACGAGATTAAATCAGTTGTCTCTTCTTTTATAACAATTATCTCATCGTCCTGGGTGATTTCGGACCGCTGCTTCAGGATGGCTTTAACTTTTGCCTTTTCCGGGAAGCCTTTGCCATTAAACATGGAGGATATGCTGGTGATCAGTGTCCGGTTAAGCGGCTGGTCCTGAACGGCCTTGTCATCGCCCTGCCATCCCTCTTTCAGGCAGCCCAGCTTCAGAAAAGCTTCCACTTTCGCCTTTTCCGGAAAGCCTTTGCCATTACACATGGAGGATATGCTGGTAATCAGTGCCCGGTTAAGCGGCTGGTCCTGAACGGCCTTGTCATCGCCCAGCCATCCCTCTTTCAGGCAGTCCAGCTTCAGGAAGGCTTCCACTTTCGCCTTTTCCGGCAAGCCTCTGCCATTACACAAGGAGGATATGCTGGTGACCAGTCCCCGGTCAATCGGCTTATCCTTAACTGCCCCATCAATGCCCTGCCATCCCTCTTTCAAGCAGTCCAGCTTCAGGAAGGCTTCTAATGTCGCCTTTTCCGGTAGGCCTTTGCCATGACACATGGAAGAAATGTGGGTGACCAGTGCCCAATCCAGCGGCTTATCCTTAACGGCCTCATCAATGCCCTGCCATCCCTCTTTCAGGCAGTCCAGCTTCAAGAAAGCTTCCAATTTCGTCTTTCCCGGTAAGCCTTTACCATTAAACATGGAGGAAATGCGGGTAACCAGTGCCCGGTTGAGCACCCGGTCCTTAGCGGCCTTACCAATCCCCTGCCACCCCTTTTTCAGGCAATCCAGTTTCAGGAAGGCTTCCACTTTTGCCTTTTCCGGTAAGCCTTTGCCACAAAACATGGAGGAAATATTGGTGACCAGTGCCCGGTCGAGGGGCTTGTCCTTAACGGCCCTATCAACACCTTGCCATCCCGCTTTCAGACAGCTCAGCTTCAGGAAAGCTTCCACTTTCGCCTTTTCCGGTAAGCCTTTGGCATGGCACATGGAGGAAATGTTGGTGACCAGTGTCCGGTCGAGTGGCATCCCCTTAACGGCCTCATCAATACCCTGCCATCCCTGTTTCAGACAGCCCAGCTTCAGAAAAGCTTCCACTTTTGCCTTGTCCGGTAAGCCTTTGCCATTAAACATGGAAGAAATGTGAGTGACCAGCGCCCGGTCGAGGGGCTTGTCCTCAACGGCCTCATCAATACCCTGCCATCCCTCTTTCAGGCAGACAAGCCTCAGAAAAGCTTCCACTTTCGCCCTTTCCGGTAAGCCTTTGCCATTACACATGGAGGAAATGTTGGTGACCAGTGACCGGTCGAGTGGCTTGTCCCTAACGGACTCATCAATGCCCTGCCATCCCTTTTTCAGGCAGCCCAGCGTCAGAAAGGCTTCCACTTTCGCCTTTTCCGGTAAGCCTTTGCCATTACACATGGAAGAAATTCGGGTGACCAGTGCCCGGTCAAGCGGCTCGTCCTTGACGGCCTCATCAATACCCTGCCATCCCTCTTTCAGGCAGCCCAGCTTCAGGAAGGCTTCCACTTGCGCCTTTTCCGGTAAGCCTTTGCCATGACACATGGAAATGTGGTGACCAGTCCTGATCAAGCGGCTGGCCCTTAACGGCTCATCAATGCCCTGCCATCCCGCTTTCAGGCAGCCCAGCTTCAGGAAAGCTTCCACTTTCGCTGCTTCCGGTAAGCCTTTGCCATGACACATAGAGGAAATGTGGGTGACCAGAGCCCGGTCGACCGGCCGGTCCTTAACGGCCTCATCCATGCCCTGCCATCCCTCTTTCAGGCAACCCAGATTCAGGAAGGCTTCCACTTTCGCCTTTTCCGGTAAGCCTCTGCCATGGCACATGGAGGAAATATTAGTGACCAGTGTCCGGTCGAGTGGCATCCCCTTAACGGCCTCATCAATACCCTGCCATCCCGCTTTCAGGCAGCTCAACTTCAGAAAAGCTTCCACTTTTGCCTTTTCCGGTAAGCCTTTGCCGTTACACATAGAGGATATGTTTGTGAGCAGCGCCCGATCAAGCGGCTGGTCCTCAACGGCCTCATCAATACCCTGCCATCCCTCTTTCAGGCAGGGCAGCTTCAGGAAGGCGACCACTTTCGCCTTTTTCGGTATGCCTTTGCCAGAAGACATGGAGGAAATCTGTTTTAAAAACGGCTTGGCAGCGATGGATGCTACCTCCCGATCTTTCATGGCAGTAAACAGGTTTACACTGCTCTTGCTCGCCAGCATGCTGGTTAAACAGCCAGTGTTGTTAATTGTTTTACCCACCGCTGAAAAAAACACATCGGCTTTTTGAAAATACCCTGAACAAACCTGATGATCATTAACCATATTGAATCGCTTAAGTATTGCAAAGAGCGTAGGCAGGGGAGGGCTGTCTCTATTCATGGATAGCTGAATACCCCTTTGCTCAAGCGTTTTCAGTAGTGTGCTGACGTTGGAAAGTACGGTTTTGACGCCCGGGTGACTCAGGTATGGCATGATTTGATGTTGATGAGTAATGCTAAACCTTGCGATGATTTCGCGGTAATCCGGGTCAATGTCCATCGGCTGTAGGTGAACAATAACCGCAGGGCGCGAGGCACTGACTCCATGGCCCATCATTGGTAACGTTGAATCCCGCCCAGTTGATGCTGATGTGCCATTTTTTCCGGTATCTACACGTTGCCGACACCTGCGTTTTTTTTGCAGGCTGTTTCGTTTCGCAAAACCGGGGTCTGAAAGCCTCTTTAGTTGGCCCGTTTTCCCTATCAACGGGTTGAACCCTATGTCCCGAGAAATAGCGCTTTCTGTTGTTACCGTCCGGCAATGGTTCAGTTGCAGCAACGGTAGCAGTGGAAGTGGTGACAACAGAGTGGTTTGATACGGGTGTTGACATAGGAGGTACAATTATTTTTATCTGATCGGTCAGTTTATGCCTTCATAGCACGTTGATAATGACCGGATAAACCCGAGATAGTTCAACGAACTTCATGGGCATGGTCAACTACTTATAAAGCTTCAGAGTTATCGTCAGAGATTGCTATGGGCTCTCGCGCTGCCTGCCAGTATTGTTCCCCATAATCAATCCACAGGCTTTCATTAGCGGGTATGGGTTTTATCGCGATAATAAACACCATCCACTGACCTTGCTGATTCCTGTGCCTCAGGAACGAAACATTTTGTTCCGGGGAATTTTTTTCCTTATCAGAGTAAGTACTAAAAGCATTGATCAACGACGTTATATTTCCCTGTCTGTACCCTGAGATGAAAACACCATGAACAGGAGCGAAGCTATAGCGGTCAATATTTGCCAATGCAGCACTCATAACACGTGCTCCCTGTTGGTATGTGTTGTCATGGTATTGCTTACCTGCATAATGACCCAGCAGCTCCCATTGCGAAATATCTCTCCTGGCGACAACCTCTTCCTGACCTTTTAACTCACTAAAGATCGATCCATCGTGTTTTTGAACGGACATTCGCTCTTGTAAATACTGCGCTCTTTGCTCGTCATCCAGCGCTTGATACTTTGCTATGGACTCATTAATGTTTTTTCTGATCGATCTATCGTTTGGGATGTCGATCTGACTGAAGAAGGTTGTGTGTCTTTGCCTGCTGTCACCAACTTCCCTTTTGACGGACGGTTCTGCCATCCATAATGGCGCCTGGTCGTTGAACGATGAGGTAATGACGTTAAATCTGTTGTCTCTTCTTTAATAAAAATTATCTCATCGTCCCGGTATTTTCGGATCGCTGCTTCAGGATGGCTTTAACTGTCGCCTTTTCCGGAAAGCCTTTGCCATTACACATGGAGGATATGCTGGTGATCAGCGCCCGGTTAAGTGGCTTGCCCTTGACGGCCTCATCAATGCCCTGCCATCCCTCTTTCAAGCAGTCCAGCTTTAGAAAGGCTTCAACTTTTGCCTTTTCCGGTAGGCCTTTGCCATGACACATGGAAGAAATGTGGTAACCAGTGCCCGATCAAGCGGCCTGTCCTTAACAGCCTCATCAATGCCCTGCCATCCCTCTTTCAAGCAGTCCAGCTTCAGAAAGGCTTCCACTTTCGCCTTTTCCGGTAAGCCTTTGCCATGACATATGGAAGAAATATTGGTAACCAGTGCCCGATCAAGCGGCCTGTCCCTAACAGCCTCATCGATGCCCTGCCATCCCTCTTTCAGGCAGGCCAGCTTCAGGAAGGCTGTCACTTTCGCCCCTTCCGGTAAGCCTTTGCTATTACACATGGAGGAAATGTGGGTGACCAGTGCCTGGTTGAGGGGCTGGTCCTTAACGGCCTCATCAATGCCCTGCCATCCCTCTTTCAGGCAGCCCAGCTTCAGGAAGGCTTCCACTTTCGCCTTTTCCGGAATGCCTTTGCCAGAAAATATGGAGGAAATATTGGTAACCAGAGCCCGGTCGATCGGCTTGTCCCTAACGGCTTCATCAATGCCCTGCCATCCTTTTTTCAGACAGCCCAGCGTCAGGAAAGCTTCCACTTTCACCTTTTCCGGTAAGCCTTTGCCATTACACATGGAGGAAATGTGAGTGACCAGTGCCCGGTCGATCGGCTTGTCCCTGACGGCTTCATCAATGCCCTGCCATCCTTTTTTCAGACAGCCCAACGTCAGGAAAGCTTCCACTTTCACCTTTTCCGGTAAGCCTTTGCCATTACACATGGAGGAAATGTGAGTGACCAGTGCCCGGTCGAGCGGTTTTGCTTAACCGCCTCATCAATGCCCTGCCACTCCTGTTTCAAGCAGCCCAGCGTCAGAAAGGCTTCCACTCTCGCCTTTTCCGGTAAGCCTTTGCCATGACACATGGAGGAAATGTGGGTGACCAGTACCCGGTCGAGCGGCTGGTCCCTGACGGCCTCATCAATGCCCTGCCATCCCTTTTTCAGGCACTCCAGCTTCAGGAAGGCTACCATTTTCTCCTTTTCCGGCAAGCCTTTGCCATGACACATTGAGGAAATGCTGGTGACCAGTGTCCGGTCGATCGGCTGGTCCATAACGACCTCATCAATGCCCTGCCATCCCACTTTCAGGCAGACAAGCCTCAGGAAAGCTTCCACTTTCGCCTTTTCGGGTAAGCCTTTGCCATTACACATGGAGGAAATGTGGGTGACCAGTGTCCGGTCGAGCGGCTGGTCCTTAACGGCCTCATCAATACCCTGCCATCCCTGTTTCAGGCAGCCCAGGTTCAGGAAAGCTTCCACTTTCGCCTTTTCCGGAAAGCCTCTGCCATGGCACATGGAGGAAATATTAGTGACCAGTGTCCGGTCGAGTGGCTGGTTCTTAACGGCCTCATCACTCCCCTGCCATCCCTGTTTCAGGCAGCCCAGCGTGAGGAAGGCTTCCACTTTTGCCTTTTCCGGAAAACTTTTGCCAGAAGACATGGAGGAAATGTGGGTGACCAGAGTCCGGTCTAGCGGCTGGTTCCTAACAGCCTTATCATTGCCCTGCCATCCCTCTCTTAAGCACCACAGCTTCAGGAAGGTTTCCACTTTCGCCTTTTCCGGTAAGCCTTTGCAAGAATACATGGAGGAAATGTTGTTGAGCAGGGCCCTGTCAAGGGGTTTGTCCTTAACGGCCCCATCATTGCCCTGCCATCCCTCTTTCAGGCACCCCAGCTTCAGGAAGGCTTCCACTGTTGCCTTTTCCGGTAAGCCTTTGCCAGACACCATGGAGGAAATGCAGGTGACCAGTACCCGGTCGAGGGGCTTGTCCTTAACGGCCTCATCAACGCCCTGCCATCCAGCTTTCAGACAGCTGAGCTTCAGGAAAGATTCCACTTTCGCTTTTTCCGGTAAGCCTTTGGCATGGCACATGGAGGAAATGTTGGTGACCAGTGCCCGGTCGAGCGGCTGGTCCTTAACGGCCTCATCAATACCCTGCCATCCCTCTTTCAGGCAGCCAAGCTTCAGGAAGGCTTCCACGTTCGCCTTTTCTGGTAAGCCTCTACCAGAAGACATAGAGGAAATATTGGTGACCAGTGCCCGGTTGAGCGGCTTGTCCTTAACGGCCTCATCAATGCCCTGCCATCCCTCTTTCAGACAGCCCAGTTTCAGAAAAGCTTCCACGTTCGCCTTTTCCGGTAAGCCTTTGCCATTACACATGGAAGAAATGTGGATGACCAGCGCCCGGTCGAGGGACCTGTCCTTAACGGCCTCATCAACGCCCTGCCATCCCTCTTTCAGGCAGCCAAGCCTCAGAAAAGCTTCCACTTTCGCCCTTTCCGGTAAGCCTTTGCCATTACACATGGAGGAAATGTGAGCAACCAGCGCCCGGTCGAGCGGCTGGTCCTTAACGGCCTCATCAATGCCCTGCCATCCCACTTTCAGGCAACCCAGCTTCAGGAAGGCTGCCACTTTCGCCTTTTCCGGTAAGCCTTTGCCATTGCACATGGAGGAAATCTGCTTTAAAAACGGGCTGGCAGCAATGGCTGCTACCTCCCCATCGTCCATGTGTGTTAACAGGGTTACACCTTTCTTGCTATGTAGCATGGTGGTTAAACTACCAGTGTTGTTCACCGTTTTGCCCACTGCCGAAAAGAATACGTTGGCTTTTTGAAAATACCCTGAACAAGTTTGATGTTCGGTAACCATATTGAATGGCTTAAGTTTTGCAAAGAGAGTCGGCAGGGGAGGGTTGCCTCTATTCATGGATAGCTGAATACCCCTTTGCTCCAGCGTTTTCAGTAGTGTGCTGACGTTGGAAAGTACGGTTTTGACGCCCGGGTGACTCAGGGATGGCATGATTTGATGTTGATGAATAACACTAAACTTTGCGATTATTTCACTGTAATCCGGGTCAATGTCCATCGGCTGTGGGTGAACAATAACCGCAGGGCGTGAGGCACTGACTTCATGGCCCATCATTGGTAACGTTGAGTCCCGCCCAGTTGATGCTGATGTACCATTTTGTCCGGTATCCACACGTTGCCGACACCTGCGTTTTTTCGGAGGCTGTTTGGATTCGCAAAACCCGAGCCTGAAAGCCTCTTGAGCTGGCCTGTTTTTATCAACGGGCTGGGCCCTATGCCCCGAGAAATAACGCTTTCTGTTGTTGTCCGGTAATGATTCCATAGCAGCAACGGTAGCAGTGGAAGTGGTGACAACAGAGTGGTTTGATGCGGGTGTTGACATAAGAGATACAATTATTTTTATCTGATCGGTCAGTTTATGCCTTCGTAGCACATTGATAATGACCGGATAAACCCGAGATAGTTCAACGAACTTCATGGGCATTCAGCAGGCTGAAAATATAAGGAAACTGTAGTACAAAATACAGTCCCTGCCGGTATGGATTTATAGATCAAGTCGATCAGACAGTGTATATAGTTTCAA
Source organism: Endozoicomonas sp. SCSIO W0465 (assembly GCF_023716865.1). Classification (NCBI taxonomy): domain Bacteria; kingdom Pseudomonadati; phylum Pseudomonadota; class Gammaproteobacteria; order Oceanospirillales; family Endozoicomonadaceae; genus Endozoicomonas; species Endozoicomonas sp. SCSIO W0465. The sequence goes on from NZ_CP092417.1 coordinate 5,003,092, forward strand.
ATGGTCAACTACTTATAAAGCTTCAGAGTTATCGTCAGAGATTGCTATAGGCGCTCGTGCTGCCTGCCAGTATTGTTCCCCATAATCAATCCACAGGCTTTCATTCGCGGGTATGGGTTTTATCGCGATAATAAACACCATCCACTGACCTTGCTGATTCCTGTGCCTCAGGAACGAACATTTTGTTCCGGGGAATTTTTTTCCTTATCAGAGTAAGTACTAAAAGCATTGATCAACGACGTTATATTTCCCTGTCTGTACCCTGAGATGAAAACACCATGGGCAGGAGCGAAGCTATAGCTGTCAATATTGGCCAATGCAGCACCCATGACACGTGCTCCCTGTTGGTATGTGTTGTCATGGTATTGCTTACCTGCATAATGACCCAGCAGCTCCCATTGCAAATATCCCTGCTGGCGACAACTTCTTCCTGACCTTTTAACTCACTGAAGATCGATCCATCGTGTTTTTGAACGGACATTCGCTCTGTAAATACTGCTGTCTTTGCTCGTTATCCAGATCTTGATACTTGGCTATAGACTCATGAATACTTTTTCTGATCGATCTATCGTTTGGGATGTCGATCTGACTGAAGAAGGTTGTTTGTCTTTGCCTGCTGTCACCAACTTCCCTTTTGACAGACGGTTCTGCCGTCCATAATGGCGCCAGGTCATTAATACGATGAGGTAACGAGATTAAATCAGTTGCCTCTTCTTTTATAACAATTATCTCATCGTCACGAGTGTTTGCGGATCGCTGCTTCAGAAAGGCTTCTACTGTCGTTTTTTTCCGGTATACCCTTACCATTATAAAAGGAGGAAATGCTGGTGATCAGTGCCCGGTTAAGCGGCTTGCCCTTGACTGCCTCATCAATGCCCTGCCATCCATCTCTCAAGCAACCCAGGCTCAGGAAAGCTTCCACTTTGCCTTTTCCGGTAAACCTTTACCATGACACATGGAGGAAATGTGGGTGACTAGTGCCCGTCGAGCGGCTGGTCCTTAACGACCTCGTAGTCGCCCTGCCATCCCTCTTTCAGGCACCCAGCTTCAGGAAGTTTTCCACTTTCGCCTTTTCCGGTAAGCCTTTGCCAGACCTCATAGAGGAAATATTGGTGACCAGAGCCCGATCAATCGGCTTATCCTTAACGGTCTCATCATTGCCCTGCCATCCCTTTTTCAGGCAGCCCAGTTTCAGGAAGGCTTCCATTTTTGCCTTTTCCGGTAAGCCTTTGCCATGACACATGGAGGAAATGTGGGCGACCAGTGTCCGGTCGAGCGGCTGGTCCTTAACGGCCTCATCAATGCCCTGCCATCCCTCTTTCAGGCAGCCCAGCTTCAGGAAGGCTTCCATTTTCGCCTTTTCCGGAAAGCCTTTACCAGAAAACATGGAGGAAATGTGGCTAACCAATGCCCGGTCGAGTGGCTGGTCCTTAACGGCCTCATCAATGCCCTGCCATCCCTCTTTCAAGCAGCCCAGCTTCACAAAGGCTTCTACTTTTGCCTTCTCCGGTAAGCCTTTGCCATGACACATGGAGGAAACCTTGGTGACCAGTGTCCGGTCGAGCGGCTGGTCCTTAACGGCCTCATCAATGCCTTGCCATCCCACTTTCAGGCAGCCTAACTTCAGAAAGGCTACTACTTTCGCCTTTTCCGGTAAGCCTTTGCCATGACACATGGAAGAAATATTGCTGACCAGTGCCGGATCGAGCGGCATGTCCTTAACGGCCTCATCAATGCCCTGCCATCCCTCTCTCAAGCAGCACAGCTTCAGGAAAGCTTCCACTTTTGCCTTTTCCGGTAAGCCTTTACCAGAAGACATGGAGGAAATGTGAGTAACCAGTGCCCGGTCGAGCGGCTGGTCCTTAACGGCCTCATCAATGCCCTGCCATCCCACTTTCAGGCAACCCAGCTTCAGGAAGGCTGTCACTTTGGCCTTTTCCGGTAAGCCTTTGCTATGACACATGGAGGAAATATTGCTGACCAGTGCCGGATCGAGCGGCTTGTCCCTAATGGCCTCATCAATGCCCGGCCACCCCTCTCTCAAGCAGCACAGCTTCAGGAAAGTTTCCACTTTTGCCTTCTCCGGTAAGCCTTTACCAGAAGACATGGAGGAAATGTGGCTGACCAATGCCCGGTCGAGAGGCTGGTCCTTAACGGCCCCATCAATGCCGTGCCATCCCTCTTTCAAGCAACTCAACTTCAGGAAGGCTTCAATTTTCGCCTTTTCCGGTAAGCCTTTGCCATGGCACATAGAGGAAATGCTGGTGACCAGTATCCGGTCAATCGGCTTGTCCTTAACAACCTCATCAACGCCCCGCCATCCCTCTTTCAGGCAGCCCAGCTTCAGAAAGGCCTCTACTTTTGCCTTCTCCGGTAAGCCTTTGCCATGAAACATGGAGGAAATCCTGGTGACCAGTACCCGGTCGAGCGGCTTTTCCTTAACGGCCTCATCAATGCCCTGCCATCCCTCTTTCAGGCAGCCCAGCTTCAGGAAGGCTTCCACTTTCGCCTTTTCTGGTAAGCCTCTACCAGCAGACATAGAGGAAATATTAGCGATCAGCGCCCGATTGAGCGGCTTGTCCTTAATGTCCTCATCAGTGCCCTGCCATCCCTCTTTCAGGCAGCCCAGTTTCAGGAAAGCCTCCACTTTCGCATTTTCCGGTAAGCCTTTGCCATGACACATGGAGGAAATGTGAGTAACCAGTGCCCGGTCGAGCGGCTGGTCCTTAACAGCCTCATCCATACCCTGCCATCCCTCTTTCAGGCACCCCAGCTTCAGGAAGGCTTCCACGTTCGCCTTTTCTGGTAAGCCTCTACCAGAAGACATAGAAGAAATATTGATGACCAGTGCCCGGTTGAGCGGCTGGTCCTTAACGGCCTCATCAATGCCCTGCCATCCCTCTTTCAGGCAGCCCAGCTTCAGAAATGCTTCCACTTTCGCCTTTTCCGGTAAGCCTTTGCCATTACACATGGAGGAAATCTGCTTTAAAAACGGGCTGGCAGCAATGGCTGCTACATCCCCATCGTCCATGTGCGTTAACAGGGTGAAACTTTTCTTGCTATGTAGCATGCTGGTTAAACTACCAGTGTTGTTCACTGTTTTGCCCACCGCCGAAAAAAACACATTGGCTTTTTGAAAATACCCTGAACAAACCTGATGCTCGATAACCATATTGAATCGCTCAAGTTTTGCAAAGAGAGTGGGTAGGGGAGGGATCCCTCTGCTCATGGATAGCTGAATACCCCTTTGCTCAAGCGTTTTCAGCAGTGTACTGACGTTGAAAAGTACGGTTTTGACGCCCGGGTGACTCCGGTACGGCATGATTTGATGTTGATGAGTGACGCTAAACTTTGCGATGATTTCGAGGTAATCCGGTTCAATGTCCATCGGCTGTGGATGAACAATAACCACAGGGCGCGAGGCACTGACTTTATGTTCCATCATTGGTAACGTTGAGTCCCGCCCTGTTGATGCTGATGTACCATTCTGTCCGGTATCCACACGTTGCCGACACCTGCGTTTTTTTGCAGGCTGTTTCGTTTCACATAACCGGGGTCTGAAAACCTCTTGAGTTCGCCTGTTTTTATCAACGGGTTGAATCCTATGTCCCGAAAAATAGCGCTTTCTGTTGTTGCCGCCCGGTAATGGTTCAGTAGCAGCAACGGTAGCAGTGGACGTTGTGACAACAGAGTGGTTTGATGCGGGTGTTGACATAGGGGATACAATTATTTTTATCTGATCGGTCGGTTTATGCCTTCATAGCACGTTGATAATGACCGGATAAACCCGAGATAGTTCAACGAACTTCATGGGCATGGTCAACTACTTATAAAGCTTCAGAGTTATCGTCAGAGATTGCTATAGGCGTTCGTGCCGCCTGCCAGTATTGTTCTCCATAATCAATCCAAAGAATTTCATTAGCGGGTATGGGTTTTATCGCGATAATAAACACCATCCACTGACCTTGCTGATTCCTGTGCCTCAGGAACGAAACATTTTGTTCCGGGGAATTTTTTTCCTTATCAGAGTAAGTACTAAAAGCATTGATCAACGACGTTATATTTCCCTGTCGGTACCCTGAGAGGAAAACACCATGAGCAGGAGCGAAGCTATAGCTGTCAATATTGGCCAATGCAGCACCCATGACACGTGCTCCCTGTTGGTATGTGTTGTCATGGTATTGCTTACCTGCGTAATGACCCAGCAGCTCCCATTGTGAAATATCCCTGTTGGCGACGACCTCATCCTGACCTTTTAACTCACTAAAGATCGATCCATCATGTTTTTGAACGGACATTCGCTCTTGTAAATACTGCTCTCTTTGCTCGTCATCCAGAGCTTGATACTTTGCTATGGACTCATTAATGCTTTTTCTGATCGATCTGTCATTTGGTATGTCGATCTGACTAAAGAAGGTTGTTTGTCTTTGCCTGCTTTCACCGACTTCCCTTTTGACGGACGGTTCTGCCACCCATAATGGCGCCTGGTCATTAATACGATGAGGTAATGAGATTAAATCAGTTGCCTCTTCTTTTATAACAATTATCTCATCGTCACGAGTGTTTGCGGATCGCTGGTTCAGAAATACTTCTACTGTCGTATTTTCCGGTATACCTTTACCATTATAAAAGGAGGAAATGCTAGTGATCAGTGCCCAGTTAAGCGGCTGGTCCTGAACGGCCTCGTCATCGCCCTGCCATCCCTCTTTCAGGCAGCCCAGCTTCAGGAAGGCTTCCACTTTTGCCTTTTCCGGAAAGCCTTTGCCATGACACATGGAGGAAATGTGGGTAACCAGTGCCCGGTCGATCGGCTTGTCCTTAACGGCCTCGTAGTCGCCCTGCCATCCCTCTTTCAGGCAGCCTAACTTCATGAAGGCTTCCACTTTCGCCTTTTCCGGTAAGCCTTTGCCAGACGTCATAGAGGAAATATTGGTGACCAGAGCCCGATCGATCGGCTTATCCTTAACGGCCTCATCATTGCCCTTCCATCCCTTTTTCAGGCAGCCCAGCTTCAGGAAGGCTTCTATTATCGCCTTTTCCGGTAAACCTTTGCCAGAACACATAGAGGAAATGCTGGTGACCAGTGCCCGATGGAGCGGCTTGCCCTTAACAGCCTCATCACTGCCCTGCCATCCCTGTTTCAGGCAGCCCAGCTTCAGGAAGGCTTCCACTTTCACCTTTTCCGGTAAGCCTTTGCCATGACACATGGAGGAAATATTGCTGACCAGTGCCGGATCGAGCGGCTTGTCCTTAACGGCCTCATCAATGCCCGGCCATCCCTCTCTCAAGCAGCCCAGCTTCAGGAACGCTTCCACTTTTGCCTTTTCCGGTAAGCCTTTACCAGAAGACATGGAGGAAATGTGAGTAATCAGTACCCGGTCGAGCGGCTGGTCCTTAACGGCCTCATCAATGCCCAGCCATCCCACTTTCAGGCAACCCAGCTTCAGGAAGGCTGCCACTTTCGCCTTTTCCGGTAAGCCTTTGCCATTACACATGGAGGAAATGTGGGTGACCAGTGTCCGGTCAAGCGGCTGATCCTTAACGGCCTCATCACTGCCCTGCCATCCCCGTTTCAGGCAGCCCTGCTTCAGGAAGGCTTCCACGTTCGCCTTTTCCGGTAAGCCTCTGCCAGTACACATGGAGGAAATGTGGGTGACCAGTACCCGGTCGAGGGGCTTGTCCTTAACGGCCTCATCAACGCCCTGCCATCCAGCTTTCAGACAGCTGAGCTTCAGGAAAGATTCCACTTTCGCTTTTTCCGGTAAGCCTTTGGCATGGCACATGGAGGAAATGTTGGTGACCAGTGCCCGGTCGAGCGGCTGGTCCTTAACGGCCTCATCAATACCCTGCCATCCCTCTTTCAGGCAGCCAAGCTTCAGGAAGGCTTCCACTTTCGCCTTTTCTGGTAAGCCTCTACCAGAAGACATAGAGGAAATATTGGTGACCAGTGCCCGGTTGAGCGGCTTGTCCTTAACGGCCTCATCAATGCCCTGCCATCCCTCTTTCAGACAGCCCAGTTTCAGAAAAGCTTCCACGTTCGCCTTTTCCGGTAAGCCTTTGCCATTACACATGGAAGAAATGTGGATGACCAGCGCCCGGTCGAGGGGCTTGTCCTTAACGGCCTCATCAACGCCCTGCCACCCCTCTTTCAGGCAGCCAAGCCTCAGAAAAGCTTCCACTTTCGCCCTTTCCGGTAAGCCTTTGCCATTACACATGGAGGAAATGTGAGCAACCAGCGCCCGGTCGAGCGGCTGGTCCTTAACGGCCTCATCAATACCCTGCCATCCCTCTTTCAGGCAGCCAAGCTTCAGGAAGGCTTCCACGTTCGCCTTTTCTGGTAAGCCTCTACCAGAAGACATAGAGGAAATATTGGTGACCAGTGCCCGGTTGAGCGGCTTGTCCTTAACGGCCTCATCAATGCCCTGCCATCCCTCTTTCAGACAGCCCAGTTTCAGAAAAGCTTCCACGTTCGCCTTTTCCGGTAAGCCTTTGCCATTACACATGGAAGAAATGTGGATGACCAGCGCCCGGTCGAGGGGCTTGTCCTTAACGGCCTCATCAACGCCCTGCCACCCCTCTTTCAGGCAGCCAAGCCTCAGAAAAGCTTCCACTTTCGCCCTTTCCGGTAAGCCTTTGCCATTACACATGGAGGAAATGTGAGCAACCAGCGCCCGGTCGAGCGGCTGGTCCTTAACGGCCTCATCAATGCCCTGCCATCCCACTTTCAGGCAACCCAGCTTCAGGAAGGCTGCCACTTTCGCCTTTTCCGGTAAGCCTTTGCCATTGCACATGGAGGAAATCTGCTTTAAAAACGGGCTGGCAGCAATGGCTGCTACCTCCCCATCGTCCATGTGTGTTAACAGGGTTACACCTTTCTTGCTATGTAGCATGCTGGTTAAACTACCAGTGTTGTTCACCGTTTTGCCCACTGCCGAAAAGAATACGTTGGCTTTTTGAAAATACCCTGAACACGTTTGATGTTCGGTAACCACATTGAATCGCTCAAGTTTTGAAAAAAGGGTCGGTAGGGGAGGGTTGCCTCTATTCATGGATAGCTGAATCCCCCTTTGCTCCAGCGTTTTCAGCAGTGTGCTGACGTTGGAAAGTACGGTTTTGACGCCCGGGTGACTCAGGGAGGCAGGATTTGATGTTGATGAGTGACGCTAAACTTTGCGATGATTTCTCGGTAATCCGGGTCAATGTCCATCGGCTGTGGGTGAACAATAACCGCAGGGCGCGAGGCACTGACTTCATGGCCCATCATTGGTAACGTTGAGTCCCGCCCAGTTGATGCTGATGTGCCATTTTTTCCGGTATCCACACGTTGCCGACACCTGCGTTTTTTTGCAGGCTGTTTCGTTTCACATAACCGGGTCTGAAACCTCTTGAGTTCGCCTGTTTTTATCAACGGGTTGAATCCTATGTCCCGAGAAATAGCGCTTTCTGTTGTTGCCGCCCGGTAATGGTTCAGTAACAGCAACGGTAACAGTCGACGTGGTGACAACAGAGTGGTTTGATGCGGGTGTTGACATAAGGGATACAATTATTTTTATCTGATCGGTCAGTTTATGCCTTCATAGCACGTTGATAATGACCAGATAAACCCGACATAGTTCCACGAACTTCATGGGCATTCAGCAGGCTGAAAATATAAGGAAACAGTAGTACAAAATACAGTCCCTGCCGGTATGGATTTATAGATCAAGTCGATCAGACAGTGTATATAGTTTCAAATGGTCAACTACTTATAAAGCTTCAGAGTTATCGTCAGAGATTGCTATGGGCTCTCGCGCTGCCTGCCAGTATTGTTCCCCATAATCAATCCACAGGCTTTCATTAGCGGGTATGGGTTTTATCGCGATAATAAACACCATCCACTGACCTTGCTGATTCCTGTGCCTCAGGAACGAAACATTTTGTTCCGGGGAATTTTTTTCCTTATCAGAGTAAGTACTAAAAGCATTGATCAACGACGTTATATTTCCCTGTCTGTACCCTGAGATGAAAACACCATGAACAGGAGCGAAGCTATAGCGGTCAATATTTGCCAATGCAGCACTCAAACACGTGCTCCCTGTTGGTATGTGTTGTCATGGTATTGCTTACCTGCATAATGACCCAGCAGCTCCCATTGCGAAATATCTCTCCTGGCGACAACCTCTTCCTGACCTTTTAACTCACTAAAGATCGATCCATCGTGTTTTTGAACGGACATTCGCTCTTGTAAAATACTGCGCTCTTTGCTCGTCATCCAGCGCTTGATACTTTGCTATGGACTCATTAATGTTTTTTCTGATCGATCTATCGTTTGGGATGTCGATCTGACTGAAGAAGGTTGTGTGTCTTTGCCTGCTGTCACCAACTTCCCTTTTGACGGACGGTTCTGCCATCCATAATGGCGCCTGGTCGTTGATACGATGAGGTAATGACGTTAAATCTGTTGTCTCTTCTTTAATAAAAATTATCTCATCGTCCCGGGTATTTTCGGATCGCTGCTTCAGGATGGCTTAACTGTCGCCTTTTCCGGAAAGCCTTTGCCATTACACATGGAGGATATGCTGGTGATCAGCGCCCGGTTAAGTGGCTTGCCCTTGACGGCCTCATCAATGCCCTGCCATCCCTCTTTCAAGCAGTCCAGCTTTAGAAAGGCTTCAACTTTTGCCTTTTCCGGTAGGCCTTTGCCATGACACATGGAAGAAATGTGGGTAACCAGTGCCCGATCAAGCGGCCTGTCCTTAACAGCCTCATCAATGCCCTGCCATCCCTCTTTCAAGCAGTCCAGCTTCAGAAAGGCTTCCACTTTCGCCTTTTCCGGTAAGCCTTTGCCATGACATATGGAAGAAATATTGGTAACCAGTGCCCGATCAAGCGGCCTGTCCCTAACAGCCTCATCGATGCCCTGCCATCCCTCTTTCAGGCAGACCAGCTTCAGGAAGGCTGTCACTTTCGCCCCTTCCGGTAAGCCTTTGCTATTACACATGGAGGAAATGTGGGTGACCAGTGCCTGGTTGAGGGGCTGGTCCTTAACGGCCTCATCAATGCCCTGCCATCCCTCTTTCAGGCAGCCCAGCTTCAGGAAGGCTTCCACTTTCGCCTTTTCCGGAATGCCTTTGCCAGAAAATATGGAGGAAATATTGGTAACCAGAGCCCGGTCGATCGGCTTGTCCCTAACGGCTTCATCAATGCCCTGCCATCCTTTTTTCAGACAGCCCAGCGTCAGGAAAGCTTCCACTTTCACCTTTTCCGGTAAGCCTTTGCCATTACACATGGAGGAAATGTGAGTGACCAGTGCCCCGGTCGAGCGGTTTGTGCTTAACCGCCTCATCAATGCCCTGCCACTCCTGTTTCAAGCAGCCCAGCGTCAGAAAGGCTTCCACTCTCGCCTTTTCCGGTAAGCCTTTGCCATGACACATGGAGGAAATGTGGGTGACCAGTACCCGGTCGAGCGGCTGGTCCCTGACGGCCTCATCAATGCCCTGCCATCCCTTTTTCAGGCACTCCAGCTTCAGGAAGGCTGCCATTTTCTCCTTTTTCGGTAAGCCTTTGCCATGACACATGGAGGAAATGCTGGTGACCAGTGTCCGGTCGAGCGGCTGGTCCATAACGACCTCATCAATGCCCTGCCATCCCACTTTCAGGCAGACAAGCCTCAGGAAAGCTTCCACTTTCGCCTTTTCGGGTAAGCCTTTGCCATTACACATGGAGGAAATGTGGGTGACCAGTGCCCGGTCGAGCGGCTGGTCCTTAACGGCCTCATCAATACCCTGCCATCCCTGTTTCAGGCAGCCCAGGTTCAGGAAGGCTTCCACTTTCGCCTTTTCCGGAAAGCCTTTACCAGAACACATAGAGGAAATATTGGTGATCAGAGCCCAGTCGAGCGGCTGGTTCTTAACGGCCTCATCACTCCCCTGCCATCCCTGTTTCAGGCAGCCCAGCGTGAGGAAGGCTTCCACTTTTGCCTTTTCCGGAAAACTTTTGCCAGAAGACATGGAGGAAATGTGGGTGACCAGAGTCCGGTCTAGCGGCTGGTTCTTAACAGCCTTATCATTGCCCTGCCATCCCTCTTTCAGGCAGCCCAGCGTCAGGAAAGCTTCTATTTTTGCCTTTTCCGGTAAGCCTTTGCAAGAATACATGGAGGAAATGTTGTTGAGCAGGGCCCTGTCAAGGGGTTTGCCCTTAACGGCCCCATCATTGCCATGCCATCCCTCTTTCAGGCACCCCAGCGTCAGGAAGGCTTCCACTGTTGCCTTTTCCGGTAAGCCTTTGCCATGACACATAGAGGAAATGTTAGCGACCAGTGACCGGTCGAGTGGCTGCTCCTTAACGGCCCCATCGACACCCTGCCATCCCGCTTTCAGGCAGCCCAGCGTCAGGAAGGCTTCCACTCTCGCCTTTTCCGGTAAGCCTTTGCCATTACACATGGAGGAAATCTGCTTTAAAAACGGGCTGGCAGCAATAAATGCTACCTCCCCATCTTCCATGGCAGTAAACAGGGTTACCTTGTCCTTGTTATTCACCATGCTGGTTAAACTGCCAGTGTTGTTCACTGCTTTGCCCACTGCCGAAAAGAACACATTGGCTTTTTGAAAATACCTCGAACAAGTTTGATGTTCGATAACCATATTGAATCGCTCAAGTTTTGCAAAGAGAGTGGGTAGGGGAGGGATCCCTCTGCTCATGGATAGCTGAATACCCCTTTGCTCAAGCGTTTTCAGTAGTGTGCTGACGTTGGAAAGTACGGTTTTGACGCCCGGGTGACTCCGGTATGGCATGATTTGATGTTGATGAATAACACTAAACTTTGCGATGATTTCGCTGTAATCTGGGTGAATGTCCATCGGCTGTGGTTGAACAATAACCGCAGGGCGCGAGGCACTGACTTCATGTCCCATCATTGGTAACGTTGCGTCCCGCCCAGTTGATGCTGATGTGACATTTTTTCCGGCATCCACACGTTGCCGACACCTGCGTTTTTTTGCAGGCTGTTTCGTTTCACATAACCGGGGTCTGAATCCCTCTTGAGTTCGCCTGTTTTCCCTGCCAACGGGTTGAACCCTATGTCCCGAGAAATAGCGCTTTCTGTTGTTACCGCCCGGCAATGGTTCAGTAGCAGCAACGGTAGCAGTGGAAGTGGAGGCAAGAGAGTGGTTTGATGCGGGTGTTGACATAGGAAGGTATAATTATTTTTATCTGATCGGTCAGTTTATGCCTTCATAGCACGTTGATAATGACCAGATAAACACGAGATAGTTCAACGAACTTCACGGGCATTCAGCAAGCTGAAAATATAAGGAAACAGTAGTACAAAATACAGTCCCTGCCGATATGGATTTATAGATCAAGTCGATCAGACAGTGTATATAGTTTCAAATGGTCAACTGCTTATAAAGCTTCAGAGTTATCGTCAGAGATTGCTATAGGCTCTCGCGCTGCCTGCCAGTATTGTTCCCCATAATCAATCCACAGGCTTTCATTCGCGGGTATGGGTTTTATCGCGATAATAAACACCATCCACTGACCTTGCTTATTCCTGTGCCTCAGGAACGAAACATTTTGTTCCGGGGAATTTTTTTCCTTATCAGAGTAAGTACTAAAAGCATTGATCAACGACGTTATATTTCCCTGTCTGTACCCTGAGATGAAAACACCATGAACAGGAGCGAAGCTATAGCGGTCAATATTGGCCAATGCAGCACCCATAACACATGCTCCCTGTTGGTATGTGTTATCATGGTATTGCTTACCTGCATAATGACCCAGCAGCTCCCATTGCGAAATATCCCTGCTGGCAACGACCTCTTCCTGGCCTTTTAACTCACTAAAGATCGATCCATCGTGTTTTTGAACGGACATTCGCTCTTGTAAATACTGCGCTCTTTGCTCGTCATCCAGATCTTGATACCTGGCTATGGACTCATTAATGCTTTTTCTGATCGATCTATCATTTGGTATGTCGATCTGACTGAAGAAGGTTGCTTGTTTTTTGCCTGCTGTCACCGACTTCCCTTTTGACGGACGGTTCTGCCAACCATAATGGAGCCAGGTCATTAATACGATGAGGTAACGAGATTACATCAGTTGCCTCTTCTTTTATAACAATTATCTCATCATCCTGAGTGTTTGCGGATCGCTGCTTCAGAAATGCTTCTACTGTCGTTTTTTTCGGTATACCTTTACCATTATAAAAGGAGGAAATGCTGGTGATCAGTGTCCGGTTAAGCAGCTTGCCCTTGACGTCCTCATCAATGCCCTGCCATCCCTCTCTCAAGCAGCCCAGGTTCAGGAAAGCTTCCACTTTTGCCTTTTCCGGTAAGCCTTTGCCAGACATCATAGAGAAAATATTGGTAACCAGAGCCCGATCGATCGGCTTATCCCTAACGGCCTCATCATTGCCCTGCCATCCCTTTTTCAGGCAGCCCAGCGTCAGGAAGGCTTCCATTTTCGCCTTTTCCGGTAAGCCTTTGCCATGTAAAATGGAGGAAATCCTGGTGACCAATACCCGGTCGAGCGGCTTGTCTTTAACGGCCTCATCAATGCCCTGCCATCCCTCTTTCAGGCAGCCCAGCTTCAGGAAGGCTTCTACTTTTGCCTTTTCTGGTATGCCTCTACCAGAAGACATGGAGGAAATATTGGTGATCAGCGCCCGGTTGAGCGGCTTGTCCTTAACGGCCTCATCAATGCCCTGCCATCCCTGTTTCAGACAGCCCAGCTTCAGGAAAAGCTTCCACTTTTGCCTTTTCCGGTAAGCCTTTACCAGAAGACATGGAGGAAATGTGGCTGACCAATGCCCGGTCGAGCGGCTGGTCCTTAACGGCCCCATCAATGCCCTGCCATTCCTCTTTCAAGCAACTCAACTTCAGGAAGGCTTCAATTTTCGCCTTTTCCGGTAAGCCTTTGCCATGACACATGGAGGAAATGCTGGTGACCAGTATCCGGTCAATCGGCTTGTCCTTAACAACCTCATCAATGCCCCGCCATCCCTCTTTCAGGCAGCCCAGCTTCAGAAAAGCTTCTACTTTTGCCTTCTCCGGTAAGCCTTTGCCATGACACATGGAGGAAATACTGGTGACCAGTACCCGGTCGAGCGGCTTTCTCTTAACGGCCTCATCAATGCCCTGCCATCCCTCCTTCAAACACCCTAGCTTCAGGAAGGCTTCTACTTTTGCCTTTGCTGGTATGCCTCTACCAGAAAATATGGAGGAAATATTGGTGATCAGTGCCCGGTTGAGCGGCTTGTCCTTACTGGCCTCATCAATGCCTTGCCATCCCTCTTTCAGGCAGCCCAGCTTCAGGAAGGCTTCTACGTTCGCCTTTTCCGGTAAGCCTTTACAGAAGACATAGAGGAAATATTGGTGACCAGTGCCCGGTCGAGGGCTTGTCCTTAACAGCCTCATCAATGCCCTGCCATCCCTTTTTCAGGCAGCCCACGTCAGAAAAGCTTCCACTTTCGCCTTTTCCGGTAAGCCTTTGCCAGACACATGGAGGAAATGTGAGTAACCAGTGCCCGGTCGAGCGGCTGGTCCTTAACGGCCTCATCAATGCCCTGCCATCCCTGTTTCAGACTGCCCAGCTTCAGGAAGGCTTCCACTTTCGCCTTTTTCGGCAAGCCTTTGCTATTACACATGGAGGAAATGTTGGTGATCAGTACCAGGTCGAGCGGCTGATCCTTAACGGCCTTATCATTGCCCTGCCATCCCTTTTTCAGGCAGCCCAGTGTCAGGAAGGTTTCCACTGTTGCCTTTTCCGGTAAGCCTTTGCTGTGACACATGGAGGAAATGTGAGTCAACAGTACCTGGTCGAGCGGCTTGTCCTTAACGGCCTCATCAATGCCCTGCCATCCCTCTTTCAGGCAGCCCAGCTTCAGAAAAGCTTCCACTTTCGCCTTTTCCGGTAAGCCTTTGCCATTACACATGGAGGAAATCTGCTTTAAAAACGGGCTGGCAGCAAATGCTACCTCCCCATCTTCCATGTGCAGTAACAGGGTTACCTTGTCCTTGTTATACACCATGCTGGTTAAACTGCCAGTGTTGTTCACTGCTTTGCCCACTGCCGAAAAGAACACATTGGCTTTTTGAAAATACCTCGAACAAGTTTGATGTTCGTAACCATATTGAATCGCTTAAGTTTTGCAAAGAGAGTGGGTAGGGGAGGGATCCCTCTGCTCATGGATACCTGAATACCCCTTTGCTCAAGCGTTTTCAGTAGTGTGCTGACGTTGGAAAGTACGGTTTTCACGCCCGGGTGACTCGGATGGCATGATTTGATGTTGATGAATAACACTAAACTTTGCGATTATTCGCTGTAATCGGGTGAATGTCCATCGGCTGTGGTTGAACAATAACCGCAGGGCGCGAGGCACTGACTTCATGTCCCATCATTGGTAACGTTGCGTCCCGCCCAGTTGATGCTGATGTGACATTTTTCCGGCATCCACACGTTGCCCGACACCTGCGTTTTTTTGCAGGCTGTTTCGTTTCACATAACCGGGGTCTGAATCCCTCTTGAGTTCGCCTGTTTTCCCTGCCAACGGGTTGAACCCTATGTCCCGAGAAATAGCGCTTTCTGTTGTTGCCCGGCAATGGTTCAGTAGCAGCAACGGTAGCAGTGGACGTGGTGACAACAGGTGGTTGATGCGGGTGTTGACATAGGGATACGATTTTTTTATTTGATCGGTCAGTTTATGCCTTCATTGCACGTTGATAATGACCAGATAAACCCGAGATAGTTCAACGAACTTCATGGGCATTCAGCAAGCTGAAATATAAGGAAACAGTAGTACATAATACAGTCCCTGCCGGTATGGATTTATAGATCAGGTCGACCTGATAGTTTATATCCTTTCAACGGGTCAACTACTCAAAAGCTTCAGAGTTATCGTCAGAGATTGCTATAGGCGCTCGTGCTGCCTGCCAGTATTGCTCCCCATAATCAATCCAAAGAATTTCATTAGCGGGTATGGGTTTTATCGCGATAATAAACACCATCCACTGCCCTTGCTGATTCCTGTGCCTCAGGAACGAAACATTTTGTTCCGGGGAATTTTTTTCCTTATCAGAGTAAGTACTAAAAGCATTGATCAACGACGTTATATTTCCCTGTCTGTACCCTGAGATGAAAACACCATGGGCAGGAGCAAAGCTATAGCTGTCAATATTGGCCAATGCAGCACCCATGACACGTGCTCCCTGTTGGTATGTGTTGTCATGGTATTGCTTACCTGCATAATGACCCAGCAGCTCCCATTGCGAAATATCCCTGCTGGCGACCACCTCTTCCTGACCTTTTAATTCACTGAAGATCGATCCATCGTGTTTTTGAACGGACATTCGCTCTTGTAAATACTGCTGTCTTTGCTCGTTATCCAGAGCTTGATACTTTGCTATAGACTCATGAATGCTTTTTCTGATCGTTCTATCGTTTGGGATGTCGCTCTGACTAAAGAAGGTTGTTTGTCTTTGCCTGCTGTCACCAACTTCCCTTTTGACGGACGGTTCTGCCACCCATAATGGCGCCTGGTCATTAATACGATGAGGTAATGAGATTAAATCAGTTGCCTCTTCTTTTATAACAATTATCTCATCGTCCTGAGTACTTTCGGATCGCTGCTTCAGGATGGCTTTAACTTTTGCCTTTTCCGGTAAGCCTTTGCCATTACACATGGAGGATATGCTGGTGATCAGTGCCCGGTTAAGCGGCTGGTCCTGAACGGCCTCGTCATCGCCCTGCCATCCCTCTTTCAGGCAGCCCAGCTTCAAAAAGGCTTCCATTTTCGCCTTTTTCCGGAAAGCCTTTGCCATTACACATGGAGGATATGCTGGTAATCAGTGCCCGGTTAAGCGGCTGGTCCTGAACGGCCCGGTCATCGCCCAGCCATCCCTCTTTCAGGCAGTCCAGCTTCAGGAAGGCTTCCACTTTCGCCTTTTCCGGCAAGCCTCTGCCATTACAAAAGGAGGATATGCTGGTGACCAGTCCCCGGTCAATCGGCTTATCCTTAACGGACCCATCAATGCCCTGCCATCCCTCTTTTAAGCAGTCCAGCTTCAGGAAGGCTTCTAGTGTCGTCTTTTCCGGTAGGCCTTTGCCATGACACATGGAAGAAATGTGGGTGACCAGTGCCCAATCCAGCGGCTTATCCTTAACGGCCTCATCAATGCCCTGCCATCCCTCTTTCAGGCAGTCCAGCTTCAGGAAGGCTTCCAATTTCGTCTTTCCCGGTAAGCCTTTACCATTAAACATGGAGGAAAT
Source organism: Endozoicomonas sp. SCSIO W0465 (assembly GCF_023716865.1). Lineage (NCBI taxonomy): Bacteria > Pseudomonadati > Pseudomonadota > Gammaproteobacteria > Oceanospirillales > Endozoicomonadaceae > Endozoicomonas > Endozoicomonas sp. SCSIO W0465. The sequence continues at coordinate 5,019,337 of NZ_CP092417.1, forward strand.
GCGGGTAACCAGTGCCCGGTTGAGCACCTGGCCCTTAGCGGCCTTACCAATCCCCTGCCTCCCCTTTTTCAGGCAATCCAGCTTCAGGAAGGCTTCACTTTTGCCTTTTCCGGTAAGCCTTTGCCACAAAACATGGAGGAAATATTGGTGACCAGTGCCCGGTCGAGGGCTTGTCCTTAACGGCCTCATCAACGCCCTGCCATCCCTGTTTCAGGCAGCCCAGCTTCAGAAAAGCTTCCACTTTGCCTTTCCGGTAAGCCTTTGCCATTACACATGGAGAAATGTGGTGACCAGTGCCCGGTCGGGGCTTGTCCCTAACGGCCTCATCAATGCCCTGCCATCCCTTTTCAGGCAGCCCAGCGTCAGAAAGCTTCCACTTTCGCCTTTTCCGGTAAGCCTTTGCCATTACACATGGAGGAAATGTGGTGACCAGTGCCGGTCGAGCGGCTGTCCTTAACGGCCTCATCAATGCCCTGCCATCCCTCTTTCAGGCAGCCCAGCTTCAGGAAAGGCTTCCACTTGCCCTTTTCCGGTAAGCCTTTGCCATACACATGGAGGAAATGTGGTGACCAGTCCGGTCAATCGGCGGTCCTTAACGGCCTCATCAATGCCCTGCCATCCCGCTTTCAGGCAGCCCAGCTTCAGGAAGGCTTCCACTTTCGCCTTTTCGGTAAGCCTTTGCCATGACATAGAGGAAATGTGGGTGACCAGTCCCGGTCGAGCGGCTGGTCCTTAACGGCCTCATCATGCCCTGCCATCCCTCTTTCAGGCAGCCCAGCTTCAGGAAAGCTTCCACTTTCGCTTTTCCGGTAAGCCTTTGCCATGGCACATGGAGGAAATGTGGTGACCAGTGCCCGGTCGAGCGGCTGGTCCTTAACGGCCTCATCATACCCTGCCATCCCTCTTTCAGGCACCCAGCTTCAGGAAGGCTTCCACTTTGCCTTTTCCGGTAAGCCTTTGCCATACACATGGAGGAAATGTTGTGACCAGTGCGGTCGAGTGGTCCTTAACGGCCTCATCAATACCCTGCCATCCCTCTTTCAGGCAGCCCAGCTTCAGGAAGGCGACCACTTTCGCCTTTTCGGTATGCCTTTGCCAGAAGACATGGAGGAAATCTGTTTTAAAAACGGCTTGGCAGCAATGGATGCTACCTCCCCATCTTTCATGGCAGTAAACAGGTTTACACTGCCTTGCTCCCAGCATGCTGGTTAAACAGCCAGTGTTGTTAATTGTTTTACCCACCGCTGAAAAAAACACATCGGCTTTTTGAAAATACCCTGAACAAACCTGATGATCAGTAACCATTTGAATCGCTTAAGTTTTGCAAAGAGCGTAGGCAGGGGAGGGGTGTCTCTATTCATGGATAGCTGAATACCCCTTTGCTCAAGCGTTTTCAGTAGTGTACTGACGTTGGAAAGTACGGTTTTGACGCCCGGGTGACTCAGGTATGGCATGATTTGATGTTGATGAGTAATGCTAAACCTTGCGATGATTTCGCGGTAATCCGGGTCAATGTCCATCGGCTGTAGGTGAACAATAACCGCAGGGCGCGAGGCACTGACTCCATGGCCCATCATTGGTAACGTTGAATCCCGCCCAGTTGATGCTGATGTGCCATTTTTTCCGGTATCTACACGTTGCCGACACCTGCGTTTTTTTGCAGGCTGTTTCGTTTCGCAAAACCGGGGTCTGAAAGCCTCTTTAGTTGGCCCGTTTTCCCTATCAACGGGTTGAACCCTATGTCCCGAGAAATAGCGCTTTCTGTTGTTACCGTCCGGCAATGGTTCAGTAGCAGCAACGGTAGCAGTGGAAGTGGAGGCAACAGAGTGGTTTGATGCGGGTGTTGACATAGGAGGTATAATTATTTTTATCTGATCGGTCAGTTTATGCCTTCATAGCACGTTGATAATGACCAGATAAACACGAGATAGTTCAACGAACTTCATGGGCATGGTCAACTACTTATAAAGCTTCAGAGTTATCGTCAGAGATTGCTATGGGCTCTCGCGCTGCCTGCCAGTATTGTTCCCCATAATCAATCCACAGGCTTTCATTAGCGGGTATGGGTTTTATCGCGATAATAAACACCATCCACTGACCTTGCTGATTCCTGTGCCTCAGGAACGAAACATTTTGTTCCGGGGAATTTTTTTCCTTATCAGAGTAAGTACTAAAAGCATTGATCAACGACGTTATATTTCCCTGTCTGTACCCTGAGATGAAAACACCATGAACAGGAGCGAAGCTATAGCAGTCAATATTTGCCAATGCAGCACCCATCACACGTGCTCCCTGTTGGTATGTGTTGTCATGGTATTGCTTACCTGCATAATGACCCAGCAGCTCCCATTGCGAAATATCTCTCCTGGCGACAACCTCTTCCTGACCTTTTAACTCACTAAAGATCGATCCATCGTGTTTTTGAACGGACATTCGCTCTTGTAAATACTGCGCTCTTTGCTCGTCATCCAGAGCTTGATACTTTGCTATGGACTCATGAATGCTTTTTCTGATCGATCTATCGTTTGGTATGTCGATCTGACTGAAGAAGGTTGTTTGTCTTTGCCTGCTGTCACCAACTTCCCTTTTGACGGACGGTTCTGCCACCCATAATGGAGCCAGGTCATTAATACGATGAGGTAACGAGATTAAATCAGTTGCCTCTTCTTTTATAACAATTATCTCATTGTCCTGAGTGTTTTCGGACCACTGCTTCAGGATGGCTTTAACTTTCGCCTTTTCCGGTAAGCCTTTGCCATGAAACATAGAGGAAATGTTGGTGACCAATGCCCGGTTCAGCGGCTTGTCCTTAACGGCCTCATCAATGCCCTGCCATCCCTCTTTCAAGCAGTCCAGCTTCAGAAAGGCTTCCACTTTTGCCTTTTCCGGCAGGCCTTTGCTATGACACATAGAAGAAATGTAGGTCACCAGTGCCCGATCAAGCGGCCTGTCCTTAACAGCCTCATCCATGCCCTGCCATCCCTCTTTCAGGCAACCCAGATTCAGGAAGGCTTCCACTTTCGCCTTTTCCGGTAAGCCTTTACCATTGCACATGGAGGAAATGTGAGTGATCAGTACCCGATCGAGTGATTTATCCTTAACAGCATCATCAATACCCTGCCAACCCTCTTTCAGGCAGCCCTGCCTCAGGAAGGCTTTCACTTTCGCCTTGTCCGGTAAGCCTTTGCCATGACACATGGAGGAAATGTGGGTGATCAGTGCCCGGTCGAGCGGCTTGTCCTTAACGGCCTCATCAATACCCTGCCACCACTCTTTCAGGCAGCCCAGCTTCAGGAAGGCCACGACTTTTGCCTTTTCCGGTAAGCCTTTACCATTACACATGGAGGAAATGTGGGTGACCAGTGTTCGGTCGAGCGGCTTGTCCTTAACGGCCTCATCACTGCCCTGCCATCCCTCTTTCAGGCAGCCCAGCGTCAGAAAGGCTTCCACTTTCGCCTTTTCCGGCAAGCCTTGACCATGACACATAGAGGATATGTTGGTGACCAGCGCCCGATCAAGCGGCTGGTCCTCAACGGCCTCATCAATACCCTGCCATCCCTGTCTCAGGCAGCCCAGCGTCAGGAAGGCTTCCACTCTCGCCTTTTCCGGTAAGCCTTTGCCATGGCACATGGAGGCAATGTGGGTGACCAGTACCCGGTCGAGCGGCTGGTCCCTAACGGCCGTATCACTGCCCTGCCACCCCTTTTTCAGGCACTCCAGCGTCAGGAAGGCTACCACTTTCGCCTTTTCCGGTAAGCCTTTGCTATGACACATGGAGGAAATGTTGGTGACCAGTGCCCGGTCGACCGGCTGGTCCTTAACGGCCTCATCCATGCCCTGCCATCCCTGCTTCAGACAGGACAGCTTCAGGAAGGCTTCCACTTTTGCCTTTTCTGGTAAGCCTCTACCAGAAGACATGGAGGAAATATTGGTGACCAGTGCCCGGTTGAGCGGCTTGTCCTTAACAGCCTCATCAATGCCCTGCCATCCCTCTTTCAGGCAGCCCAGCTTCAGAAAAGCTTCCACTTTCGCCTTTTCCGGTAAGCCTTGGCTATTACATATGGAGGAAATGTGAGTAACCAGTGGCCGGTCGAGTGGCCTGTCCTTAACGGCCTCATCAACGCCCTGCCATCCCTCTTTCAGGCAGCCCAGCTTCAGAAAAGCTTCCACTTTTGCCTTTTCCGGTAAGCCTTTGCCACTACACATGGAGGAAATATTAGTGACCAGTGCCCGGTCGAGCGGCTGGTCCTTAACGGCCTCATCAATACCCTGCCATCCCACTTTCAGGCAGCCCAGTTCCAGGAAGGCTGCCACTTTCTCCTTTTCTGGTAAGCCTTTGCCATTACACATGGAGGAAATCTGCTTTAAAAACGGGCTGGCAGCAATGGCTGCTACATCCCCATCGTCCATGTGTGTGAGCAGTGTTACACTGTTCTTGGTATGTAGCATGCTGGTTAAACTACCAGTGTTGTTCACTGTTTTGCCCACTGCCGAAAAAAACACATTGGCTTTTTGAAAATACCCTGAACACGTTTGATGTTCGGTAACCATATTGAATAGCTTAAGTTTTGCAAAGAGAGTAGGCAGGGGAGGGTTGCCTCTATTCATGGATAGCTGGATACACCTTTGCTCTAGCGTTTTCAGTAGTGTGCTGATGCTGGAAAGTACCGTTTTGACGCCCGGGTGACTCAGGTATGGCATCATTTGATGTTGATGAGTGACACTCAACTTTGCGATGATTTCGCAATAATCCGGCTCCCGGTCGACACTTGACGATTCTGGTGGTGGCTCTGTCGGGTGTTCAACAGAAAATAAGGCAGAGTGAACTTTACCCGGATCAATCTCTACTGGCTGTGGGTGGACAATAACCACCGAACGTGAGGCACTGACTTCATGTCCCATCATTGGTAACGTTGAGTCCCGCCCAGTTGATGCTGATGTGCCATTCTTTCCAGTATCTACACGTTGCCGACACCTGCGTTTTTTCGGAGGCTGTTTGGATTCGTAAAACCCGAGCCTGAAAGCCTCTTGAGCTGGCCTTTTTTTATCAACGGGTTGAACCCTATGTCCCGAGAAATAGCGCTTTCTGTTGTTGTCATCCGGTAATGGTTCAACAGCAGCAACGGTAGCAGTGGAAGTGGTGAAAACAGGGTCATTTGATACGGGTGTTGACATAGGGGGATACAATTTTTATTTGACCGGTCAGTTTATGCCTTGATAGCACGTTGCTAATGACCAGATAAACCCGCCATAGTTCAACCTGATTACCACTGATCGTACGTCATGACACAGGGAAAGATAATTTAAGAATATACGTGCAGCTTTTCATTCTTTATGTCTATAACCCGGTAAAGAAATAATAGAACCTCTCCAGTATTACCGGTGGAGCAGGCATCATGACGGCTTGTTCTCCAGATTATCAACTAAATTCGGTTTCATAACCGCTCCGAACAAGCAAAGACCCACATCATCATTCGAAATAATGATATTAATACGTCAACTGACTTTCAATTATCGGTTGATGGCTAACCCGGTTTCCACTGGACGTCTGGCAGTTTGAGAAGTCGATCCGGCATCGGTGCTGTATTGACTGCAGCCCGACCTAGCCTTGAGATCATTGAAGGCATATCAAAACGCCGGTTAAACCGATAGTTGAACTCTGATAGATAACGGCCCAGATGCTTGGGGTCGAGCTTATGGTAAGTACCGGTAATCGCTGTTTTCACGTTTCCCAGCATGGTATTTACCCAGGTGAACAACTCATTCTCCATGGATGCATGCCCACCACCGGTAATGATGGCTGTGTGCTGGCATCCGGCATCTTCAATACCCCGGAAACAGGACAAGCCATCGCTGACGGCCCGGACACCCTTTTTCAGGGCATGTTCTGCCCACTCCTGAATGGTTTTTCGCCGGAAGTTATCAACGGCATTGAACTTCATGTAGATAGGGTGGTTATCAGCATCTGTCTGAACTGCGGCCACGAAGGGGGCTTTGTTCTCTGAGCCTCTGCCCCGGCGGCCTCCGTGGCGCTCTCCGCCCCAATAGGCGTCATCAATCTGAACAAAACCACTCAACTGCCAGCTGTTATCTCTTTCCATCATGACCTGCATGAGTTTGTGTTTCATGCGCAATGCGGCATTGTAGGAAATGCCAAGTTGTCGATGAAGCGTCAGGCAAGAAATCCCCGCTTTATTCTGGGTGACGAGATAGATACCCAGAAACCAGGTAGCTAGAGGCAGCTTTGTTGAGTCAAAGATAGTGTTACTGGTAAGCGAGGTTTGGCAACGGCAGCAATTGCACTGGAATTCAGCTTTCCGGTGAAGCTTGCAGAAACTGCGGGAGCCACACTTCGGGCATTGGAAGCCATCTGGCCAGCGCCAAGAGGACAGCGCGTTCTCACACTGCTCTTCACTGCCGTAATTAGCCAGAAATTGCATAATGCCAAGGCCTTTTTGGAACTGAATGGTGTTTTTACACATCAGTTTTACCTCCAAAACACATGACTATCGACGTTTATTATAGCAGCTGGCTCACGACGTAGGGTCGGTGGTAATCAGGTAGTTCAATGACTGCAAGAACGCCTGACTCGTTTAAAGAGCATGCCAAGGTTCCTGGCCATCTGCCTCAGCGTGTACAGGACAGTTTTATATGATTTCAAATGATTAACTCGACTTTAGAGTCTGTATAAAACGATAATTCGGTCAGCTTTTTATAGTGAAGCAAGCCGAAATCAGTGAACTGTTTTTCCAAGTTCGTTATTACTTCCGTTTTTTGCCTAAAAGCCTTTAGTTATGCTGCTTCTGAATTATCCGGTATTAACTGGTCGATCAGATCGCGAAAATTGAACTCATATTTTTGCTTATATCTGTTCCAGCCCTTGCGAATAGAGAACCTCGGAATAATTCCTGAAAGAGCAATTTTCATCATGCCTGCAGTGGTTGTATCCGGGCTTCTCCAGGGTATCCGAGAAATATTCAGACATGCCTGATTTTTACAAACGGTTAATAACTGCAATAATGCATAGCCTGCCATTTTCAAATGCATCCATCGAAGCAGTGTTCGCAATTTCTGCTGCCATAAATGGCAACAGCCAAAAGCATGTTTGAGTTGGTGAAACATTGGCTCTACCGGCCATCTCCGGGAATAGGCACGAAGCACCTCCAGTCCCTCAAGTTCCGGATTGGTCGAGATGAATATTCTGCTTTCGGTCAGACCTTTGTCATTTTCAAAGCGACTCCAGACGACGCGTACTTCACGACCTTTAAGGAATCTGGCGCGACAGATCAGGGTACGATAACGTATTTTGCGAAATTTGCCGTACATCCATACTGTTGCTTTTTCTTCCGGCAGTTTCTTAACCTGTTCTGTCGTCATCTTGATGCCGTACTTTTTTGGGCGCCCTCGCTTCTTTACGGTGGGTGCTGGCGGCAAAGCATAGAGGGCCCGATTTGAAGGTATCTGACCAACAACTTCTATGTTCATTTCCAGAGCTGGCTTTATCAGTGTCCAGTTCATATACCAGCAATCGGTTAGCAGGCGTAGCACTCGATCCTTCACTTCATTGCGTACCACCCTGAGCATGGCCACGGCAATTTTCAGTTTGCTGGTGTTACCTGAAGCTGGTGTCGGAAATGAGATCACCGGTATGGCGGTAAATACTTCATCTGCAGCCCGCTCAAATATGATGGCCAGGGAAACCCAACACTGCCCCCAGATGTACGTCGGCCGATTGCGTTTCTTGCTGTGTTGATGATGTGTACGACAAGCAGGGGCTTTGTCGGAAAACCGTTCGATTACCCAGTCATCAAGCCCCAGGACCACAGGTTGATTCTCAGGAGCTTTGGAGCAGACCAGACGGATCAAGTGGCGTGCCAAGTTCTTCCATTGCCACTTGCCCTGAGATAGCCAGTGGTGGTAGCTGCTCCACACACAATGAAAATCAATTGTTAACAACGCCTGTGTAACAAAGCCGTCGGCTGAAAGCATGCAACCGAACAGCAGTTCGCAGAACGTTGGTACTGCAGTTGATGATAGCGCTCCAGCAAGAAAGGTTGTATATGAAGCGAGCTCCCTGAGGATTACTTGATGATCTGAAGTGAGCATGGCAACCATCTCGAATTTCGTCATTGGGGATGGTTGCTTTTAGCAGATTATGCGCCGGAACTATTGTGCTCTTAAAACTCTAAAGTCGAGAAATAAAATAAAGGGAACTTAATTAAAAAAAACGGGTCCATAGTCTAAGGATACATAATCGGACGATCAACTGCTTAAACCACTACAGGGATAAACAGACCCTTTGAAATTGAATTCAGGTATACCAACATGAACACATTATTAGGAAAACCACAACCCAATACACTGATGCCTGAATTTGAAAGGGTCTATCCTTTTTCAGCCAACCTGATTAAAAATCAAGATGATTCAACACAAAAAAGATTTATTTGTGCAGACTCAAACCCAAAGCCACACATCCTCACCAATCCCCATCAGCTGTCATGTGGACATCTGATTTGTCAGCCATGCGCAGATAACAACATAGATAAAAATTTTAAAGAAAGAGAAATTATCATCTGTCCGCTAGCTGAATGTAAACACCGTACCGATAAACAGGGCATTTTCAAAGACCTCTTTAATTCAAGAGAGATTAATTCTATCGTTGTCAAATGTCTGGTACCAAAATGTGACTGGCAAGGAGCATTCCAACATTATAAGGAGGTTCATGTCTACGACTGCGCTCAATCAACGACATATCTTAAAGAAAAAATTGCTTATTTAAATGAACGATATGAACACAACACAAAGATACTGCATAAAAGTGATACAGATTCAGAAGTCATAAAAAAGAAACTGGAATATACGACTCAGGAAAATCAGCAACTGAAAGAGAAGATCTCATCACAACAACAGGGAATTAAGGCACTTGAGGATAAACTGAAAAATGCTCAAAGTGAGAATTCCTCATTGTCAGAGGTCATCTCAATCCTTAGTGAACAACAACCGGCCCAGGCTTCCGGCCATACTGGCCACACACCCAATACCAAAACGAAATCCAAGGCCTTAAAAGCCCCAGCGAATTATGCATCGAAGGCTTCCCCAAAAGCTGTCACACCACCCTCAGCCTCAGCCTCAGCAACAGGTGGAGCAGGACAAATTCTCTATTCATGGAAATTTGATCATACTAAACATTTAAATGGTGCTGACCACGCTGATGTAATACAGAAAAGTGAACCATTTAGTATCAATAACCATACCTTTCAGCTGGCGTTAGTCTATCATGGTGAATACTTCGGTTTGTATATTCGTGTGATCAATGGAGTCAATGATGCAAAAGCCATATGGCCCATAAATGAATCCATAACATTGGTTATAAAAGATAATAGTAAAAACAAAACTGACATTACCAAGACACTGCATCTATCAACAGCTCCCGACGAATGTCGAAGATTCCCGGGTGAGAGTCTACTTCCACTCGTAGGCTTTAAAAAATTTTGCAGAGTGTCCGATTTAAAAGCACCGAGCAATCAGTATCAATCTTGCTATTTGGATTCTAATAGTGAAACAACGATATATGTAGTGTCAGCAGCTCAGATCAAACCAGCAGACATTAACTCGCCATATGATGTGCTTGAAGGTAGCGGACTGGTATGCTGGCCAATCCGGAAGTATAGAGAAAGACGCGAAAGCCTTGCATACAAAACATTTGAAGCAGTAAGTCCATCTTTTTATACTTCCGATAACGGATACTGTTTCAAATTATTCCTGGACACTCACGGTCATTCCGAATCAAATTATACAAGGGCATTGGTTTATGCTCGGCTTATGCCAGGCAAGTATGACAATACACTGCCCTGGCCGGTATCCGGACAAATATACGTTTCACTACGGGACCGACGTATCTTCGAAAACCCGAATGATCAACAGGATATATCAACGGTTATAACGGTGAACCGGAAAAACAGAGTAGTAAGAGACGATGCTGAATCACGATTTAAAGCAGAGACTAAATATGCAGAATTCTTTCCATTCATGAAGCTTCAATCCGATCAAACGGACCCAAACAAACCTATTTATATAGCTAATGATGAGATTGAAATTAAGGCAGAGTTTATTCCGTTTGAATAAAACCAGTAAAAGTGTGACTACCTTTGATGCAGACAGATTTTCTGTACACAAATATCCCTCCCTATTCTTTGGAACAAGGTGTTACCATTACTGACTAACCCGTTATTTCTTTAATTAAAAGTAAATGTTTAACTAATCAGTGGGTAGATAGAAAATGGCTCTGCTCACTCAACAGACGACAAAAATTACTTAAACTTAATGAGGTTACCATCATGGATCCAGTAAATGGCCATATAAACCTGGCTTATTCACAATCTAGCCTTTCATTAACTAAAGAACATTCAGTCAGCGCCAGTTCAAATACAAAGTACATTAATAACAGTTCATCCGGCTGCTCTGGTGATAATACACAAAAAACGCTACCCAAGTATGGTACCACTACTTTTGCTAAGACAAACGTTGGTATTGGGCATGTACCATACGATCCAAATTCCCTGTCACAATCCACGTCCTGTTCATCTTTATGTACTGAATGCACTGAGTTGGAGTTTCAATCTACTAAATTAACCAGTGAACAGGCTGCTTATGATCAGCTGGAAACTATGATGGGCGTTGAAGTTTTTGATCGTTTTACGATCAATATTGCAAGAATTTTATATGGCACTCCTGCAGGTTGGGGCTCAACGCTCCCCAGACAAGTCAATCAAATTTTAGACTGGTATAATACAGAACAAAACGAATCAAGCGTTGACCAATTTTTAAATGGTGAATTTAAAGAGTCGGAAGCAGCTATCAGACTCAATCAATTCATTGAAATGTTTGTTATCCACGATGACTTAGAATTCATTACAACCCTTTGTAAAGCTAAAGATATTCGCCAACCAAATATCTATAAGGAATGGAAATCTCTCACTGGAGTGACAATGCGTGATACTCAGTTGCTCGATGCCAGGCGTCGTCTTGGAATCCACCGATTATAGTAATCGTGTGTCTGAGAAAGAACGAATTTCACTGAACGTGATATAAGTAGCTGGCCATATGGAATCGAATATTTCTGGCTACTTGGGCTGGTGCTATGCGAGGCACAACGGAGGGAGCATAGCCGTAGCTATGTGACCGGAGTTGTAACGAAGCAGAGTGCCGGCACAAGGAGTCAGAAATATATGATTTCATATGGTTAGCTACTTAGATACCTGATTCGGGATCAGATACTTCATCAACATGCAATATCCAGATCAGACCTCTGAATTGAACAGAGGCCTGAATCTTCTTAGTTCAGCTTACGGCCCTTATTCGCTGCAATCCTTAACCGTAGTGCATTCAATTTAATAAACCCTTCTGCATCACCCTGGTTATAGGCACCGGCATCGTCTTCAAAGGTCGCCATCGTTTCATCGAACAGAGAGTCATCAGAACGTCTGCCAACCACGGTAACATTTCCCTTATACAACTTGAGACGAACCTCACCATTCACCGGTTCCTGGCTTTCATCAATCATCTTCTGAAGCATCTCCCGCTCCGGTGACCACCAGTAACCGTTGTAGATCAGCCTGGCATAGCGCGGCATCAGCTCATCTTTCAAATGGGCCACTTCCCGATCCAGAGTGATAGATTCTATGGCTCGGTGTGCTTTGAGCATAATGGTGCCTCCGGGGGTTTCATAGCAGCCCCGGGACTTCATGCCGACGTAGCGGTTCTCAACAATATCCAGACGACCAATGCCATTTTCACCACCAATCCGGTTCAGGCAGGCCAGTACCCGGGCTGGCGTCATCTCTTCCCCATCTATAGCAACAATATCCCCTTTGCGATAGGTCAGATTCAGATAGGTCGGTACATCCGGGGCTGATTCCGGAGCAACCGACCAGCGCCACATGTCTTCTTCCGGCTCCGCCCATGGGTCTTCCAGAATGCCCCCCTCATAGGAGATATGCAGCAGATTGGCATCCATGGAATAAGGCGATTTACCTTTCTTCCGCTCCACCTCAATGCCGTGCTCATCGCAGTATGCCAACAGCTTTTCCCGCGAATTCAGATCCCACTCACGCCAGGGCGCAATCACCTGAACCCCCGGCTTCAATGCATAAGCACCCAGCTCGAAGCGCACCTGGTCATTCCCTTTTCCGGTCGCACCGTGAGCGATGGCATCGGCACCGGTTTCATTGGCAATTTCAATCAGACGCCTGGAAATAAGCGGTCGGGCAATGGAGGTGCCCAGCAGGTATTCGCCCTCGTAAATGGTATTGGCACGGAACATGGGAAAGACAAAGTCACGGACAAACTCTTCGCGCAGATCATCAATGTAGATCTCTTTAATCCCAAGGGCTTCCGCCTTGGCCCGGGCTGGTTCTACCTCTTCCCCCTGCCCCAGATCCGCCGTAAAGGTGACGACTTCACACGCATACGTATCTTCCAGCCATTTGGCAATCACTGAGGTATCCAGGCCGCCGGAATAGGCCAGAACGACTTTTTTGATCTTTTTCATTGTTTAACTCCAACGACGTAGCGCAACAGGAACCCGAATAAAAACGGATATATATTCTTTTTTATGAATAATAATTCATGATTCAGGTTTCGCCAAGATGTCTTTATCAATATTTTGCCTAACCTGAGGTCACTGTAGATAAAGCATGGAAATCATATCATCAAAAGGAAAAATATACGGGTTATACCTAGCCATTTTATGCATCTTTTCTCTGGCCCCCACTATCAAAATTTCCTTTTTTTCGCTAGGATGCCCATCCGGTTCGATCATCTATAACCGGAACAGGTACCTGCCAAAATGAGCCAATTACTGACCATTACCCGCCCCGATGACTGGCATCTACACCTTCGTGATGGCAATGTTCTGAGTGCAACGGTTGCAGCGAGCGCCAGAACCTTTGGCCGGGCAATCATTATGCCCAACCTGGTACCACCGGTAACGGATGCTGATCTGGCCAGCCAATACCAAGCGCGCATTCTCGCACAAGTACCGGCTAATTCCGCTTTTCAACCCTTGATGACGCTGTACCTGACGGATAAAACCTCACGTGACACCGTCCTGGATGCCCACAGCCGTGGTGCTGTGGTCGCACTCAAACTCTATCCTGCCGGTGCAACCACCCATTCTGATTCCGGCGTAACCCATCTCGACAATATTTACGACGCGTTGGAGGCCATGGCCGAGTGTGGTCTCCCACTGCTGGTGCATGGCGAGGTTACCGATGCAGAGATCGATATCTTTGACCGGGAAAAGACCTTTATTGACCGCCACCTGATTAAACTGGTCGATCGCTTCCCCACCCTGAAGATCATCATGGAGCACATTACCACAGCTGATGCAGCTCAGTTCGTCAGCGAAGGGGGAGAAAAACTTGGGGCTACCATCACCGCCCATCATTTGTTGTATAATCGCAACCATATGCTGGTTGGTGGTATCAAGCCCCATTATTATTGTCTGCCGATTCTCAAGAGAAACCGGCATCAGCAGGCACTGCTTGAAGCAGCAGTCAGCGGCAATCATCGCTTTTTCCTGGGAACTGACTCTGCTCCCCATGCCATTGGTGCCAAAGAGTCCTCCTGTGGTTGTGCAGGCTGCTATACGGCACCAGCGGCCATTGAACTTTATGCAGAAGCCTTTGAGATGATGGGTGCCCTGGATAAACTGGAAGCCTTTGCCAGCTTCAATGGCCCTGATTTTTATGGCCTGCCCAGGAACCAGGACCGCATTACCCTGGTGAAAGAAGACTGGACCATGCCAGAATCCATTGCATTCGGTGACAACCGGGTGAAACCACTGAGAGCCGGTGAAACCGTATCCTGGCGCCTCAAACCATAGCCATGAGCTGATAACAGCCATGAGCGATAACAGCCATGAGCGATAACAGCCATGAGCGATAACAGCCATGAGCGATAACAGCCATGAGCGATAACAGCCATGAGCGATAACAGCCATGAGCGATAACAGCCATGAGCGATAACAGCCATGAGCAATAACAGCAGTGAGCGGAGGAAAAATTCCGCTTCTACTGTCCCCATGAAAATGGTTGCAACCAGCGGTATTTTTTACAGTAAAGAGTAAGGAGAAGCCTTTGAGGGCCGATGACAGCCACTCCATGGCCAACAGATTCCGCGGCTTTCTGCCCGTGGTAATCGATGTGGAAACCGGCGGCTTTAATGCCACTACTGATGCCCTGCTGGAAATTGCAGCGACCGTTATTGAAATGGATGAGCACGGCTTTATCCATCCGGGTCCATCGGAGTCATACCATATCAAGCCATTCGAAGGCGCCAATATTGAGCAGGCCGCTATCGATTTTATTGGTATTAACCCCTTCCACCCGCTGCGGATTGCCACGGCGGAAGAGGATGCCATCAACAAAATTTTCCGTTTAGTTCGTAAGGCAGTCAAAAGCCAGGGGTGTAACCGAGCCGTACTGGTTGGCCACAATGCGGCGTTCGATCTGGGATTTGTCATGGCTGCCGCTGAGCGCTGTGATATGAAACGAAACCCGTTTCATCCGTTTTCCTGCTTTGACACCGCGACCCTGGCCGGCTTGGCCTATGGACAAACGGTGCTGGCCAAAGCCTGTATCGAAGCGGATATTGATTTTAATAAGTCAGAGGCTCATTCTGCCCGTTACGATACGGAAAAAACCGCTGAACTGTTCTGTACCATTGTCAATCGCTGGAAAGATCTGGGCGGCTGGCTGTAATAGCCATTACCCCCTTGCTGGCTGGCTTTTTTCTTAACCATGAAAAGTCAGCCATACTTCCTGATTCTATTGCCCTGCTCAAGATCCAGCAGATATTGCTTCATCTCCACCCCATGGGCATAACCGGTTAATTTGCCATTTTTCCCAATCACCCGGTGACAGGGCACAATGATGGCTACCGGGTTGGCACCATTAGCGGCGCCCACTGCCCTGACCGCCTTAGGTCGGTGGATACTGCTGGCAATATCCTGGTAAGAGCAGCGCTGCCCATAGCCAATCTGTTGCAACGCTCGCCATACCTGCTGCTGAAAGTCAGTACCACGAAGATCCAGTGCCACCGTAAACCGGGTGAGTTCTCCTCGAAAATAGGCTTCCAGCTCCTTTTTCGACTGCTTCAGGTGACTATCGATAGCTTTTCTGACGGTAGCAGTCATGTCGTCACTGTTTGCGAGTTGATTAGGCGCTTCAGGCTTATTTTCTATCAACATTACTGAGCAAATACCCTCTACAGATGCTGATAGCTGCAGCATACCGACAGGTGAGTTGATTAACGCTCGCCCTAACGGAATCGATTGTTCAAAAAAATAAATCATAGCGCCCATAACTTACCTCACAGTTGATGAGTAAACTTTACAGCGCATAAAGCCTTGCCAGATACTCAGCAACCGAATGATCATCACAATGACCAATGCGCTCAAATCCGGGCAGGCTGTTGACCAGCGACGGGTCAGCATTTCCCATGACTACCCCTTTTCCTACACTGGACAGCATTTCAACGTCATTCATCCCATCACCAAAAGTAATGGCATCCTGCAGGCCGTAACCTTTCAGCTTCAACACCTCTGCCAATGCCGTCCCTTTGCAAACACCCGATGCCATGATTTCAAAGCACTCAGGCAGGGAGTAGGTCATGTAAAGCTGTTCACCGTATAGTTCACGGAACCGGTCGGACAATGGCAATAAGTCAGCGTGCGATTTCGCAACAAAAAAGATTTTCTGGATAGCAGCAGTTTCAACAGCATCAAAGTCGGCAAGGTGATAGGTAAATCCGCTCTCCTTACTGAATGCATGAAGATCTTCATGCTCAACCTCTACCAGCCATTGCTCACCTTGATAAACGTTGCTATGAACCCGGTCTTCATAGAATTTCCGAAGGGACAATAATGAATGCACCAACCCGGGATTAATATCGTGCTGAACAATCATTTCCCCGTTCGGATTATGGACTCTGGCACCATTGCTGGTGATCAGGTACATATCAACGCCAAGCTGTTCCCTAATTCTTTCAACATCCTGAAAGTGGCGGCCTGTAGCAAAAATAAATTTGATACCTTTCTCGCTCAGGTGCTGAATGACTTCACGGGTTCTGGGAGAAAGCTCATGCTGTTTGGTAAGCAAAGTCCCATCAAGATCGGATACAACCACTGGATACATAATGACCTCTTGCAAATCCTATTGCAGATTTTATAAAGCGGAGGAAGAGCACCCTGAAGCAACAGGATGCAGACAATCCATATCTTCCCTTGAAAAAATACCGATTAACCTAAAGCTTGGAGAAAAATCATTCAATCAGTAATTTTCTCAATAGCGGATTTGCCAAGCCTCTATCCATTATCCTAATAAAGGCCATTATCCTGATAAAGGCTTTGGTTTATCAGGAGAATGCCAACTCTCCATCGTGCGCCACCACCTTGATGGTATCACCAGGTTTGTATCGGCCAGACAGAATGGCTTCGGCCAGCGGATTTTCAATGCGCCGTTGAATAGCCCGCTTCAATGGTCGTGCACCATAAACCGGATCAAAACCGACGGTTACCAGCTGATCCATGGCCTCATCAGAAAGCTCCAGCCGTAGATGATTGTCCGCCAGCCGACGATCCAGGTTAGCCAATTGTATGCTGGCAATGGATTTAATCTGGCTGGCACCCAGTGGATGGAATACCACCACCTCATCAATCCGGTTAACAAACTCTGGCCGGAAGTGCGTTCCTACCACTTCGATCAGGGTACTCTTCAACTCTTCAAAATCAGTTTCACCGGTCTCTTTGTTCCGGAAGGTCTGAATAAGGTCAGACCCCAGGTTTGACGTCATGACAATAACGGTATTTTTAAAGTCAACCGTTCTCCCCTGGCCATCAGTCAGACGACCATCTTCTAACACCTGAAGCAGAATATTAAAAACATCCGGATGAGCCTTCTCCACCTCATCCATCAACACCAGGGAATATGGCTTACGACGCACGGCTTCGGTCAGATAGCCACCTTCCTCATAACCTACATACCCCGGAGGCGCACCTAGCAGACGGGAAACCGAGTGTTTCTCCATAAACTCTGACATGTCGATGCGGACAATGGCATCTTCCGTATCAAACAGAAACTCAGCCAGGGCCTTACACAGCTCAGTCTTACCGACCCCGGTTGGGCCCAGGAACATGAATGAGCCGTTGGGACGATTGGGATCGGCCAACCCGGCCCGCGAACGGCGTACTGCATTGGCAACCGCAACCACTGCCTCATCCTGGCCCACGACCCGTTTATGGAGTGCCTCCTCCATACGCAGCAACTTCTCTTTCTCTCCCTCCAGCATCTTGGCAACAGGAATACCCGTCCATTTCGACACCACTTCAGCAATCTCTTCTTCTGTTACCCGATTTCGCAGCAGTTGATGCTCCCCGGTTTCCAGGGCATCCGCCTGGGCCAGCTGTTTGTCAAGCTCAGGCAAGGTCCCGTACTGAATTTCGGACATTTTGGTCAAATCACCTGCCCGTCTGGCGGCTTCCAGCTCAATCAGCAGTTTCTCTTTTTCTTCCCGGAGTTTCTGCCCCCCTTGCAACTGGGCTTTTTCCGCTTTCCAGACATCTTCCATGTCGGAATACTCGCGTTCCAGCTCACCGACTTGCTCATTCAGTTTGGCCAGGCGCTCCCTGGACGCATCATCATCTTCTTTCTTCAGCGCTTCCTGTTCTATTTTGAGTTGAATCAGACGGCGTTCCAGTCGATCCATGGCCTCCGGCTTGGAATCCATTTCCATTCGAATACGACTTGCAGCCTCATCAATCAGGTCAATGGCCTTATCGGGCAGTTGCCGATCCGTGATATAACGCTGGGAAAGTTTGACTGCGGCTATAATCGCCGGATCAGTAATATCAACACCATGATGGGCCTCATAACGTTCTTTCAGACCACGGAGAATAGCAATGGCATCTTCTTCCGTTGGCTCATCCACCAGCACCTTCTGGAAGCGCCTTTCAAGGGCCGCATCTTTCTCAATATACTGCCGGTATTCATCAAGCGTGGTGGCACCAACACAATGCAGCTCCCCCCTGGCCAACGCAGGCTTCAGCATATTCCCGGCGTCCATGGCACCTTCGGCCTTACCGGCGCCCACCATGGTATGAATTTCATCAATAAACAGGATGATCTGACCTTCCTGCTTGGCCAGGTCATTCAAAACCGATTTCAATCGTTCTTCAAACTCGCCCCGGAACTTGGCACCAGCAATCAATGCCCCCATATCCAGCGACAGCAGCCTTTTGCCTTTCAGACCTTCCGGCACTTCCCCATTGACAATACGCTGGGCCAGACCTTCAACAATTGCCGTTTTACCAACACCCGGTTCACCGATAATCACCGGGTTATTTTTGGTTCTTCGCTGCAGAACCTGAACCGTCCGCCGTATTTCATCATCGCGACCGATGACCGGATCCAGCTTGCCCTCTTCGGCACGCTCAGTCAGATCAATGGTGTATTTACCCAGGGAGTTACGCGAGTCTTCTGCATTCGGGTCGTCAATAGACGCGCCACCTCGAATATTTTTAATGGCATTTTCCAGTGCTTTCTGACTAACGCCCTGACTGCCCAGTAATTTACCAAGCGGACCGCTGTCTTCCATCATGACCAGCAGCATGGTTTCACTGGAAATAAACTGATCCCCGGTCTGCTGCGCTTTTTTGTCAGCAAGGTTCAACATTCGATAGAGTGCCTGGGACGTCTGGATATCACCGGTCGGCGATGATACCTGGGGCAGCTGTTCGAGCATGCCTGCCAACTCACCACGAAGGGTGCTCACATCAAAGCCTACCTGCATCAGCAGAGGCTTGACCGAGCCTCCCTTCTGGTCGATAAGGGCAAGCAAAAGATGTACGGGCTCAATCTGACTGTTGTCTTTGCCGATAGCCATAGACTGGGCATCAGCCAGAGCTGACTGGAGTTTGCTGGTCAGTCGATCCATTCTCATAATGACCTTCTCCTACCTATAATCTCTAATTCGGTTTTTACTGTTAAGTAGTTCTCGTCCAAAAACACAACCAATTGAAAACTGTAGATTTTATCCTGAAAAATTAAGTGGAGCCCTACTGCTATCTGGCGACTAAACTTCCCAAGAGCAAGAAACATAAGGGATTGCCAAAAACAGAGGACTCCAAATGCGCAAAAAACGCAACCCGCAGTGTAGTATGGAACTCCATTACGTACCTCATGAAATCTGCTCCCAGCTTTCCGGTATCTCGCAATGGCTTGACGCCCATCCACAGTTCAATGACTGGATTTATGAGGACTTAAGTTCTGGTGATAAACAGAACACTGGGCGGAACGGACTATCAGCAGAATCCGTTCTTCGTGCGGCACTCCTGAAACAGTATTTGAATTGTGATTATGACTACTTGTCGTTTGTTTTGATGGACTCCATGCTCTTTCGAGACTTTTGTCGCCTCGAACCAAACCAGCGCCCCAGTCGCTCCAGTTTGCATGGGCTCATCAGCCTTCTTACTGCATCTACATGGGAACGGATTAATAACTGTCAGCTAATGACCGCTAAAGATCAGGGTATTGAAAAAGGGCGCACTGTGGCTATTGACAGCACAGTCACCGAATCGGATATCAAACCTCCTTGCGACAGTGATCTTTTAGCCAGTTCCGTTAAAGAAATTTGTCGGCTGCTGGAACGGGGACAAACACTGACAGCGACACCGCTTTATGAATATACCCATCACAACCGAGCCGTAAAAGATGCGGCCAGAAAATGCATCTACGCTGGCAAAGAAGAGCGGCATCAGCATTATAAAAAACTGCTGCAGTTGACCCGAAAATCCCGGAAGGTACTTATCGAAGCTACTGTCACGCTAGCAAACGCCCGTCAGCAGGGGCAGTGTCTCCTGGCTGATGATGCCGACAAGTGGCAGGCCGATGTGGATCACCTGTTACCCCTGGTGGATGCAATAGTCTCCCAGACAGAGCGCAGGGTCTTTAAGGGTGAAAAGGTGCCAGCCCAGGAAAAAGTGGTTAGCCTGTATGAACCCCATACGGATATCATCGTAAAAGACAGGCGGCAAGTACAGTATGGCCATAAACTGAACCTGGTTCAGGGAAAAAGTCGATTGATCCTGGACCTGGTTATTGAGGAAGGTAACCCAGCGGATTCGGACCAATTCATTCCGATGATGGAAAGACAAAAAGAAATTTATGGTCGTGTACCTCGCCAGACAAGCGGTGACGGCGGATACGCGTGTCGCGCTAATTTGGAAAAAGCCAAGGCCATGGGAATCAGCGATGTAGCTTTTAATAAGAAGCGCGGACTTGAAGTCGAAGAGATGACTAAAAGTCAGTATGTGTATAAAACGCTCTTTCGCTTCCGGGCAGGTATTGAAGCGGGAATTTCGTGGCTAAAGAGATGTTTTGGGCTATCACGTTGCCACTGCAAGGGTTCTGAGCGTTTTGATTCTCATTGCTGGTTATCGGTGGTCTGTTACAACCTGGTGATTCTGGCCAGACACCCGGCACCATCCTGATAGCCACCTCCACGCTACATGAAAGTACCTTTCCAGCATGGTGGGAGGATGTTTTCTGCCTGCTTTTCGCGTTTTTCTCCAATATCCGTCCCAGATTAGAGAAAAAAAGGGAAGAGTTTTTGCGGCTCTCTGGAATTTCAGGAAATATCAAAACGAACGTACAATCTAATTATGATTGCCTGATGCGTTTTTGGACGAGAACTAAGTAGCCAGAAATCTGCGATTTCACATGGTTAGCTATCTATATAGTGCTGGTGTGGGGCATTTCAAGGATGAACGGTAAATCATAACCGCGAAGGCGTCTTTTTGTTTTATCAACAGGAACCAATCACTATATTGCCAGTCTCCTTTTTATTGAATCAGTGATTGGGCCAATTATTGAGCCAACCATTATGAGGATTGACTGAATGAACTGTTTAGCTGGAATCAGTCGGTTAAGTTCCAACCGGCAACACTCTCAAAAGGTTGCTACCCCATCGGATGCCTACCAAAAAACACCTCAAGGCACCAATCCCGACTGTAAAAACGGACAAATAGCAAAAATAAGAACCATAAGCCCCCCCAACCGGTATATCCCGAGCTTCAATAGCCTGCCTGCAGACTGCGAAAGAAAAATGTCCACTGTGCGAATACCCCCGGAAAGCCAGTGGGTCGAAGTCGCTCTCCGGAAAATAGAACCTGTGCCGGTTACGATCTGTCTGAGCACGTTCCACCCGGCTGCTAATCCAACCAATAAAAGTGACCCGGAAGGCAACCATTGCCTAATCAACCCCGGCAGTGATAAAAAACAAGAATCAGAATCCCACAGCCATCTTCGTCTTCGAACTTCTGGCTACCCATATAACCGTCCACTCCCCACCATTCCTGAGGAACCTTTCACCTCCCAGCAGCTGGCATAGGAGCTATGTAAGCGGGTATGGCAAAAGACTCAAGGGATGCCTGCATCAGGGCATAGTTGGTACCCGCCAGATCAGGGAAGCCATCCTACCCGACGATTTTCCATCACGGCGGTAAGAATAGAAGAGATCAGACTGGTCATAAGAACAAAACTCACCACCGTACACCCGATTAACACCAAGTCGGTTCAGCCGTCTGCGCGCCAGTGTATTAAGATTGGCAAACCAACGATCCTCCCTGCCGGGGTTAAAAGCTCCGAAGCACCCACTGTCTTCTGCCAGAAACTGCGCCCTGACTTCCGGTCCAATCTCAAAATTATGCTGACCGATTGCAGGCCCCAACCAGGCCATGACGGTTTCCGGAGGCACTCCCATGGAGTGAACCGTCGCTTCAAGAATCCCGGCCACTAAGCCTTTCCAACCAGCGTGAGCCGCAGCAACCACCGTTCCATCCAGGTTACAGAACAGAACCGGCAAACAGTCTGCCGTTAACACCGCACAGGCTGATCCTGTTGTGCGGGAAACAGACGCGTCTGCTTCAGTCTCCTGATTATCAGTATCCGCATCGGCAACCTCAACACCATGTACCTGTTTTAGCCACAACGGGGATCTGGCCAGGTCAAGGTCTTGATTAAGCAGCTGTCGGTTTGCCCGAACCGTTTCCTGATCATCACCCGAGTAAAGCCCAAGGTTGAAGCTGGAAAAGCCAGCCTCACTCAGCCCACCCTTGCGGGTAGTCACTAACGCGTTAACACCATTCGGCGCAGGCCAGCCAGCCCAGATATAGCGCTCATTGCTCACTCACATTCCCCTCTGTCTCCGTCAGAAAGGGGCTCATTTTCAGCCAGACTGTCCAACAACCTCTGGATATCGTCGGTCAAAGGCACCTCCCACTCCATATATTCGCCCGTCGCTGGATGGATCAAACCGAGCTGACGGGCATGAAGGGCCTGGCGCCTGAAGGCTCTGAGAACTTTTTCCAAAGCAGCCGGACATGACTTGGGCAACTTAAGCCCGCCACCGTAAAGGTCATCACCAACCAGGGGGAAATGCTGGTGGCTCATGTGCACACGAATCTGATGGGTTCTGCCCGTTTGCAGGTTAAGCCGGATATGCGTATGAGCTTTATAACGCTTCACTACCCGATAATGGGTAACAGAAGGCTTGCCACTGCGAACAACCGCCATCTTCAGACGGTTTTGCGGGTGTCGACCTATCGGCGCATCAACCACACCGCCACCCGTCATTACGCCTCGCACAACGGCCTCATATTCGCGGTGAACCGTACGATCCTGCAGCTGTGCAACAAGATCGCTGTGCGCGGCCAGGGAACGGGCAACGACCATAAGGCCAGTGGTATCCTTGTCCAGCCGGTGCACAATGCCAGCCCGTGGCAAAGCGGCATTATCGGGGTAGTGATAAAGCAGGGCATTCAACAGAGTACCGGTATAGTTTCCCGCAGCGGGATGCACGACCAGATTGGCAGGCTTATTGATCACAATGAGATCGTTATCTTCATAAACAACGTCAAGTGGGATATTTTCCGGCTCCCACTGACCTTCTGGCTGAACCTCAACAGACAGAGACAGCTTTTCTCCGCCATAGAGTTTCTCTTTTGGTTTACGGGTCTCGCCATCCACCACCAGAGAACCATCACGAATCCAGTCCTGAAGCCGGGCCCTGGAAAACGCCGGAAAACAGGCCGCAGCGATCTGATCAAATCGACGACCACCTTGATCATCAGGCACCGTGACACTCTCTTTAATGGTATTGTTAATCTGATCGTTAATTAAAGGTTTAACAATTTCACCCATGCAACAACACTCAGTTCAGAAATCTACTTTCACTACCGACAACTTAAACAGCAAATGACGGTAACAAAGGCGCCGGAAAATCTTGTCTTTTCGTTTTCAGGCATACTATGTTTAAATGCCAGTTTAAATGCAGGTTTAAACAAGCCTTTTTATCGGTTCGAAGAGTTTATCACAAGAAGTCTCTGAGGCCTGAGTGGTTGTCGAGAGCAACAACGAATGATGTCCCTTCATCCCAGTATCCTGACACTGTGATAAGTCCCATCGTTCATGGCCAGTTTCAATCACTTGATTCTTCGGCAGCCTCTGATGTGCTAAAGAGCACGGAAAGAGTACGGAAACCAATCAACACCATGACAATCCTGACTGAAAAATTGACCCGGTTACTTCCCTCGTTTGTGACGAGAACCCTTTTGATGGTGTTTGCAGCCATCATCCTGGCGGGCTGTGCATCAACAACCGAAGATCAAGAGCAACTGCCGGAATCCCTGTCCGAGGCAGAGCTTTACCAACTGTCCAGCAAAGCCATTGATGACGGTCGCTACTCGGAAGCCATTAAATCTTTGAGAACACTCGAGTCCCGCTACCCTTTCGGAGCGTTTGCTGAACAGGCACAGCTGGATATCATTTACGCCTATTTCAAAAATGCCGAGCCTGAAGCCTCCAAAGCGGCAGCTGACCGTTTTATCCGCCTGCACCCACAACACCCTGATGCAGACTATGCCTATTACATGAAAGGACTGGCATCCAACACCGCTTCCATGGGGCTGCTGGAACGATACCTGCCGATGGATTTGACCCGCCGTGACCCGGGTCAGGCCAGGGTATCGTTTAACGAATTTTCTGAATTGCTGAGCCGTTACCCTGAAAGCAAATACGTACCCGATGCTCGCCAGCGCATGGTAGCTCTCCGCAACCGGCTGGCAGAATATGAAATTCATGCTGCCAACTATTATCTCAAGCGCAAGGCCTATGTCGCTGCAGTGAACCGTGGGCGCTATGTTGTCGAAAACATGCAGCAGACTCCCGCCGTTCCCGAAGCCCTGGCCATTATGGTAGAAGGCTATCAGCATCTGGAGCTGCCAAAACCCGCCAGTGAGGCTCTGGAGGTCTTGAGGCTGAACTACCCGAACCACCCGGCACTGGACAAGAACGGTAATTTTGTTGGCTACAAGGTGTTTGAAGACGTGGATCCATCGATCTGGAGTACGCTTACCTTCGGTTTGATCGGCAGTTCCAAACCCAAGGTCAGGAATGCGCCTCCCCCACAGCCACCTATGGTGAACTGACCAGGGGTATTTTAGTGGTACCCGTAAACTCAGGATTGTTTCAATTGACGTCAGCTGGCCATTTGAAATCATTTAGCCAGTTCTGCCCAAAATGGCGATGGTTATAACTCTTTCACAGCTTCACAGCGACCGGGTTTAAAGCATGACCAAGACAGTTAAATGCCCACAGTGCTCAAAGGCAGTAAAGTGGGTGCCCGAAAGCAAGTACCGCCCTTTCTGCTCAGAGCGCTGCAAGCTGATTGACTTCGGTGCCTGGGCAAAAGAAGAGCATACCATTCCGGGTGATCCGGCTTTTGATGACCTTATGTCACAGGAGCTTGATGACTTACCGACCCGACATTGAGGAACTGTTCCGGAGTAAATTCTCAGGACAGCATGAAGGCCTACAACATAAAAACCGGGGTTATCTCCCCGGTTTATGTAACCGTTTTTTCAAGCCATATTGCCATTCTCAGGTCAACGTCAGCCTGATATCAAACGATAGCTTCTCCATCGTCTTGTTCCACAAAAGTCCAACCATTCGGAGGCGTTATGTCATCCGGAAGAGGGTGACCCATGGTAACCTCGGAGTCAGTAAATGGTACACGGGAATCAAAGAGATCATACGTCAGGTCATCATCTGAAAGGCCGTCATCTGAAGATTCCGAAGTAACGCCACTGCTACCGGTCATAACAGAATCAGTTTCAGCTGAACTGTATTCACTGGCCACATCAAAGTCGTTCATGACCGCATCCAGTGACCTTAGCAGCGCCGGTAACTTAGCAAGACGGTGAACATCTTCTGCCAACTGCCTCCTTTCATTATCAAGCTGCTCCAGGCGTTCCCTGAAAGCAGGAACCTGACTCGGAGTTAGCCTGGCCATTCTTGGTTCAGCACCTGGAATGTTAAAGTGATACGCAACACTTGATTCATTCTGACCGTTGCTGTTTGTAAAGCTTGAAACAGAGTTTACCGCAGAAGAATCATCAATGTCCTTCAGAGCCGCTGCCACATATTTGTCCTGCCAGGGTCTGCCAAGTTCTTTATTCAACTCGCCCCTCAGAAAATCCGCTCTTGCTTCTTCGTGGCGAGCGTTGTGCATATGCTGAATGGCTCCATCACTTAAGTTATGCCGAGACTCCTCTAGCGCAAGCACTTTAGCAACGTGATCATCCAATGCACACTGAAGCGCACTGATTTTACTGGACTTAGCTGCTGATTCGGCAACTTTTGCCTCAAGTTCGTTATGCAGCCTGCCAATACAACGAATTTTTGATTCGCGTTCTTTATTGAATGCATCCTGTGCCTTCCTGGCCAGGGCTTCCTTCTCCAATTCCACATGCTGCCTGAACACGACCTGTTCTTCATGAGCATTACGAAGCAGAGCATCCATTTGACGTTCAGCACGATTGATAAGATCTGCATTTTCAAGCTTTGCATTTCTGGCATCAGCCTGGGCAGCAGAAAGCCTCTTAAGCAGAGCCTCATTCTCTGCTTTCAGCGCTTCTTTCTCCGCATTCAGCGCGTCAAATTCCGCTTTGGTTGGAATTTTCTTTTCAACCGCTTCTTTTTTTGCAACACACCTGTCATAAATGCTTTTGGAACCATGGTAGGCATCACCAACCAATGAAGGGAGAATTCCGAAAGGCACGAAGGCTACAGCAACGACACGACCAAGCCATTTCCCTAGAGTACTTTCTTGATCAAATTGCCTGGAAACACTGTCGGCCACTTTGTGGCACCATCTGACAATAGTCCAATCCCTTTTGTGGGGTTCCACGACGGTTACTTGAGGCGCAGCTGAGACGCCAACAGGAATAGGCATAATAACTTCCTCTATTTGTTGTTTGAGTATTTATTCAGTTGATACTGATGTTTTAGATAGGAAAGTAATTAATTGGTTCAATAGTCAATTATATTATTTAGAAATTATATACTTATCATATATCTATAAAACGAATAATAAGAGCCCAACAGGACAATAATTAGTCATCAACATACCGTTGAGTTGGCATTCAGAAACCAGGGCAGTCAGCCCCGGAACGCCTGAATAGCTGCAATTCCCTGGGCACCCAGCTGCCGGGCAAGATCCGTATCCCCCTGACTCATGCCCCCAAGCCAGAACACAGGGACTTTCGCCACTCCGGTCAGCATTTCAGCCTGGCCCAGTCCCAGGGGGATGGTCTCAGGATGCGAAGTGCTTCGTTTGACCGGTGATAGGGTAATAAAGTCCACTAACATTGCCTCGGCCGCTTTTATCTGCTCTCTATCGTGACATGAGGCAACCAGTAACTGGCTGATATGCCGCTTCTCAGGTTTAACCAGAAAACCCAGCTGACGGGAGGTCAAATGAAGGCCATGGCACCATGACTCAGATAGAAGGGAGAAATCCCCTTTGACCATCAACCGCCCACCTGCCGCCTGAACGAAACCCGACAGCTCTTGTGCCAGTCGAAGATATTCACCCTGCTCAAGCCAGTGAGCCCGAAATTGAATCAGGTCAATACCGTTATCCAGCGCCGCCGACACGTTATTGAAGAGTGTTTCTTTTTCCACAAAATGACCAGTAATCATATAACGATCAGGGAGTTGCAGCGCCCGGAGAATGATTTTATTGGCTTCAGGAAATTCATAATCATTAAGGCGCTCTTTTTCAACCCACCGAATCAACTGGCCTTCATTGCCTTTTGGGTCGCCCTGTACGCCACTGACCACCCAGGTATCAAGCAGTACGGATTTGTCAGGATAGTCATGGCGAATTTTGATCAACGGTAAAAATGTTGCAACTCCAATATCCAGTTCTTCACGGAGCTCCCGGTTCAAGGCCTGCCTGATATCTTCCCCGGGCTCAACTTTACCACCGGGAAACTCCCATACCCCCCCCATGTGTTTATCGTCAGGACGCCTGGCCAACAAGACCCGGCCATCGTCCCCAAGGATCACGGCAACCACCACATGAACTACTTTTCTTTTTTCGACCATCGTTTTATCAACCAATTCAGGTGCGATACTCAGCATTGATCTTCACATACTCATGGGATAAATCGGTCGTCCAGATCTCTTCAGCGGCACTGCCCGCCCCCAGCGAGATTTTTATCAGGATTTCTTCCTGATTCATCACCTGCTGGCCCGCTTGTTCGGTATAACCCGCTGCCGGTTGGCCTCTGTCAACAATGGCAATAGTATCAAGCCAGATAGACACACGATCGATGATGAGCTCAGGAATATCGGCCCGACCAACCGCTGCCAGAATACGTCCCCAGTTCGGGTCACAGGCGAACAGGGCCGTTTTCACCAGCGGTGAGTGGGCTACGGTATAAGCGACTTCCAGCGCATCCTGTTGCGAGGCGGCCTCTTCCACTTGTACGGTGACAAACCTGGTTGCCCCCTCACCATCCCTGACAATCGCCTGAGCAAGCTCAACAGACACCGCCCGAAGGTTGTCTATCAGTTGCTCGGCCAATGCTGAATCACGGGAAGTAATGGCATCATTGCCTGCAGCCCCGGTGGCAACCACCATAAAGCTGTCATTGGTTGACGTATCACCATCAATGGTAATCCGGTTAAATGATTGGTGTGTAATGTCCAGCAGCAGGTTTTGTAAAAACGATGGTTCAATAGCCGCATCCGTTGCGATATAAGCCAGCATGGTAGCCATATTGGGTTTGATCATTCCGGCACCTTTACTGATTCCGGAGATCGTATAGGTGGTTCCCTCATGTGCAAATTGTCGGCTGCTACCTTTTGGGCGCGTATCCGTAGTCATGATGCCTTCAGCAGCATGAAACCAGTTATCTTCTTTCATATCAGACAGCGCTGCCGGTATTGCATCGCACAGGGTATTAACCGGCAGCTGCTCGCCAATCACTCCGGTTGAAAACGGCAGCACCTGCATCTCATCAACACCCGCCAGGGTCGCCAGTTTGGATGAAGTCTGCCGGGCCGCTGCCACTCCCTGCTCACCGGTTCCCGCATTGGCATTGCCAGTGTTAATCAGAAAGTAACGGGGATCACCGGCCAAGCGCTGCCGACTTAAATAAACCGGCGCTGCACAGAAGCGATTAAGAGTAAAAACTCCAGCCACTGAGCTTCCCTTATCCCAGTTCATAACCACAAGATCACGGCGGCCGGGTTTTCTGATACCCGCCATCGCAACGCCCAGGCGGAAGCCCCTGACTGGTTTGACTGCCGCCCACTCCCCAGAACCCGTTGCCATTATCGACTCCATCAGAAATATCGCTGCTTATTCTTGACCACAAAAAAAAGGGCCAGCCTGTTGTGGCTGACCCGCAGTTTACGTTACCGGCTGTGCTCAGGCAATTTTACCATGGCACTGCTTGTACTTCTTACCAGAACCGCATGGACACGGATCATTACGCCCCACCTTACGACCCTCCCGAACGAATGGCTGGTGAGCTTCCGGCTCTTCCTGCCCTGTTACTTCAGCCTCTACACCCTGAGCCTGGGCGTGCTCAAACTGCATTCTACGTGCCATCTCCTCACGACGCTGCCGCTCCATCTCAGCCGTTCGATCATCTTCCTGCACCTGTACATGGGAAATAATACGAATGGTGTCGTACTTGATATCCTCAAGCATCTGCTGGAACAGCTCAAACGCCTCGCGTTTGTATTCCTGCTTGGGATTTTTCTGAGCATAACCGCGAAGATGAATACCCTGTCTCAGGTGATCCATGGTAGCCAGATGCTCTTTCCATTTATCATCCAGAATCCGCAGCAGAATATGCTTTTCAAAGTTGCGCAGAACGTCTGCACCGGCCAGCGCTTCCTTGTTACGGTAGGAATCAATAACGCCCTGCAAAATGCGCTCACGCAGCGCTTCTTCATCCAGACGATCATCTGCGTCTAACCACTGCTGAACCGGCATACGCTCATTCAGTTCGCTGGCCAGCTTCTCTTCCAGACCTTTAACGTCCCACTGCTCTTCAAGGCTCTGCGGCGGAATGTGCTGACTGACCAGGCCACTGACTACGTCTTCACGCAGCGCTTCAATACTTGAAGAGACATCATCCGCATTGAGCAGCTCATCACGCTGATTATAAATAACCTTACGCTGATCATTGGCAACATCATCGTATTCCAGCAGCTGCTTACGAATATCAAAGTTGCGGCCTTCTACTTTGCGCTGGGCTTTTTCGATGGCATTGGTCACCATACGGTGTTCAATGGCTTCACCCTTTTCCATACCCAGCGCTTTCATGAAGTTCTTGACCCGCTCGGAGGCGAAAATCCGCATCAGGCTATCTTCCAGAGACAAGTAGAAACGGGAAGAGCCCGGGTCCCCCTGACGACCGGAACGACCTCTTAACTGGTTATCAATACGTCGTGACTCGTGACGCTCGGTACCAATAATATGAAGACCACCGGCCTCCAGCACCGCCATATGCCGCTTCTGCCAATCCGCCTTGATTTGATCGATTTGCTCCTGAGAGGGCTCATTCAGCTCAGCGACTTCTGCCTTCCAGTTCCCCCCCAGCATGATATCGGTACCACGACCCGCCATGTTGGTGGCGATGGTTACCGCACCGGGACGACCAGCCTGGGCGATGATATCTGCTTCTTTTTCGTGGAATTTGGCATTCAGTACCTGGTGAGGAATGCCCGCCTTATCCAGAGCCTTGGACAGATGCTCGGAAGAGTCGATAGAAGCCGTACCCACCAGAACCGGGCGTTCGGCTTTCACCGTCTCTTTGATATCGTCAATGATGGCGTCGTATTTTTCCGCAATCGTCAGATAAACGAGATCATTACCATCCTGACGAACCATCTCTTTGTGCGTGGGAATGACAATAACGTCCAGGCCATAAATCTGACGAAACTCGAACGCTTCCGTATCGGCAGTACCGGTCATACCGGACAGCGTGTCATAATTACGGAAATAATTCTGGAACGTCGTGGAAGCCAGCGTCTGGCTCTCAGCCTGAATACGAAGCCCTTCTTTCGCTTCAATCGCCTGATGCAGGCCTTCTGAGAGGCGACGACCCGGCATGGTACGGCCAGTATGCTCATCCACCAGCAGAACTTCATTATTCTGAACAATGTATTCGACATTACGGTGGAACAGCACATGCGCTTTCAGGGCCGAGTTCACATGGTGCAGCAAATTCAGGTTGTTGGAGGCATAAAGGCTTTCACCTTCCGGCAACAAACCTTCTTGTTGCAGGAGCTCTTCAATAAACTGATGACCCAGTTCATTCAACTCAACCTGACGGGTCTTCTCATCAACAGAGTAATGACCGGTAAGCTCAACCGTATTGGGATCCTGGTCTTCAGGAATGGGTTCCTGTCGTTGCAGCCTGGGAACCAGCTGGTTCATCTTTTTATAAAGCTCAGATGAGTCTTCGGCCGGCCCCGAAATGATCAGAGGCGTTCTGGCCTCATCAATCAGAATCGAGTCCACCTCATCAACAATAGAGAAGAACAGATCACGCTGGTAACGATCCTCCTTTCTGAAGGCCATATTGTCACGGAGGTAGTCGAAACCAAATTCGTTATTCGTACCGTAGGTGATATCTGCCTGATAAGCCTGACGTTTCTCTTCCGGGTCCTGCTGCGGGACAACAATGCCCACGCTCATCCCCAGAAATTCATAGAGTGGACGCATCCAGTTGGCATCACGACGGGCCAGGTAATCATTCACGGTAACAACATGAACGCCCTTGCCGGGAATAGCATTCAAGTAAGCAGGCAGTGTTGCCACCAGGGTCTTACCTTCACCGGTTCGCATCTCGGCAATGCGCCCTTCATGCAAGGTCATACCACCAATAAGCTGGACGTCAAAATGACGCATGCCCATCACGCGCTTGCCTGCCTCGCGAACAACAGCAAACGCCTCTGGCAACAGGTCATCAAGGGTTTCACCCCGGTTGAAGCGCTCGCGAAACTCTCCTGTTTTGGCTTTCAGCTCATCATCGCCCAGAACAGCCACGCTTTCTTCCAGAGCATTGATTGATTTGACAATCTTGCCCATCCGTTTCAGCTGGCGGTCATTCCGGCTACCAATAACTTTCTTAACTAAAGAAGCAAACATAAGTTGTTAACAGTCTCACACTCTGTTTCCGGAGCTGTCCTCCTACCGACAAATCCGGGCTGGAGCAGACAAGCGCACAATAGCCCGACATTCTATGATAATCACAGAAAATTCTCATCTATATTAGCCGTGTTTCTTTACTGTCAATTGAGCTGAGTCGGGAAATAAGATTCAAGGCCCTCAGAGGCATTCTCAACCATGAATAAATCAATCACTCGAAACTAAAAAAAGAAGGTAACTATTCAGCACTGAGCAAAGGCATATTACAGTAATTCCGAACAGCTCTATGAAGTGATTGATATATGTCCATTCCCTGTTTTCTGGCAGACGACAAATAGCTGCGAATCCGTGCAAACATAGAACCACCGTCTGCACTCCTGAAGCAGCCTGAGATTTTCTGCTTTAACTTGGCCATTCGAACATCCCGCTCACTGCCATTGTTATCGAAGGGAATGGTAAAATCTGACATGAAGCGCAGTGTCTCAGCCTTGAACTCAGTGAGTCGTTTGAAGAGATTGTAAGCTTTAGTATTCTTGACTTTCTTGCGCTTAAGCTCCTCTCGTTGCTTCTCCATATAGACGACTTCTTTCATTAGAGCCCGCTGAAGCAACCGGTCATAAATCTTCTCGATTCGTTCACAGACAACACTTGGCATCTGTAGCATACCTATGGTCTTAAAGCCCTTGCAGTAATGCCAGGAAAGCCTCAGTAGCTTCATCAATCGCAACGCCAGTTGATTGCTGTCCCTATCAACAACACCCAAAAGCTCCCTCAGGTGATGGGCATTGCAAAGTACGTGAGTTGCCGCATATGCAAAATAGGATTTCCAATGATCATGAACCAGAACGCCTGCAAATGTTAGCAGTATGCCCATCGTGTCCATGGCCTCACGACCTCGCTTTTCAGACAAGTAGTAGAGCGTCCATTGTTCATCCCGCATAACGTGTAGCCAGTGCGACACGCGCTTAAAAGGCAGGAAATGGTATTGGTTAAGATAGACGGCCATAGCCTGTGTGGCTGAGCCATATTGTGCGGCAGCGGTAACACCTTCCGGGAATTCAGCCTGATTCCGACAACCACAAGTGCAGATTTTTACTTCAGCTCTATGGGCCGTTACTTCAAATTCACCCGGTCTCCCTGGTTCAAACACCTGTCGTTCAATATATTTGACCGGCTCACTATCAAGAAGAGACGCCTGACATTTATTGCATTCTTTAACCGGAAGGTACTCAATATAGTCAGGGATATCGACCTGTTTAAGACAAGTGCCCTGATGCCCTTTCTTTCCACCGGCTTTATTACCAGAAGACTGTCTCAGACTTTTAGGATTGGGTTTTTCATCCGATGGATCGGTACCTTTATCTGCGGAAAGGTCGTCAGAATGATCTGGAGAATTACTGTTTTTACAAGGTTTTTGATAACCATCAGACGATGGCGGCTTGCTGCTGTTTTGACTGTTCTTGCCAACCTTTTCTTCCAATTCTCGACATCGCTCTTCCAGACAGGCAACTCTCATCCGCAGCTCTGCATTCTCTTTCAAGAGAATCTCAGCCGACATAGTTGCGGGTAGTTCTGGAATCATGCTGGCGAATATTGTGGAAAAATGGTGCTTAAGAGGATGGTATAAAAATCAGAAAATTCCAGATTTATGTGGGGGTGCTGAACAGTTACAAAAGAAGAAAAAATCAGCCCTAAATGCTAATTACTTGCTCGATAGATATATCGCGAAGGATCCTGAGGCTTGCCGTTTTTCAAAACCTCAAAGTGCACATGTGGTCCTGTTGAACGCCCGGAACTACCCATTGTTGCGATGACTTGCCCCCTGGCAACTATATCGCCAACTTTGACCAGATTTTCTTCATTGTGCGCATAACGGGTCAGATAGCCATTGCCATGATTGACCTCCACCAGAAGCCCAAAGCCTGAGCGGGTGCCCGACCAGACAACAACACCTGCAGCAACTGAAATAA
Organism: Endozoicomonas sp. SCSIO W0465; assembly: GCF_023716865.1. Classification (NCBI taxonomy): domain Bacteria; kingdom Pseudomonadati; phylum Pseudomonadota; class Gammaproteobacteria; order Oceanospirillales; family Endozoicomonadaceae; genus Endozoicomonas; species Endozoicomonas sp. SCSIO W0465. Next base: position 5,052,879 of record NZ_CP092417.1, read on the forward strand.
TCTCTGAACCGCGCTTACCGGCAAAATCCACGCCATTATGCCAGGCTGCCTTACCAGTAAACGGGTCAGTACGACGACCGTAACGCGAAGATAGCCAGCCTTTTCTTATGGGCAAGCCTGCCAGGAATGAATCGTCATGAAGGGTTCTGTTGGAAATAAGATTATCCAGAAGATCCAGCTGTTTCTCACGGTTATCGATCTGATCCGCCAGTTGATCAATGGCATCAATCAGACTTACCTTGCTGTAAGCCGCTTCTGCTTCAGCAAACTCCTGAGGTCCGCCCAACGCAGGTGCTTCACTGAAGTCAAACTCACCATCATCCAGCTTGGCCTTGCTCGTGAGGCGCTCTCCAAGCGCATCAAGCCGGGTCATACGCCCCTGAAGCTCAGCAAGCCTGAGCATCAGGGCATCCAGCTGGTTTTGCGCCTGCTGACGAACAAGACCAAGATCCTGCTGCTGAGTATCCAGAACCCGTTTCCAGTTTTTTACGCCTTCACTGGTTAACATATGCTCCTGATCATTGGTTAGCCAGGCATACATTGCACCACCAGCGGCCATGGACAGCATAAAGGCACAGCAAAACAAAATCCCCACCCACTTCCCACTTCCTGAATAAGTTCGGGTTCGAGAATGATCCTGATTAACAATAATAATTTTCATCAGCAGCCCTTAATGCCAAACCAACAGCACAACTACGCTATTATATTTCAGGAGTCTCCATAATACAGAACCAAAGGATGGACTCCCCATTTTTCAGTTACACTCATCTACCCACAATCCGTAATAAAGAGGCACCTGATACAGGTTTTTATCGTTGCAGAACCCAATTTTTTAATGCTGTTAGCCCGTCCTGCTGAACGTCAAAAAAACAGCAGAATACAGTTCGACATATCGGCTTAATAGCGGCTTGATAGTAGCTTTTCACAGACACCCAAAAGAAAAAAGACCACTCTTAAAGTGGCCTGATTCAAGACTAAAAACCGGCAGCCTCGCAAGAAATCACAGATCAGATCAGCATCAAAAACAGCTATTAAGCCGTGACGGCAACAGGCTTCTGATAAGAAATCGGGGAAACCTCAGCATCTTCGAAAGTCACGATCTCCCATAATTTCTCGTTAGCAAGCAGAGTTCTAACCAGCTTATTGTTAAGTTCATGTCCGGATTTATGACCAATAAACTGACCGATCAGGCTATGCCCCAACAAATAAAGGTCACCAATCGCGTCCAGCATTTTATGCTTAACAAACTCATCATGGTACCGGAGACCATCTTCATTGAGAATCCGGTAATCATCGACAACAACGACATTGTCCACACTCCCCCCCAGAGCCAGATTCTGAGAACGGAGGTACTCAACATCTCGCATAAAACCGAAAGTACGGGCTCTGCTGACTTCCTTCACAAAAGAGGTACTGGAGAAGTCAATCGACGCTGTTTGGGAGCGACTTGTGAAGACAGGGTGATCAAAATCAATGGTAAAACTTACTTTAAAACCGTCGTATGGTTTGAAGGTTGCCGTTTTATCCCCATCAGTGACCGTCACATCTTCTTTGATGCGAATAAACTTTTTCGGTGCATTCTGCTCCTGAATACCTGCGGACTGTAACAGGAATACAAATGGACCAGCACTGCCATCCATAATAGGTACTTCGTGGGCACTGACCTCGACATAGGCATTATCAATACCCAACCCGGCCAGGGCAGAGAGCAGGTGTTCAACAGTGTCAATCCGGGTGCCGTTTTTTAGCAAAGATGTGCAAAGCGTCGTCTGCCCGACATTCAGGGCATGCGCTGGAATATCTACGACAGGGTCAAGATCTGTTCTACAGAAAATGATGCCGGTATCTACGGGAGCAGGCTTAAGAGTGAGGTAAACCTTTTCACCAGAGTGAAGGCCCACACCCGTAGCACGAATAATATTTTTCAGTGTACGCTGTCTGATCATGATAACGCTGTTCCGCGACCTGTAAGGTCCCTATTGTTTACTATGAAAATGCGGCTCTTCCAAGCCCTGTAATAATTCTCATAGTTCGGGGGGGTGAGCCGCATTTCCCGCTCAAGGCTGTTTGAATGCAACTTCACATTGTAACAAAAGTAACAATTGAGACAAGTTCGCATTTATACGCCCTGATTAATCCGCCTGACGCCTCAGGAATGCCGGTATATCGAGGTAATCGACACTATCTCCGGTAGCCACCGCTGCTCGCTTACCTTCTTCATGCTGACCCGTTTCCCCTTCCTCTTTCTTTCTATCACGCAACAGTGGAGAAATATCCAGTCTGCCATAGTCAGGCGTACCGTCTTTGTTTTTGGGCGGTGCTTTTTCAACCACCTTCAACTGCTCCCTGGTAAATCCACCAGCACCAATACCGGTTGCGACGACCGTAACCCGCAGTTCATCCGTCAATTCTGAGTCAATTACAGTACCGATAACGACGGTTGCATCATTAGAAGCAAACTGACTGACAACATCGCCTACCTGATTATACTCGCCAACGGTAAAGTCAAGACCCGCAGTAATGTTAACCAGAACACCTTTGGCTCCCTGCAGATCCACGTCTTCCAGCAGCGGGCTACGGATCGCTTTCTCAGCAGCTTCTGCTGCACGGCCACTCCCCGTTGCAACCCCGGTACCCATCATCGCCATACCCATCTCTGACATCACAGTACGGACATCAGCAAAGTCAACGTTAATGAGACCATCACGGGTAATCAGTTCAGAAATACCCTGCACCGCACCCAGCAGAACATCATTAGCTGCACCAAACGCATTCAGCAGACTGACATCGCTACCAAGCACTGGTAATAACTTTTCATTGGGAATAGTAATCAGGGAGTCCACATGCTCCTGAAGCTCTTTAAGACCTTCTTCAGCAATCGACATTCTGCGCTTGCCTTCAAAACCGAATGGCTTCGTGACCACGGCCACGGTTAAAGCGCCAAGCTCACGGGCCACCTGAGCAACCACCGGAGCGGCGCCGGTCCCGGTACCACCACCCATGCCCGCAGCGATAAAGACCATATCTGCACCTTTAAGGAGCTCTGCAATACGCTCCCGGTCTTCCATAGCCGCCTCACGCCCGACATTCGGGTTTGCACCCGCACCAAGCCCTCGTGTGATAGAGGCGCCCAGCTGCAGGTGCGTATGCGCCTGCATATGCTGCTTTTTCAGTGCCTGGGCATCGGTATTTGCACAGACAAACTCAACTCCTTCCAGCTGACTTTTCAGCATGTGGCACACCGCATTACCACCACCACCGCCGACACCGATAACTTTTATGACCGCTTCCTGCGGTACGCTATCCACCAATTCAAACATGGCCATCTCCTTTTTATCACCCTTAACCTAACAAATGCTTACCAATACCATTACCGAAAACCTGCGCTGCCACAAAACCGGTTATTAGAAGTTCTGAAACCAACGCTTCATCTTGTCAATCAATCCAGCATCCTGAGGCTTACTGGCGATCGATTTTTTCAACCCGTCTTTCTGCATTTTTTGACCATAGTGCAATAATCCAACACCTGTTGAATAAACAGGATTACTGACCACGTCACTCAACCCTTTTACTAACTGCGGCACACCCAGTCTGACCGGCATGTGGAAAATCTCTTCTGCCAGCTCAATAGCACCCTCAATCTTGGAAGTGCCACCCGTCAATACTATGCCTGCGGGTATCAGGTCCTCGAAACCACTGCGCCTGATCTCGGCATTAATTAACGTAAATAACTCGTCATAACGGGGTTCTACCACTTCTGCCAATGCCTGCCTGGAAAGCTCCCTGGGCGGCCGATCGCCAACACTGGGAACTTTAATGGTTTCATCGGCTCCAGCCAGCTGAGCCAGAGCACAGGCATATTTAATCTTTATGTCCTCTGCGTTTTGCGTCGGTGTGCGCAAGGCCATGGCAATATCATTGGTGACCTGATCTCCCGCAATGGGAATCACCGCCGTATGGCGAATGGCACCATCGGTAAAGATGGCAATGTCGGTAGTGCCACCACCGATATCCACCAGACAAACACCCAGCTCTTTCTCATCTTCTGAAAGCACCGAATAACTTGAAGCCAGCTGCTCAAGAATAATATCGTCGACTTCCAGGCCGCAGCGACGGATGCAGTTCTCAATATTCTGGGCCGCATTCACTGCACAAGTCACCAGATGCACCTTGGCCTCCAACCGGACACCAGACATACCCTGAGGCTCTTTAACGCCCTCCTGGTTATCGATGGCATACTCCTGTGGAAGAATATGCAAAATCCGCTGATCTGCAGGGATCGCAACCGCCTGAGCGGCATCAATAACCCGGTCGATATCGGCACCAGTCACTTCACGCTCACGTATTGCCACAATGCCGTGAGAATTAAGGCTCTTGATATGATTTCCGGCAATACCCGCATAAACCGAATGAATCTGGCAGCCCGCCATCAGCTCAGCTTCTTCAACCGCTCTCTTAATGGCATGAACCGTAGAGTCAATATTAACCACGACACCACGCTTAAGCCCACGGGAAACATGCGAGCCAATGCCGATGACCTCAATGTCACCCTCAGCGTTGAGTTCTCCGACAATAGCCACCACTTTTGAGGTACCTATATCCAACCCGACGATCAATCTTCCATTATCTGCCGCTGTCATGGCATCAATCTTCCCAAACTTCTCTATCCATCATCAATCTGAGCCTGACTTACCTAGACCTCGCTTTAACAAGAGTCTCACCCCAGGCAACCGAAGCACCGTTCAAATAGCGCAAATCCACGCGCCTTACCTGATTCCAGCGAGACTCCAGCTTGGCATGATAAAGCCGGACAAAACGCTGTAGCCTTTCCATTCCCTCTGTCACGACCAATATTGACCTCAACATGCCCAACGGTAAAGCGCCATGAGCCACTATTACTGCGCTTCAGTTTCGTCAGCTTAAGCCCCATGGGCCTGAGCAACTGACTGATCGCCAGGTACTGCTGCATCACCTCAACCGCCATCTCGTCAGGACCATCCAGAACCGGCATTGCGGCAAAAGCGGTAATATCGTCTGGAGCAAACACCTCACCTTCATTACTGATCAGGTAGTTGCTACCCCACCTTGCCACCGGCTGCTGCTCTTCCAGGCTTACCTGAATACTATCAGGCCAGTGTCGTCGAACCGAGGCACCCTTAACCCAGGGCATTTCCATCAAAACCTGTTGTATCCGGCTCAAATCCAGGGCAAAAAAACGCTCCTGTAAATGAGTATGCAATAGTTTCTCTACCTGCTCCCTGGATAGATACTCAAAGCCTGCATGTACTTCCACTCGTGCTATCGGCTGATTCAACCAGCTCATCAACCATGGGGTCGAGACCACCAACCCTGTCAACAGAGAAAGAGAGACTAACACCTGTAGCACCCTTTTCCACGGCAGAGTTTTCTTCCACGACAGCGTTTTCTTTCTCCTGCCAGCACCTTGTCGTACATCCCATCGGGACGCGCCACGCACCTCCTCCGGTCGCCTGGCTGAAACAGAAAACCTTGTTCTATCAGACATCCGCTGTTTTCAATATCTCAATAACCAGTTCATCGAAAGATATCCCGGCATCAGCTGCAGCCATAGGCAGCAAACTATGATCTGTCATCCCCGGAATGGTATTCACCTCCAGCAACCAGAATCGCCCCTGCTGATCCTGCATAAAATCAACACGTCCCCAGCCAGAACATCCCAGAGCCTCAAAGGCAGTGAGAGCGACTGCCTGGAGTTCCTGTTCCTTAACCGGAGTCAGGCCACAGGGAATTGAGTATCGGGTATTATCCGACAGATACTTGGCCTGGTAATCATAAAATTCACCCTCTGCCTCAATTCTGATCGCCGGAAGCGCCTGCCCATTAAGAATGCCAACGGTAAACTCTGGCCCATCAATAAACGTTTCCACCAGGACAGGACCTTTGTGCTGCCCTGCACGCTCGCAGGCAGCTTCCAGATCTTCTCTGCGTTCAACCCGGGTCACTCCAACACTGGAGCCTTCCATACTTGGCTTAACAAAAGCCGGCAATAGAGACTCCGCATGGCCAAGATGATCAACACCCATAACCAGGGCAAACTCAGGTGTTGGCAGCCCAATGGATTGCCATAGCAGTTTGCAACGGTATTTATCCATTGCCAAAGCGGAGGCCATGACACCACTACCCGGGTAAGGAATGCCCATGGTTTCCAGCAACCCCTGTATCGTCCCGTCTTCTCCTTTCCCACCATGCAACGCAATAAAGGCATAGTCAGGAGCATATTGCTGGAGCTGCTCAACAACATTCTCACAGGCATCTATTAGCTGGCATTTCACACCCTGCCGGTTTAAGGCGGCATAAATACGCTCACCACTGGTTAAGCTCACTTCCCTTTCTGCGGAGTTACCACCAAAAAGTACAGCAACCCTGCCAAAAGCCTTTGGATCCAATTGATCACAACTCCGGTCGTACTTCATGCACTGTGTCCCTTTTCTATTCAATTCGTAACTTTACTATTCTGCTGACTGCATCAGCTCGCCACTGGCCAGCCTGAGAGCCAGTGCGCCGATATCCCCGGCTCCCTGAGCCAACAGCAAGTCACCATCCTGAAGCACACCAGCCAACACTGACTCAACTTCCTCAGGACGGGCAATAAATATCGGATCAACCAATCCACGTTGCCGGATACTCCGGCACAATGAGCGACTATCCGCCCCCGCAATGGACTCTTCTCCGGCAGGATACACTTCCATTAACAGAAGAACATCAACCCTGGAAAGCACATCGACAAAATCTTCATACAGGTCACGGGTTCGTGAGAAACGATGTGGCTGGTAAATCATCACCAGTCGCTTGTCATCCCAGCCATCACGGACCGCTTTGATCGTCGCATCCACTTCGGTCGGGTGGTGGCCATAGTCATCAACCAGCATCACTTCACCAACCCGGGTATGCAACTTCCCGAGCACCTGGAAACGCCGATCAACACCGTCGAAACGACTCAGGCCTTCTGCTATCACCTGATCGGGAATGCCTTCATCAGAAGCCGTTGCAAAAGTGGCAAGAGCGTTGAGTACGTTATGTCGCCCCGGAATCCCAAGTTCAATGGTCACAGGGGGTTCTTCAGCATTGGGTTCTACTGGATTGACTTCTTCTGGATTACTGCGACGAATCAGGTCAAACGTGGTTGTCATTCCCCGCTGATGGACATTCACTGCCCGGTAATCCGCATCTTCACTGAAACCATAAGTAATCACCTGTCGCTTGATTTCCGGCAGCAGTTCCCTGACCACTGGACAGTCGATACAGACAATAGCCACGCCGTAAAAAGGCAAATTGTGCAGGAAATCGATAAACGTCTTTTTCAGCTTGCCAAAGTCACCGTCGTAGGTAGACATGTGGTCAGCATCAATATTGGTGACAATGGAAACCATCGGCTGTAAATGAAGAAAAGAGGCATCGGACTCATCCGCTTCAGCAACCAGGTAGCGGCTTCCGCCCAACTTTGCATTGGTGCCAGCTGAATTGAGTCTGCCACCAATCACAAAGTTCGGATCCATGCCACTGAATCCCAGAACCGAAGCCAGTAAACTGGTCGTCGTGGTCTTACCATGAGTGCCAGCCACCGCAATACCGTGTCGATAGCGCATTAACTCAGCCAGCATCTGGGCACGGGGAACGATGGGCAGCCGACGACGCTCTGCCTCAGTCACTTCAGGGTTATCACCGGCAACCGCCGTTGAGGTAACAATGACATCTGCATTGGCCACATTCCCGGCACGATGACCAATAAATACCTCTATGCCCAGCCCCTCAAGACGTTCAGTAACAGATGATGCACGGATATCTGAACCAGAGATTTCATAACCCTGATTCAGAAGCACCTCGGCAATACCGCACATGCCAGAACCACCAATACCCACAAAATGGATTTTGCGGATACGTCTCATCTCCGGTACCGCCACAACGGGAATTCGACTCTTTACATCAGGCATAAGAGACCTCCTTACCAGCTGCCTCAAGACAGAGCCTGACCACGTCATCAGTCGCCTGTGGCAAACTGGCGGTTCTTGCTGATGAAGCCATTTGTTCAAGCTGTTCAGGATTATCTGCCAGCTCCAGAATCATTGTTGTCAAACCGTCCACGTCCAAATCGTTTTGCTGAACCATCAGGGCTGCACCTCTATCGACAAGGTAGCGCCCATTAACTGTCTGATGATCATCCACCGCATAGGGGAAAGGCACCAGAATTCCCGGTTTTCCGGCCGCTGCCAGTTCTGCGATGGTTAGTGCGCCGGAACGGCAGAGTACCAGATCCGCCCACTCATAAGCCTGAGCCATATCATCAATAAACGGCTCTACCCGGCCGGAAACGCCGAGTTGCCGGTAATCTTCCCGGCACTGCTCAAAGGTTCCCTTACCGGTCTGGTGCCAGACCTCAATCTGATCACCACAGTTTTGCAGGACCTGAGGGATCATCTGGTTGATCGCCAGAGCTCCCCGGCTCCCCCCCACAACCAGCAGCCGTAAGGGATTGTGAGGTAAATTAGCAGGAACGGCTACAATCTCCGGGCGCACCGGATTCCCGGTCAGCACAACTTTCCTGTTAATTTCCCTGTTAATTTTCCTGTTAATACCTGAAGAAAGACCTGCAAAGGTTCCCGGAAACGCTTCAAGCACACGGGTAGCAATCCTGGCCAGCAGTTTATTGGTAAAACCGGCAACAGCATTTTGTTCATGAATCACCAACGGAATTCCCAGCAACCTGGCAGCCACACCACCCGGTCCTGTTACATAGCCACCCATGCCAACAACACAAACCGGTCGATATTCTCTCAGAACCCGAACCGCTTTGAATAATGAAACGGCCAGACGCCAGGGGGCTTGCAACAGAAAACTCAACCCTTTTCCCCGCAAGCCAGTGACTGGAATAAAGCTGATATCAATACCATGTCCGGGTACCAGTTCCGCTTCCATACTGCCGGGTGTTCCTAACCAGTGAACACGATAACCCTGCTTAATCAGCCCTCTGGCTGTGGCAAGTCCAGGAAAGATATGCCCACCGGTACCGCCTGCCATAATGATCACCAGAGGTTCCTGCTCAGCCATAGTTATTACCTCCAGCGGCTTCACACGCCTTTCGCTCTTTAGCCTTTCGCCCGGCAACAGGCTTAGCCTCTATGGCTTTAGTCAGTCGACGTTCAAAATCAATTCGCAACAAAATACCAAATGCCAGACAGTTAACGATTAAACTGCTGCCGCCATAGCTGATCATGGGTAAGGCCAGCCCTTTAGTAGGCAGCAAACCGGTATTCACACCAATATTAATCAGGGCCTGACTGGCAAAAAGCAACGCAATACCATAAGCAACAAAACCATGGAATAGCATACCTTTGGATTCTGCTCTTGAGCCCAGCTGCAGTGATCGCCATGCAACAAACAGGAACAGCCCAAGCAGCAGCAACGATCCAATGACGCCAAATTCTTCTGCCAATACGGCAAAGACAAAATCCGTGTGCGCCTCTGGCAGGTAAAACAGCTTCTGGATACTATTGCCCAGCCCTTCACCAAACCAGGCACCGCGACCAAAAGCGATCAATGCCTGAGTTAACTGATAACCACTGCCAAAAGCATGGGCCCATGGGTCCATATAAGAGGTGATACGAGCCATACGATAAGGCTCCATCCAGATCATCAGGCCAATCAGGATAACCACTGTAGCAATCATCACCAGAAACTGGTGGAAACGGGCACCCGCCATGAAGATCATCCCCATCACCGCCACAGTCAGCACCACCAGCGCACCCAGATCGGGCTCCGCCAACAGGAGCAAAGCCAGCCCGACCATCAATAACATGGGCTTGATAAAACCACTCCAGCGCGTACGTACTTCATCAAGATGCCTCACCAGGTATCCCGCCAGATAAATCACCACACAGAGCTTGGCGACCTCTGAGGCTTGCAGGTTAAAGAAGCCAAGAGGAATCCAGCGGACACTGCCATTAATTTCCCGCCCCACAATCAGAACCAGTACCAGCAGAAAAAAGGCAACCAGCAAACCCACCCAGCTCATCTGCTCAATCCGGCTGACAGGCACAAGCATCATGGTGCCCATGGCAATCAGCCCCACCACCATAAACAGCAACTGCTTAAAGACAACTCTCAGTGGATCCCCAAAGGTAGCACTGGAAACATCCATGGAGGCTGAACCCACCATCACCAGACCGATGGCCAGCAGAGCAAGCACAGCTGCGAACAGAACCATGTCGACATTCGCGGACATTGGCGCATCCTGTTCCAAAGACTCTTTCTCTGTGAGAAAGCTGTGTCGAACCCGTTTCAGCATAAAATCAAACCATTGACCAGCTCTGCAAATCGATCACCGCGATGCTCAAAGCTGTTGAACATATCAAAACTGGCACAGGCTGGTGCCAGCAGCACCGCATCGCCTTGTTTGGCCAACGCCGCTGAAAGACTGACGGCATCCTCCAGACTGGCAGCCTTGCAAATGTCTACTCCCTCTTTCATTGCCTGCTCAATGGCAGGCCCATCACGTCCAATCAAAATCAGGTGGCGGACGTAACGCTCGACCGCCGGCTTCAAGCCCGAGAAATCGGCACCTTTACCATCACCGCCGGCAATCAGAATGACCTTGCCTTCAAGCCCTTCACCCAGACCTTCAATAGCGGCAACGGAGGCTCCGACATTGGTCGCTTTGGAGTCATTAAACCAGGCAACGCCATTCTGCTCACCCAGCCATTGGCAACGGTGTTTCAACCCGGGAAATGCCATCAGCGCTTCGAACATGGCACTGGCATCAAGGCCTATCGCCTCACCCAGGGCCAAAGCTGCGAGGGCATTCAAGTAATTGTGACGTCCCTTGAGTTTCATCTGCCGGGTATTTATCAGCTTTTCCAGCCCTTTGCTCAGCCAGACGCCATCATCGTCAGAAAGGAGCCCCATCTGTCCAAGATCCGGAGACCCGCCGGTAAATGTCACAGCTCCGGCCGTGACCGGCAGCAGGGGTGAAGTAAGAGGATCATCCCGGTTAAATACGGCGGTTCCACACCCTTTGTAAATACGCTGCTTGGCCTGATGGTATTCAACCAGCGTCGGGTAACGATCCATATGGTCCGGACTCAGATTCAGAACCGTCGCTGCCGTTGCCCTGAGGCTATGTGTTGTTTCCAACTGGAAGCTGGAAAGCTCCAGAACGTAAACATCAATACTGTCGTCATCCAGCAAATCAAGTGCTGGCGTTCCGATATTGCCCCCTACGCCTGGGTTAAGCCCTGAATAGCTGACCATTTCACCAACCAGCGTGGTCACTGTGCTTTTGCCATTGGAGCCGGTGATGGCAACGAGTGGTTTCTTTTTTTGCGAGAAAGCCGGGGAAGCATTGACCGCCCGACAAAACAGTTCAATATCACCAATGGCAATAGCGCCATTGTCAATTGCCCTGGCAATCGTCGGCTCGGACAGAGCGATACCCGGACTGACCACCAACTCATCGGCAGCCATTAACCACGGTTCATTAAAGCCACCGGTATGAAGGGGGATGTCCGGAAACAGCTGGCGGCACTCAGCTTCACCCGGTGGCTTTTCCCGGGTATCAACAATTCTGAACGGTAAACCCTGGCGATAAAGATAACGGGCACAGGACAACCCGGTCTTACCAAGACCGATAATCACCCGATGACAGCTCGAGCCAATCAGCCCTGATGGCTCGTTGCCTGCTGACTCCGCTGCTGTTTTCTTAACAAGAGTGCTTCTTGTCACAATCCCGTTACCCATAAAACCCGTTAGCGAATTTTCAAAGACGCCAGCCCAATCAGAACCAGCACAATGGTAATAATCCAGAAACGCACAATGACCCGGGGCTCAGGCCACCCTTTCAACTCAAAGTGATGGTGCAATGGTGCCATGCGAAATATACGACGACCGGTAAGCTTGTAGGAGCCCACCTGCAGAATGACCGAGACCGTTTCCATAACAAAAACGCCGCCCATAATGATCAACACGATTTCCTGGCGGACGATCACCGCGACGACCCCGATGGCAGCACCCAGCGCAAGTGCGCCCACATCACCCATAAATACCTGGGCCGGGTAGGTGTTAAACCAGAGGAATCCAAGGCCTGCCCCGGCGATGGCCGCACAAAATACCATCAGCTCTCCGGCGCCCGGCACGGCAGGAATCAGCAGGTACTGGGCAAACGTTGCATGACCACTCAGATAAGCAAAAACCGCCAGGGCTGAAGCCACCATAACGGTGGGCAGAATAGCAAGACCATCCAGGCCATCCGTCAGATTGACGGCATTACTGGAACCGACAATGGTCAGGTAGGCCAGAACCACAAAAAATGGCCCAAGCTGCAGCGTTGCGTTTTTGAAGAAGGGAATGATCAGGGTTGTTTCTGTTGCCGATGGCGCGGTAAAAAACAGGAAAAGCGCTGCCCCCAGGCCCGCAACCGATTGCCAGAACATTTTCCAGCGGGCCGGCAGCCCCCGGGAGTTCTTTTCTACCACTTTCCGGTAATCATCCACCCAGCCAACAGCACCGAAAATACCGGTAACGATCAGCACAACCCAGACATAGCGATTGCTCAAATCTGCCCAGAGCAAGGTACTGATGGCGATACAGATAAGGATCAGGGCACCACCCATCGTAGGAGTGCCAGCCTTGCTTAAATGGCTTTGCGGACCATCATCACGGACAGCCTGGCCAATCTGGTAAAAACTCAACTTGCGAATAAAGTGAGGCCCAACCCATAAGCTCATGGCCAGAGCCGTGAGGACCCCGAAAATACCTCTTAACGTGAGGTACTTGAACACCAGAAATCCATGGTAATACTGGGCTAAGTAATCGGCCAGCCAAACCAGCATCAGGCATCTCCCTTGTAATCAGACCCAATCAGAGCCTGGATAATGTCCAACATCTTCATCCCTCTTGATCCTTTCACCATGACAGCGGTATTTTCACTATTAACACCGCTGTTATAACCGTCGTGAAGCTGCTCATTCAGAAAGCCAATCAACTCGTTCTTATCCTCGAAGTGCTGACCGCTGCCAAAGGCTTCACTGGCCAGGCGTGCAGAAGGCCCGAAACTCAAAAACTGCTGAATACCCAGTGCTTTTGCATAGCGGCCAATGTCCCGATGACGTTCATCGGATATATCACCCAGATCCAGCATATCCCCCAGCACCATGATGGTTCTGCCACCACAATCTGCCAGCTGCTCCACCGCTGCCAGCGTTGCTTTCGGGTTGGCATTGTACGTTTCATCAATCAGAATCGCACCGGACGAGTGAACAAATCGCTGTCCCCGCCGCTGATAAGGCCGGGCATTTTCCAGCCCCCGGGCAATAATGTCCAGCGACAACCCACAGGCGAGTGCAACCGCTGCAGCGCAACAGGCATTAGCCACCTGATAGCGCCCCCAGAATGAGAGCTGCAGCGAGCGTTGCTCTTGCTGCTGACTCTGCCTGCGAATATGCAAGGTAAATCGAGTGCCTTCAGCATTTGGCGTGATATCACTGGCAAAACAGTTCGCATCAGGATTCCGGGCACTGAAGCTGATCATCCGTCGACCGGACTTTTGCAGAACCCGTTCACACCACTGGCCGTAAAACTGATCATCCATATTCAGGACAGCAATGCCATCATCCGCCAGCGCATCCAGGATAACACCCTTTTCCCGGGCTACCCCTTCAACACTTTTCAAATCAGCCAGATGGGTTTCAGCAGCATTGACGATTACGGATACGTCAGGGCGTCCCATATTAGCAATGTATTCAATCTCGCCGGGCGAACTGGTGCCCATCTCAACCACCGCAAACTGGTGGGATTCGTTGATTCTTAACAGTGTTAATGGAGTACCCAGCGCATTATTGAGGTTACCTTCCGTTGCCAGCGTTGAACCTGCTTCTGAGAAAATGGCCAGCAACATCTCTTTAACGGATGTTTTGCCGCACGAGCCGGTAACACCGACAAGACATCCATTAAAGAGATTACGGTTCGCTGCTCCAAGCAGGCCAAGCGCTTGTTCAGAGTTTGCAACCACAATCTGAGTCAGGGCGGCACCACTGATATATCGCTCAGTCAGGGCAGCCACCGCTCCCGCCGCCCGAGCCTGATTCAGGTAATTGTGCCCATCGAAACGCGGACCTTTAATGGCAACAAAAAGATCACCCGCTCGCAACGTTCGGGTATCAATGCTAACACCGGTGATTGGCAGCTCATCATTTGGATGATCAGTTAACTGGACTTTAACAATCCCGGCAACCATAGAAAGGGTCATCGATTTAATCATGCCCGCCCATCCCCTTGAACATTCTGCAAAGGAACGCTTCTGACTTGAGACTGGAATACCAGCTGTACCTGCTCTGCATCATCGAAGTGATGTCGAACACCATGAATTTCCTGATAGTCTTCATGCCCTTTGCCAGCGATCACGATAATGTCACCCGCACTGGCTGAAGCCATTGTGGAACGGATCGCTTCAGACCGGTCAGCAATAACCTGAATACGCCGACGATCATCCGGGGTAATATCTTCCAACGCATCAGCGATGATCTTGAGGGGGTCTTCTGTTCTGGGGTTATCACTGGTCAACACTGCCCTATCCGCCCCCTTCAGGGCGGCTGCCGTCATCAACGGTCGCTTGCCCCTGTCCCGGTCACCGCCACAGCCATATATACAGACAATATTGCCGACGCCTTGTTCGCTATCTTTTACAAACCCCTTAATTTCTGTCTTTATTTGTGAACGGTGCTCACGCAATGAAGAAAGCACACTCTCAATGGCATCCGGCGTGTGGGCATAATCAACCAGCACCAGAGGCTGGTTACCACCACCAAACTGCTGCATCCTGCCGGGGGGGGCAGAAATCTCAGGAATGGCTGCCAGAAGGCGATCAAGTGAATATCCCTGAACCCCCAGCACAGCAACAATCGCCAACAGATTTTCCAGGTTAAAACGTCCCAGTAATGAAGTATTCAACTTGCCAACTCCCCAGGGCGTATGAATGGTTGCCCGGAAGCCCTGTGGCAGCGTCTCAATACTACTGAGATATACATCTGCCGAAGCATCTTCCAGAGACCAGGTCGTGACATTGGCACTCGCAGGACAGGATGAAAGCATCAATGGTGAAAACGCATCATCTTTACCAATAACGGCATAACGATAATTACATTCCGAAAACAATCTGGCCTTGGCCCCAGCGTAGTTCTCCAGGGAACCGTGATAATCAAGATGATCACGGCTGATATGGGTAAACAGCGCCACTTCAAAAGCGACCCCTGACACCCGCCCCTGGTCAAGCCCATGGGATGAAACCTCCATAGCCAGCGCCTGCACGCCATCAGTAACCAGCTGCCCCAGGTACTGTTGCAGGGAAACAACGTCACTGGTGGTATTTAATGAAGCCTTCATCTGTCCGGGCAACCCCCGCCCCACAGTGCCCATCACTGCACAGGGTTTTCCCAGCTGCCTGAGAATTTCAGCGATAAACCAGCAACAGGAGGTTTTGCCATTGGTTCCGGTCACACCCATGATGTTCAGTAGCTCAGAAGGTTGCCGATAAAAATGATGAGCAAGGAACCCAACTTTTGCACTGAGTCCCGGAACAATAAAAACAGACTCATACTCTGCTACTGCAGAGACATCGTACCCTTCGCTATCATCCACCAGCACCGCCGCAGCACCTTTTTCCAGTGCCTCGGCGATGTATTTGCGGCCATCAGACTGAATACCGGGAATCGCAATAAATAACTCACCCCCGGTAATCTTGCGACTATCGAGGGTCATATGATTCAGCTTCCTGTCCACCGCTACAGCAGGTAACTGCAGTTCGGTAAGCACGCCATTGAGAGTATTCTCTTGCTCAGCAGTCATTGCTTTTCGCTTTAACCTTCATTCATCGGTGTGGAACCACCTGAATCCAAATTTTTATCATCCAGATCCGGCACATAGGGAATAAATGCCATACGCTGATCTGAACCCGGATTTCCCGACTCAGCCGGTTCAACCCCCAACAACCGAAGGGCCCCGGCCGCCACTCTGGAAAAAACCGGTGCTGCAGTCAAACCGCCGTAATAGTGCTCTCCAGTGGGGTCATCAATAATAACAACCATCGCCAGCTGCGGATTATCAATCGGCGCCAAACCGGCAAACATGCCCGTGTAGCGATCCTTCATATATCCGTTTGGCCCAACCTTTCTGGCCGTTCCGGTTTTTCCCCCGACCTCAAACGCGTCGATCATTGCCCGGCCACCGGTGCCACCATGAACGACCTCACGAAGCATTTTTCTCAGATCATCTGCAACCTGCTGATCCATTACCCGGATACCATCGGGCACAACGTCCCTCTTGATCAGTGAGACAGGGCGCATTATGCCACCTGAACCAAGTACGGTATAAGCCTGAGCCAGTTGCAAAGGTGTCACCGTCAAACCATAACCGAACGACAATGTGGCAATCTCAATATCACTCCAACGATCCCGAAAAGGTAAATAGCCCGGGTTCTCCCCGGGAAAACCGGTTCCAGTGCTTTGACCAAGGCCAACTCTCTGGAGCAAATCCAGCACCTTATCCGGACCAATCGCCAGAGCCATTTTTGATACCCCGACATTGCTGGATTTTCTCAGCACAGTGGTTACATCAATAGCGCCATAATTGCGGATATCCTTTACCTGATCCCTGCCGAGTCGCAGATAACCGGGAGCGGTATTAATCACCGAGCCTTTGTGAAACTGACCAGACTCCAGGGCAGCAGCTACCGCAAAAGGTTTCAGTGTTGACCCCGGCTCAACCATATCCGTCACCACCCGGTTGCGCATTTTATGCGCTTGCATATCAGCCCGGTTATTCGGGTTGTAGGCAGGCTGGTTCACCATCGCCAGCACTTCACCGGTCTTGACATCGAGCATAATCAACGACCCGGCCTTGGCCTTGTTTAGCTCAACCGCCTTTTTCAGCTCACGGTAAGCCATATACTGAAGCCTCAGATCAATACTGAGCATCAGTTCCTTGCCGGGGCTGGCGCTTTTCATCAGCTCAGCCTGCCGGGCAAGCTGCCCCTTACGGTCCTTAAGCACTCGTCGCTGACCGGGCTCACCGGACAACCACTCATTGTAGGCCAACTCCAGACCTTCCTGACCAGACTCATCGATATTGGTAAAACCAACCAGATGGGCGGTCACCTCGGCAGCAGGGTAATAGCGCCGATGCTCATTAATGGCCCGGACACCCGGCACTCTTAATGCCATGACCTTTGCCCCCTGCTCCGGCGTCAGCTGCCGCTTGAGGTAGATAAAATCCCTGGTCCTGGCAGCTTGCACCCGATCGGACAACCACTTATATGAAACCCCCAGCTCCCGGGCCAGCATCTGCCAGCGATCACTGGCCTGGTGCAGCACTTCAGGGTCAGCCCAAATAGTCACGACAGGGGTGCTGACAGCCAGCGGATCGCCATTCCGGTCAAAAATCACACCCCTGTGTGCAGCAATCGACTCATAGCGAACTGAGCGTTTATCACCTTCATTTTGCAGAAACTGTCGATCCAGCAATTGCAAATCGATAATTCGGTAACCAAGGGCAAGACCCGCGATCAGCAGAACCGATTGCAGCATTTTCAACCGCCACTTCCGGATCAGACGATTAACAGCACTGCCAATCAACACACGTCCCTTGCCCACTTTACTCTCTGCAGCCAGCCGGTTTCGCTGTGATACCTTCTGCCCCCGAGTCCGCCCCTGAATCATGGCAGAACCATCTCTATCTGGCTGGTCTTTGGCACATCCATACCCAGTTTCTCCCTGGCAACCTTTTCAATTTTCCCCGGAGATGTCAGTGTGCTGTGTTCCAGCAACAACTTTCCCCACTCAACCTGCGCACTGTTTCTGTTCTCAAGTTCCTGCTGTATCTGGTTATGCAGAAGACGATTCTCGTAGGAAACATAACCCACAGACAGTCCCGACAATACCACCAATATCAACAGCAAAAGGGCTGCCCCATGTGAGCGAATGAGATGCATACGCACCAGAAGCCTATTCACCATCATCAGACCAGTTTTTCTGCCACGCGCATGACGGCACTTCGCGCCCTGGGATTTTCCTGCACTTCCTGTCTGGAAGGTTTGATTGCCTTGCCCAGACTTTTCATCCGCCGATTCAATTGATCTTCTGTCACCGGCAACCAGCTTGGCAGCTCATCACCCTTTTGATGCTTGCGGATAAAGCGTTTTACAATTCTGTCTTCCAATGAGTGAAAGCTGATAACCACAAGCCGACCACCCGGCTGCAATTTTTCCAGAGCCCGATCCAGGCAAAGTACCAGATCATCAAGTTCATGGTTGATGTGGATTCTGATGGCCTGAAACGCGCGGGTAGCCGGATGCTTACCCTTCTCTCTGGTCGGGCAGGCCGCAGCAATAATATCGGCAAGTCGTCGGGTAGTCAGAATCGGTTCAATTTCCCTTTCCCTGATAATGGCTCTGGCCATCCTCCGGGAAAAGCGATCTTCGCCGTATTCCCAGATCACCCGGCTGATCTCCTGTTCTTCTGCCCGTGCCAGCCAGTCCGCGGCACTTTCGCCATCCTGGTGATTCATTCGCATATCCAGGGGCCCCTCATTCAAGAAACTGAAACCTCTTTCAGCATCATCCAGCTGGGGCGAAGAAACACCAAGATCCAGCAAAATCCCATCGACCAACTGGTCATCGGTCACTGAATCAACATCAGTAAAAGAGCCATGATGAATGGAAAACCGTGCATCTTCACGATTCAGTTCGATACCAGCGGCAATGGCCGCCGGATCTTTGTCAATACCAATCAGCCGACCCTGTTCGGTCAGGGAACTCAAAATCAGGCGACTGTGTCCTCCCCTGCCAAAAGTACCATCAACATATACCCCGGAAGGATCAGTCAGCAACGCATCGACAGCTTCATGCAGCAGCACGGTTTTATGTACATGGTTTACCACCTCATTTTCGGGAGCTGCTATTTTGTTGCCACCGGTCTGGCTACCAACACGATCTGACGATTTCATAAACCTTTCACAAAGCTTTCTTAACTAAAAAATACCGAAGAAGCGATTTACAAAGAGAGCGACTGCAATTCCATCGGAATCGCTTCTGACTCACTGGCTTCTTTCAGGTATTGGTCACGGCGTTCGTTCCAGCAACGTTCATCCCAAAGTTCGAACTTCTTGCCCTGACCCAGCAAAATACTGCGTTTTTCAAGACCTGCGTATTCACGCAACAGCGGAGGGATAAGAATACGACCATTACCATCCAGCTCAACATCGGTGGCGTGCCCAATCAAGAGCCTCTGAATCCGGCGGGTCATTGGATGAAAGCTGGGGAGTGATTCAATTTTCTGCTGAATCAGCTCCCACTCATCCAGAGGATAAATCAGCAAACACGGTTCGTCAGTATCAATCGTTGCCACCAGGGCACCATCACAGCGATCCCGCAATACCTGCCGATATCGGACTGGTATAGCAAGACGCCCTTTGGCATCCAGATTAATGGCATTTACACCGCGAAACACACTACCTTCCCCTTGGCCCCTATGTCCTGGAAACCTTACGGCACCTGTCACTCATAAAAATCATCAATGAGAGCCATCAATGAGAGCCAACGCCATTCAGCCACCCATCTCGCCCCATACTTGACTAATAATACTCCCACAATAGTCCACTTTACACCACTAAAGCACACTATAGAAATCTGCAAAACCGACGTCAAGCAGGGGTTCTACCTCTGCCCGTTCAATATCGGACAACCCAACAAAATTATCGTTTGAAAAGTTAAGATCGAACGTAACTATTCAGCACTGAGCAAAGGCATATTACAGTAATTCCGAACAGCTCTATGAAGTGATTGATATATGTCCATTCCCTGTTTTCTGGCAGACGACAAATAGCTGCGAATCCGTGCAAACATAGAACCACCGTCTGCACTCCTGAAGCAGCCTGAGATTTTCTGCTTTAACTTGGCCATTCGAACATCCCGCTCACTGCCATTGTTATCGAAGGGAATGGTAAAATCTGACATGAAGCGCAGTGTCTCAGCCTTGAACTCAGTGAGTCGTTTGAAGAGATTGTAAGCTTTAGTATTCTTGACTTTCTTGCGCTTAAGCTCCTCTCGTTGCTTCTCCATATAGACGACTTCTTTCATTAGAGCCCGCTGAAGCAACCGGTCATAAATCTTCTCGATTCGTTCACAGACAACACTTGGCATCTGTAGCATACCTATGGTCTTAAAGCCCTTGCAGTAATGCCAGGAAAGCCTCAGTAGCTTCATCAATCGCAACGCCAGTTGATTGCTGTCCCTATCAACAACACCCAAAAGCTCCCTCAGGTGATGGGCATTGCAAAGTACGTGAGTTGCCGCATATGCAAAATAGGATTTCCAATGATCATGAACCAGAACGCCTGCAAATGTTAGCAGTATGCCCATCGTGTCCATGGCCTCACGACCTCGCTTTTCAGACAAGTAGTAGAGCGTCCATTGTTCATCCCGCATAACGTGTAGCCAGTGCAAAGAGCCCTCGGCCCGCATACCCGTTTCATCGGCTCCGGCAACAGACGATTCCCGCAAGGCGTCACGAATAACCTCTTCAGTAGAAGCCAGATTTTCATAGGTTCTGGCCACAAAATTGGCGACAGTGCCTGCACTTACACTCATTTTATAGAGAGTATTAAAATACTCTCGACTTTAGAGTTTTAAGAGCACAATAGTTCCGGCGCATAATCTGCTAAAAGCAACCATCCCCAATGACGAAATTCGAGATGGTTGCCATGCTCACTTCAGATCATCAAGTAATCCTCAGGGAGCTCGCTTCATATACAACCTTTCTTGCTGGAGCGCTATCATCAACTGCAGTACCAACGTTCTGCGAACTGCTGTTCGGTTGCATGCTTTCAGCCGACGGCTTTGTTACACAGGCGTTGTTAACAATTGATTTTCATTGTGTGTGGAGCAGCTACCACCACTGGCTATCTCAGGGCAAGTGGCAATGGAAGAACTTGGCACGCCACTTGATCCGTCTGGTCTGCTCCAAAGCTCCTGAGAATCAACCTGTGGTCCTGGGGCTTGATGACTGGGTAATCGAACGGTTTTCCGACAAAGCCCCTGCTTGTCGTACACATCATCAACACAGCAAGAAACGCAATCGGCCGACGTACATCTGGGGGCAGTGTTGGGTTTCCCTGGCCATCATATTTGAGCGGGCTGCAGATGAAGTATTTACCGCCATACCGGTGATCTCATTTCCGACACCAGCTTCAGGTAACACCAGCAAACTGAAAATTGCCGTGGCCATGCTCAGGGTGGTACGCAATGAAGTGAAGGATCGAGTGCTACGCCTGCTAACCGATTGCTGGTATATGAACTGGACACTGATAAAGCCAGCTCTGGAAATGAACATAGAAGTTGTTGGTCAGATACCTTCAAATCGGGCCCTCTATGCTTTGCCGCCAGCACCCACCGTAAAGAAGCGAGGGCGCCCAAAAAAGTACGGCATCAAGATGACGACAGAACAGGTTAAGAAACTGCCGGAAGAAAAAGCAACAGTATGGATGTACGGCAAATTTCGCAAAATACGTTATCGTACCCTGATCTGTCGCGCCAGATTCCTTAAAGGTCGTGAAGTACGCGTCGTCTGGAGTCGCTTTGAAAATGACAAAGGTCTGACCGAAAGCAGAATATTCATCTCGACCAATCCGGAACTTGAGGGACTGGAGGTGCTTCGTGCCTATTCCCGGAGATGGCCGGTAGAGCCAATGTTTCACCAACTCAAACATGCTTTTGGCTGTTGCCATTTATGGCAGCAGAAATTGCGAACACTGCTTCGATGGATGCATTTGAAAATGGCAGGCTATGCATTATTGCAGTTATTAACCGTTTGTAAAAATCAGGCATGTCTGAATATTTCTCGGATACCCTGGAGAAGCCCGGATACAACCACTGCAGGCATGATGAAAATTGCTCTTTCAGGAATTATTCCGAGGTTCTCTATTCGCAAGGGCTGGAACAGATATAAGCAAAAATATGAGTTCAATTTTCGCGATCTGATCGACCAGTTAATACCGGATAATTCAGAAGCAGCATAACTAAAGGCTTTTAGGCAAAAAACGGAAGTAATAACGAACTTGGAAAAACAGTTCACTGATTTCGGCTTGCTTCACTATAAAAAGCTGACCGAATTATCGTTTTATACAGACTCTAAAGTCGAGGATGGTATAAAAATCAGAAAATTCCAGATTTATGTGGGGGTGCTGAACAGTTACGATCGAACGCCGGTATACAACACCAAAACCGAATCCAGAGAGGAATTAATGAACCACATGTCAGTGTATTAAGAGACAGCTATAGCGAATACAAAACGCTTATATGACAAAGACGGCGCCAACAAGATAACGGCATTTCAGTTATCGATGGCACAAATAAGCAGACAAAGCCAGAAACCGATCTTGTGAAAAATCTTGTGGCAATAACCGCCATAAGAGCCACAAAAAAAATCAGGAAAAGTCAAAGTTCAAGCGGAAAAAGAAACGAGCCGGCCTGTAAGCCGGGTTCTGTCCAGCCTGACAAAGCAGGCCTGGGCAATCATTCATCTGGGATGCCTGTCACCAGACACCTCAAGCAACCTACCCGAATCCAGTGCGGGTCACACCTACAGGATTCCTATTTGGTCTTGCTCCAGGCGGGGTTTACCGTGCCATGGACTGTTACCAGCCATGCGGTGCGCTCTTACCGCACCCTTTCACCCTTACCGGCCAATTTCTTTTTCAAGAAAAGAACACTGGCTTAGGCGGTCTACTCTCTGCTGCACTTTCCGTAGGCTTTCGCCCCCCAGGCATTACCTGGCGCCCTACCCTCTGGAGCCCGGACTTTCCTCCCTCCACTCTGATCAAACAACCAGAATGAACAGCGACTGCCCAGCCAGCTCGCGACGGCGAATACTACCTGTGAAGCCTTCAACAATCAACCGTAATAACAGCCCACGCGGTTTCAGGGCGAGTAAAAAAACGTGTCGTGTTGTTATTTTCCCAAACAGCCCTACTCCCCGTTCTTCATCCCCAAACCCAAATCATAGAGGTCTTTTTTCCTGAGTCCGGTCAGATCAGCGACTATTGCGGCCGCTTTTTTAATAGGCAAATCCTGCAATAAGCGTTGCAGCATTTTTTCAATTTCCGGGCTAATTTCAGCATGCTCTGGCTCCTTGTAGCCCTCGACCAACACAACAAACTCTCCACGCTGCTGATTGACATCCGACTGTAAAGCAACCTGAATCTCAGCAACCGTCCCGGCCATTACGGTTTCAAAGGTTTTAGTGATTTCCCGGGCCAGGGCAATATATCGATCACCACCGAGCACAGCTCCCAGATCGTCCAGAAGTTCCATAATACGATGTGGCGACTCATAAACCCCCCAGGTACTGGAAAAAACCGCCAGCGCTTCTATTCGCTTGCGCCGTCCCGCTCCTTTAGCGGGCAGAAAACCCTCAAAATAAAAACGGTCCGTTGGCAAACCACTGACGGACAGCGCGGCGACAAATGCGCAGGCCCCGGGTATGGGAACCACCCGAAATCCAGCATCTCTCACCAACCGCACCAGATAAAAGCCCGGGTCAGAAATTAACGGCGTACCGGCATCACTGATCAAGGCAACCGTTTCACCTGCTTTCATGCGTTGAACAATCATCCCGGCCTGATGACGTTCATTGTGGTCGTGACAGGGAACCAGTGGAGTATCAATACCAAAGTGATTCATCAAGCGCTTACTGTGCCGGGTATCCTCTGCCGCAATAACGTCGACCTGACGAAGCACCTCTATGGCTCTGGGCGTCATATCACCCAGGTTACCAATGGGTGTAGAAACTATATAAAGAAGCGAGTCAGACATGACTGTAAAGAACCGATGTGATTTTTCAGGCGGCATTCTAACAGTTTGATAACTTCACGACCGCAAAAACGGCAATTTTGCATAGGCATCCTTGCTACTGATCAGCATACTAACGCCACTTGGTTTGATTCCCGTTTTTTTAGCGTAATCTTGCACAGAAGGGTAGTTGATTCCCTTGTGTGGATCATAACAACTTCCATCAGGCCGCTGCATAATAAAATGATCCCGCCTGACACTCAGACATTGATCATCAAACCCGAACATTGAGTAGTTACAAACATGCAAAAGTAGCCGCTCATTCCGGCACAGCTCTGGCGGTGACGTTCGATGCACCGGACAACTTCTTTTAATCTCTTTCCAGCCATGAGGATCGCTCTGCCCAAAATACCAATCGGTAACCCGCGAAGAGCAATAAAAGCGACTATCAAGCCCAAGAAGCCTGGCCGCATTCTTGATACCAACCGGACTGGAATAACTACCATTATTCAGATCCCCCCGAAGGTTCTGCTTCAACCCTCCACTACCACAGAGAAGGCTGCCTGTGACTCCATAAATCGCTGCTTCGGTACTTCTGTACCTAATGGATTGACCATTAAATCCATAGAGTTGATTGTTGGGTATTTTTTTTACTCCCAGTTCATATGCAGCCTGCTGCAGGCATCGTGCAGCACAGCTATTTTTATATTGTTGCATTGGCAAGGCAGCAAAACGGTCTGAGCCAACCACTGCTACACTTCTGCTTTTCAAGTAAGACTTGTTAAACTTGGCATCACGATAAGACCAGATCTGTTTAATCAAAGCAGATTCGGGGATGGTCACCTTCCAGCAGAATAACCAATAGGCAACCCCTTTAAACCTGCCTAACCCTTTCCCGGTGGTGTATAAATGAGATACCGCATCAAGCGCGGAAAACTGCACATATCCATCTCTGATAGCAACGCCCATATTTTCTTCCCTGAACTGCCAAAAATGCCCAACTCCCGGTGGGCTTGATCGTAAATCCTATATGATAGAGAGAACCTAAGGCATAACCGGGTAGCAAGCACCACTGACGGGCGCCATCATCAGACACATCGAAACAATCGCCTGCCCACAACACACTCCAACACACTCCAGCTAAAACCTGTCGATGGGTGCAATACTCGAAAATACCATAGCGATAGCCTATAGTGTCCATTCTTAGCCCTGTGTACAATCAAAGTACTAACAAAGACACTCCAGAAGAGCTGGCCCACGACCGCAAATGATGACCCATACAACCGCTCTGCGTAACACCTTGCCCCGGCAACTGGCAGCCATCACCCTGGCTGGACTTATGCCTGTACTCATTACTGCCTGCTCATCACAGCCAAAGCCGACACCTGCGCCAATCGTAAAACCCGTCAAAAGTATCGACCAGCAGCTGGCCGATGCAGAAAGATTCAGTTACCCGAAACGAGCCAGCCTGATACTTGAACTCACCAGGGAATTGATCAGTAAAGAACCAGCCCGCACACAGAAAATTCTTGATCAGATGCCCTACGAGCAACTGCCCAGGCAGATTCAGGCCGAACTGGCCGTTCAGCAGGCTCAGATTGCCCAGATCAACAATCAGGACTGGGCAGTCTTTGACTGGCTTGATCGAGAGGCGGTTATTATCAGTAACAGCAGCTACATTAACTCCCGGGCACACATTCTGAAGGCACTGGCCTACGCCAGATATGGCGAATATCAGGCGTCCCTGGATGAGTGGCTGCTGGCTGGCCCCTACCTCACAGAAGCAGAGCGCGAACCCCATTACGACAGTTTCTGGCAGACGCTCCTTCATGTCCCCGCCGAGCGTCTGGACAGCCTGTATAATCAGGAAAAGTCACAAAAACTGAAAGGCTGGCTGGCCCTGGCATTAATCTATCAAAGTGGCCGCAGCCTGGATCAGCAACTGACAGGACTGGAACAGTGGAAGCGGGACTGGTTATACCATCCGGCACACAAATATCTGCCCGTGGACTTCGAAACACTAAAGAGCAGCTCAACCAGGCGTCCTGACAAAATCGCTGTACTACTCCCGCTATCAGGAAGATTGAGCAAGGTCGGTGAAGCCGTTAGAGATGGCATGCTGGCCTCCCACTATGAAGCCATGAGCAAAGGGGAACCTCTCCCGGAACTTCAGTTTTATAATACCCAGAGCACCAATATAAACGATCTGGCCACTCAGGCTATTGAGGAGGGAGCCCAGCTGATTATAGGCCCCCTGAACAAAAGCCGGGTAAAAGCGTTAAACACGGATACCATCCACCGCATCCCGGTTCTGGCTTTGAACTATATTGATGATGCTGCCAAACCGCTGCCAGTGAATGAATTACCGGCAACTCCGACCAGTTATCGTGGCGGTCTCTACCAATTTGGACTCTCAGCAGAAGATGAGGCCATTATGGCAGCTGAACGCGGCAGGCTGGATGGTCACAGGACGGCAATCATCATTACGCCCAACACCGAGTGGGGAAAGAAAATCAACACCACTTTTAAAGCCAGATGGGAAGAGCTCGGCGGTGAAATCGCTGGCTCCGGAGAATTTGATACCAAAACACAGTTCAGTAGCCTGGCTGGCTGGCTGTTACACACCGATCAAAGCGAAGCAAGAGCAAAACAGCTTAACCGGGTTCTGGGCGAAAAACTCGGATTCCAGGCCCGCCGTCGTCAAGACGTTGATATGGTATTTATTGGTGCCAACCCTCAGGACGCCAGGCAAATCAAACCCGCCCTGGCCTATCAATACGCGGGCAGTGTTCCGGTTTACGC
The DNA here is from genome assembly GCF_023716865.1 of Endozoicomonas sp. SCSIO W0465. Classification (NCBI taxonomy): domain Bacteria; kingdom Pseudomonadati; phylum Pseudomonadota; class Gammaproteobacteria; order Oceanospirillales; family Endozoicomonadaceae; genus Endozoicomonas; species Endozoicomonas sp. SCSIO W0465. The sequence goes on from NZ_CP092417.1 coordinate 5,079,544, forward strand.
AACATCCAGCGCTTTTTCCGGGATCACCAATACCACTCAGGATCAGGATAGGGATGGTATTCGGGTTCCTGTCATGCCGTGGTTAATTCCCGGCGCACCCAGCCCACTGGAACAACAGATCAATACCCTGTGGCAACAATCCAGAGGCCAGCTGGGAGCGCTTTACGCACTGGGCGCCGATGCCTACAAGCTCTACCCAAGGCTGCAGCAACTCTCAAGCCTGCAAGGCAGCCAACTGCAGGGAATGACCGGATCACTGAGTATTGCACCAGACGGCAAAGTCCATCGTGAACTATCATGGCAACTATTCAGGAATGGTCAACTGACTCCGCTGCCCATTGTGAAGCCGAAAACGCCCGAAAATGAGCTCTCTCTGCAAAACAGAGCTATCAAACCACTAACTACCGATACTTCCGCACTCTATGCCCTGGAAACTCAGCCTGACTAACGGAAAAGGTGCCGAAGCAGAAAACAGTGCCCTGTTGTTTCTGCAGCAACAGGGACTGACGCTTTTACAGAGAAATTTTGCCTGCAAAACCGGTGAAGTTGACCTGATCATGCTGGATCATTCCACACTGGTTTTTGTCGAAGTGCGCTACCGAGGCCCATCTCAATGCGGTAATGCAGCCAGCTCGATTGACAGAAGCAAGCAGCATAAAATTCGCAAGACGGCAGCCGTTTATTTGCAAAAATACCGTCAACACAGCCACAGAATTTGTCGATTTGACGCAATATCCATTGACAATCAAGACGCCACAGGGCAAAACAGCTTACAATGGATGAAAAGTGCTTTTTAAGAAATATTCTTATCAGCAGAGAAATCTTCTGATCGCTGTTCAGAAGAGCGACTTCAGAAGAAGGAAGAATGAAAACCAGATGGTTTTCATTGCAAGGTTTCAGGCATGCATGAACGTATAACGCAACATTTTTCCGACAGCATTGATGCCAAAATTCGATCGGCAGATGCCCTCCCGCCACTTATTGCCGATGCAGCTGAGCTGATGGTCCAATCCCTGCTCAACGAGGGAAAAATCATGGCCTGTGGCAATGGCGGTGCAGCCGGCGACGCACAGCACTTTGTATCTGAACTGCTTAATCGGTTTGATCGTGAACGTCCTGCTCTGCCAGCCCTGTCACTGTGCGCAGACAGCCTGACCATGAGCTCCATCGCCAACGATTCCAGTTACAACGAAGTGTTCTCCAAACAAATACGGGCACTGGGTCAGGAAGGTGACATACTGTTGGCCATTTCAGCCCATGGCAACTGTCCCAATATGGTTCAGGCCATACAGGCCGCCCATGACAGGAACATACCGGTGATCGCCCTGACAGGCAAAGACGGGGGTGACATGGCGCGTCTGCTCCACCCGGAAGATGTCGAAATCAGGGTACCGGACATCAGCCCTCAGCGCATACAGGAAGTACACACTCTGGTCATTCATTGCCTTTGCGATCTGATTGATGAGTTCCTGTTTTCTGCCGAATAAGCCGGAATCTTGCCCCGGTATCCATCAAACCTTAACCTTTCAAGTCTTGTTTTTTCAAGATACATTACCTCAGGGGGAGGGAACCATGAAACCTATCGGCATTGCACTGTCTACCTGCCTGCTCACCGGATTACTAACCCTGCTAAGTGGTTGCGCAGCGCTGGTTGACTCCGTTAACGAAGAGCCTGTCAACATTGATAACAGCAAACGGACCTGGGGCTCCTGGATGGATGACCAGACCATTGAAACCGTCACTGCCGTCAACATTAACAAGGCAGATCCGGCCCTGAGAGAGTCAAGAGTCAAGGTTATCAGCTTTAACGGTATTGTCTTACTTATTGGCCAGGTTCCCAATGAACACATGAAAAGAGTGGCAGGCCAGACGGCACAGAATGTGGAAAAGGTTCGCCAGGTTTACAATGAGCTGGAAATTGGTCCAAACGCCGATATTCTCGCGCAAAGTAACGACAGTTGGTTAACCTCAAAAATCAAAGCCTCAATGGTGACCAATGAAGCGGTGATCGCTGACAGAATCAAAATCAATACGGAACAGGGAACGGTTTATCTTATGGGACTCATTACTCCCGGAATGGCACAGGAAGCCGTATCGATCGCCGCCAATACCTACGGAGTTTCAAGAGTCGTTAAGGTGTTTGAGTACATTCACTAAAGATAATTTCACTGGCCATGAGGTTGTTGGAGATTGGCTGTTTGAACAGCCTCGCTCCACATGGGAACGAGGAACTGCTCAGGTATATTCAGGCCTGACTGCAACAGGGGGGAGGGGTAGCTGCGAGCCAACCATCATATGCAGTTTTTTTATAACAAGTCAGACGTCAACCTTCCCAGTTTTTCAACCAACTGTATGGATTTTTGGAGTTATAACGGGATTCTTGTTTGCCACATTCGCCCTGGACGTGTTGATAACGGGGATCACTGGGACCACCATGCTTCGAACTAACATCAGCGTAGTCAGAAAACGATGCGCTTTTAAATTTGGCCGTCAACCTGTCTGCCGAAACATCAAATAATCCAAATTTGGGCTGCAGTTTACCGCCACCAAAAAGAAAATGGTTATTATTACCCACATGACCATAGGCTTCTCCTTTTAGCTCAAAGGTATTTGCTTTTGACCCATCGTTCACCCACAGTGTCACATCCCCTTTACGGGCTGCCCCGGAAGATGCAAAATCACCCTTTCCAACTGCATACTTGATATCGAACCACCCCCCGGGCAGAGGCATCACAGCAATATACTTACCATCCTGAACGCCATCACAACATGTCGCTTGATTGAGCGGGGTTGCCGCTCCTGCAAATGCGGGCATGCACGCCTTATTACCATCGTTAAACATACCGTAGTAAGCGGCAGCCTGCAGCGTCAGGTAGTTTTTACCGTCATGATTCATCACCCTCAGGGCGATAAGGGGTACACTCTCGGTTTCCCATGCCACCCCTTCTGCTTTCAGTGCTTCATAGGTTGCCACTGACGCATCCGGTGTCAGGTGCGACAGGTGGTCACCAGCGCTTTTGTAAAGCCTGGAATCAACCGTTTCATCCAGTGAAAAAAGCGTTCCCTCCACGGGTCCACCACCGGTTTGCACCCTAATGGACAGCTTACCGTATGATCTTGTAATATCACTGCAGTCAAAAGATTCATCATGGAATACCCCCCTGGCTTTGGCCAGATCAGAATTAGCAGGTTCGTTCCAATCCCTTCTAACAACACAAGGGGTGACACCAACATCGTTATCTGCAAATGCTGCGGTATTGCCTTTATGGCTCATGCGAAATGTAACCTCGTTATCCCGTCCGGTTCTAATCTTTAGGCTATCCGGATTATGACTGCCACCTATCCGCATAAACTCACCCGCGATAAGGTCTTCAGGCCCCATGAGCCGCTGCGAATCAATAATGACAGGAACTGAAGTATACTTGCTTGAGTCATCCGGTTGGTCAGCATTAGCGCGGTGACCATGCCCGCCTACCGGGTCTCTCATAGGGCCTGTGGCATTCTGGTTGAGCTTTTGCAGCAACCTGTCGTGTACCGATTTACCACCATCTTTTGCTATCTCAGATAAAAGCTTCGCTTTACCCACATCCCCTGACGTCAGCCGCAAGTTCGAGTCGATTGAATCGACCGACTTAGAGTGAAATTTTTTAACGTCCGATGATCTCGATACCGTATCATTCGCAGGAAATGAGGCATTGGACAATGAGGCATTGGACAAGGGAGCCAGGGAAGTACCGCCAATAGTCATTTGAGCACCTCTTAAACTGATTAATTGATATGTGGTATTGACAGGTAAAGGGCCTGATGATCGGCCTTGGATGCTTTGGCAAGAAAGCGGAAAACAACGGCAACAGTCAACCAACCCTTAACCGGATTAGTTGACTACAAGTTGACCAATATAGTTCCATAATAAAAAGAAATAATAGTATTGGAAAAAAATGCTTGGTTTAGCATAAATATCCGCTCCAGACTCAGTTGCCCTGATGTCTGGCTCTGATTGATATCTGGCTCTGATGCTTGGGTTAACTGACTTAAGGAAATCATTGCTGCAGATCAATAGTTTCACAAAAAAACACTTACTTTATTGATCTCGGCCAATACCTAGATATTGAAATTCTCATAACTGGTAGGATGTCCGAACCATGTATGATTATTCCAGAATTCATGGTGACAGGTGAGCGGCGCATTCCGATCCGGTAAGCCCTCAAAACCGTTTGAACTTGAGTATCAAGGGATCAATAAAATGAAAGGCATTCAGATTACTGCCAGCAAAAACAACGCTCTGGTTAACTCAATCTGGTTGATGGACGAAGCTGTCGGCGAAGCTCGCCTGATCTGCGCCAAAACTGATGAATTCCAGCAGGATGAAGTGGTTGCTCTGGAAAAACTGGGTCAGTTCGAATGCCGCGAACTGGATCTGGAAGTTCAGGAAAGCACCGTCCGTGAAGGCGGTCAGCATCTGAACGTCAACGTTCTCTCCCGCGAGATGCTGGAAGACGCTGCGGCTAACCCGGAGAAGTACCCATCGCTGACCATCCGTGTTTCCGGCTACGCAGTTCGCTTAAACTCCCTGACGCCAGAACAGCAGCATGACGTGATCACTCGTACCTTCACTCAGGATCTTTAATACCCTGCTGCCTGACGCAGCAATGTAACATCATCAGATCAAACACCCGATCAGTGGCCGTGACTTTTCATCAACATCACGGCCTGCCTCCTCTCCCCCTTCAATACTGCCTGAACCACAATCAGCTAAAGACACCAGCCTGGAGCAGAGCGTATAATTCATCTGCCAGCGCCAGATTGCCAACCTGTTGAATCTGATGTTGCTGAGCCAGATGATTGTTGGAATGAAGCATTAATGAAACCGAAGAACAAGCGCCTTGCGCTTCAGGATATCGCCGACAGGGTCGGTGTTACCAAAATGACGGTCAGCGGTTACCTCAAGGATCCGACACAGGTTTCAAAAGCAACCGGCGAGAAAATTCACGCCGTCATTGACGAAGTTGGTTATGTTGCCAGCCGTGTTCCCGACATCCTCTCCAATGCCACCAGCAAAGCCATCGGCATTTTGATCCCTTCTATTTCCAACCAGGTCTTCGCCGCAGTTATCCAGGGAATCGAAAGCGTTACCGAGCCATCGGGTTATCAGACCATGATCGCCCATTATGGTTACGACAAAAATGTTGAAGAAAAGCGCATCGAATCCATGCTCTCCTATCAGGTGGATGGTTTGATTCTTTCTGAATGCGAACATACCGAAAAATCACTGCGCATGATTGAAAATGCCGGCATACCGGTGGTAGAAGTAATGGACTCCCGCCTCCCCCCATTGATCTTGCTGTCGGCCTGGATCACAGGGCTGCCAGTGAGGCCATGATCAGGCGTATGCTGAAGAACGGTAAGAAAAAGATCGCTTTCATTGCCGCCCGAATGGACATCCGGGTGAGACAACGCCTGCAGGGTTATCACAACACGATGAAGAGTATCAATTGTGCCCCCATTATCCTCTCCACGCCCGCCAATTCATCATTCACCCTTGGTGCAGAGTTGATGGCGGAGGCCCTGGACAACCATCCTGAACTGGATGGTGTTTTCTGCTGTAATGATGACCTGGCTATCGGCGCCATCATGGAGTGCCAGAGAAGAGGGATTGCAATACCGGGGCAAATGGCGATAGCCGGATTTAATGCATTGGATATTGGCAGGTCGATTACGCCAAAACTGGCCAGTGTCGACACCCCGAGATGGGAGATTGGCAGTCTTGCGGCAAGAATGCTTTTAGACAAGCTGTCAGGTAATTCACCCGAGCACCCCGTTGTAGACCTGGGCTTTACACTGTTTGAAGGCGAAAGCATTTAGCTCTTTCGCAAAACCCAAATCACCAAAAAGGCACTGGCAGCACTGAGAAAAATCAACCTCAGTGTCACCAGTGCCTTTAAAGCTGTAAAGCCCGGAAAATCAGGATGCCATGGCAACCGCTTCAGCAGCCAGGCGGGAGATCTCCGCCCAATTGCGGGAGGCAACCAGATCCGCAGGCAACATCCAGGAGCCACCGATCGTTGCCACACAGCTCAGCGCCAGATAATCCCTGATATTGTCAGAACCAATTCCACCGGTTGGACAGAAACGTACCTGAGGCAACGGTGCAGAAATTGCCTTAAGTGCCTTTACACCGCCGTTTATCTCAGCAGGAAAGAATTTCAGGTGGTCGTAACCATGAGAAAGTGCCTGCATCACTTCAGAAGGCGTTGCACAGCCGGGAATCAATGGCGCTGAACGCTGACTCATTTTTCACCTCGACAAAACAGGATGGATGCACCTTCTTCCGCGCTGGAAACAGACTGGCGACAACCATTGAATAATTCACGACCGTATCCATGGTGCAGATCAGAGAGATCCGGACAGTGCGCTTCCCGGGCAGAGAGATCGGCATGCACAGCAATTTCACCCGTTACCGCATTTACTGTCACCTGGTCACCATCCAGCAAGTAAGCCAGGGGACCACCCATTTGCGCTTCCGGGGTAACGTGAATAGCAGCAGGCACCTTTCCGGATGCGCCGGAAAGACGTCCGTCTGTTAACAGGGCTACCTTATGGCCTGCTTTCTGCAGATTACCCAGGATTGGCATCAACATATGAAGCTCTGGCATACCATTGGCGGCAGGACCATTGAAACGAACAACAATGATCGCATCCTGATTCAGCCTGCCCGCTTTATAAGCCGCTTCCACTTCATACTGGGAATTAAAGACCAAAGCCGGTGCCGTCGTCGAAAAATGCTCTTCTGCCACCGCACTCACCTTGATGACTGCGCGCCCGAGGTTTCCGGAAAGCACTTTCAGCCCCCCGGTAACGGCAAAGACCTGCCCGGAGTCAGCAATCACTTCCGGATTCAGCGTTCCAGACATGGCATTCCAGACCAGCTGGCCATTGTCCAGTTCCGGCATTTTCAGATAGTCAGCCATGGTGCCATAACAGGGCACGGCATCCATATGCAGCAGGCCACGCTCTGCCAGGGCTGCCAACAGAACAGGAACACCACCGGCAGCATGAAACTGATTAATATCTGCAGGGCCATTGGGATAGACACGCGTCAGCAGCGGTACCGCCTGTGACAGGGCATCAAAGTCATCCCAGGTCAGGATAAAACCGGCGGCACGGGCTACAGCAATCATATGGATAGAATGGTTGGTACTGCCACCTGAGGCCAATAAAGCCACAAGGCCATTGACCAGGCTCTTTTCGTCCAGCACTTTATAGAGCGGACGATAAGCAGGCGCACCGTGAATTTTGCTGGCGATATCCGCTGAAATTTCCTGAGTCAACGCATCGCGCAGCTCTGTACCCGGAGGAATAAAGGCGGAGCCTGGCAGCATAAGCCCCATGGCTTCAAATACCAGCTGATTGGTATTGGCCGTACCATAGAAAGTACAGGTACCGGGCGCATGGTAAGCACTGCACTCCATGGTGAGCAGCACATCTTTACCCACTTCACCGGCTACATACTGCTGACGGACCTTTACTTTTTCATCATTGGTGATACCGGTAGGCATTGGGCCGGAGGGAACAAAAGCCGTCGGCAGATGACCAAACGACAGTGCACCAATAAGCTGGCCAGGGGCAATCTTGTCGCACACACCCAGCAACAATGTTGCATCAAAGGTGTTATGGCTAAGACTGATGGCAACGCTCTGGGCAATGACATCCCGGGAGTACAGGGACATATCCATCCCCGCCTGCCCCTGGGTTACACCATCACACATGGCTGGCACGCAACCGGCTACCTGGGCACTGTGCCCCTGTCGGGCCAGCGTTTCCTTAATGGTAAACGGGTAATCCTGGTAGGGTTGGTGAGCACTCAGCATATCGTTGTATGCCGAGATAATCGCCACATTGGCCCGGGTAAAATCAAGAATAGTGTCTTTCTGTGGGGTACCACAGGCCGCCACGGCATGGGCAAGATTGCCACAACTGAGGGACTTGCGGATTTTGCCGGTACTGGCCTGGTGCTCCATGCGGTCAAGATAGTTCTGACGAAGTGACGCGCTGCGCTCCGCAATCCTCTGCGTCACCTCAAGCACAATAGGGTTCATGCCGCAACCTCTTGGGTAAAACTGGCAGAAGCTTCTACGGCTCTGGCCACCACCTGGTCAATATCACTGGCGATATCGACACGGGCGACACCCATTTCATTAGCGCCGGGTACTTCAAGGGTATTAAACTGGCTCTGCAGCATGGTCTCTTTCATAAAGTGTCCCTGGCGAGCCTTCATTCTTTCAAGGATCAGATCATAACTGCCATCCAGGAAGATAAAATAGACCTGATCATTACCTTCACGGTAACTGTTCAGCACCCCCACATAAATCTGGAATTTTCTGATTTTTATACCATCCTCTTAAGCACCATTTTTCCACAATATTCGCCAGCATGATTCCAGAACTACCCGCAACTATGTCGGCTGAGATTCTCTTGAAAGAGAATGCAGAGCTGCGGATGAGAGTTGCCTGTCTGGAAGAGCGATGTCGAGAATTGGAAGAAAAGGTTGGCAAGAACAGTCAAAACAGCAGCAAGCCGCCATCGTCTGATGGTTATCAAAAACCTTGTAAAAACAGTAATTCTCCAGATCATTCTGACGACCTTTCCGCAGATAAAGGTACCGATCCATCGGATGAAAAACCCAATCCTAAAAGTCTGAGACAGTCTTCTGGTAATAAAGCCGGTGGAAAGAAAGGGCATCAGGGCACTTGTCTTAAACAGGTCGATATCCCTGACTATATTGAGTACCTTCCGGTTAAAGAATGCAATAAATGTCAGGCGTCTCTTCTTGATAGTGAGCCGGTCAAATATATTGAACGACAGGTGTTTGAACCAGGGAGACCGGGTGAATTTGAAGTAACGGCCCATAGAGCTGAAGTAAAAATCTGCACTTGTGGTTGTCGGAATCAGGCTGAATTCCCGGAAGGTGTTACCGCTGCCGCACAATATGGCTCAGCCACACAGGCTATGGCCGTCTATCTTAACCAATACCATTTCCTGCCTTTTAAGCGCGTGTCAGAGTATTTTAATACTCTCTATAAAATGAGTGTAAGTGCAGGCACTGTCGCCAATTTTGTGGCCAGAACCTATGAAAATCTGGCTTCTACTGAAGAGGTTATTCGTGACGCCTTGCGGGAATCGTCTGTTGCCGGAGCCGATGAAACGGGTATGCGGGCCGAGGGCTCTTTGCACTGGCTACACGTTATGCGGGATGAACAATGGACGCTCTACTACTTGTCTGAAAAGCGAGGTCGTGAGGCCATGGACACGATGGGCATACTGCTAACATTTGCAGGCGTTCTGGTTCATGATCATTGGAAATCCTATTTTGCATATGCGGCAACTCACGTACTTTGCAATGCCCATCACCTGAGGGAGCTTTTGGGTGTTGTTGATAGGGACAGCAATCAACTGGCGTTGCGATTGATGAAGCTACTGAGGCTTTCCTGGCATTACTGCAAGGGCTTTAAGACCATAGGTATGCTACAGATGCCAAGTGTTGTCTGTGAACGAATCGAGAAGATTTATGACCGGTTGCTTCAGCGGGCTCTAATGAAAGAAGTCGTCTATATGGAGAAGCAACGAGAGGAGCTTAAGCGCAAGAAAGTCAAGAATACTAAAGCTTACAATCTCTTCAAACGACTCACTGAGTTCAAGGCTGAGACACTGCGCTTCATGTCAGATTTTACCATTCCCTTCGATAACAATGGCAGTGAGCGGGATGTTCGAATGGCCAAGTTAAAGCAGAAAATCTCAGGCTGCTTCAGGAGTGCAGACGGTGGTTCTATGTTTGCACGGATTCGCAGCTATTTGTCGTCTGCCAGAAAACAGGGAATGGACATATATCAATCACTTCATAGAGCTGTTCGGAATTACTGTAATATGCCTTTGCTCAGTGCTGAATAGTTACCCTTCACGAATAATATCGCGATACTGTTTTTTCAGGGCAGAACAAACAACAACAGCCGTTTCATTTTTTGCCTGCACACTGAAGCAGACATCACGGATTCTTTCCAGCCATGGCTGACGATCGTCGTCATTCAGTGGGTTCCCGTTTTGTTGAGGCCGGCTCAACGGTCCACGGCTGGCTGACATTTATTGGCCACCCATTCACTGCCATCATGGTTGCCTGTCTTGCTGCCTGCTACCTGCTGGGTATCAAACGCGGCTACACCAAGGATGAAGTGATGAACATCTGCGGATCCGCTCTGCAGCCAGCAGGCGTCATCATCCTGGTAACCGGTGCCGGCGGTATGTTCAAGCAGATTCTGGTGGATCCCGGTGTTGGCCAGGCCCTTGGCAACATGCTGGCTGGCACAGGCCTCCCCATTGTAATCCTGGCCTTCATCCTGGCCGCTGCCGTTCGTGTTATTCAGGGCTCTGAAAGTAGCCATGCTGACTGCCTGCGGCCTGATCCTGCCAATGCTGGAGCCCCTGGCTCTGTCTGGTGCACAACTGGCTGCAGTGACCGTTGCCATCGGCGGTGGTGCGATCGTTCTTTCTCACGTTAACGACTCTGGCTTCTGGCTGGCCAACCGCTACCTTGGACTGAACGAAAAGCAAACCCTGCAAACCTGGACGGTCATGGAGACCATCATCGGAACCACCGGTGCTGCGGTGGCTGTGATCTTCAGCTTGTTTATCTAAGTTATCCCCAAAAAAAAAGCTCCGGCAAATGCCGGAGCTTTTTTGCACTAAGCCAACCTATCACATACCATTGCGGAACTTTTTGTGGTCAATCACGCCACTCTCCCTGACCAACTTTAACCCTGTTGAGTACTCCTTCAGTAGCTTGAGACAATAGTCCACTCTTTCCTGCAAGTGCTTATCCCCCTCAGGGTCTTCAGCCGTTAAGACCTGGCCAACATGGCGAACAATCAAATGATCCGGCAGGTAGCAGATTCTGCAGTTCTTATAGCTACTGGTACGAAGCTCCACCACAGGATACGCACCGCCCTGCCCGGCAGAAATAGCTGTAATCAATGCGGGCTTATGGCCCAGCTCAGCCGTACCAAATAAGAGGAAGAAGTTTTTCAACCCTGCCGGCACCATGCCATTCCACTCAGGTGCCACGACAATCAGTGCATCTGCCTCTTTGAGTTTCTGCTTCCAGGGTGCCAACCTGGCCTTCCACTCCTCGACACCACTCCAGATGGACTCATCCCAATGGGGAAGCGGATTACCCGCCAGCGATAAAATCTCAACCGAGTCAAATAAGGAAAGCTCAAGCACACGATCCGCCAAAGCGCGGCTGATCCGCTCACTCTGGGATTCCAGTCGATGACTGCCACTGATAATTGCAAGCTTCATTTTTCTTCCTGTTCTGCCCTGGACAATTCTGTTCCCAACTTTAACAGAGAGTGCTCACCACCGGGTTTATTTTTTGCCACTTTACAAAATCGCCATTAAAGCACAGTCGTCAGGAAAACATCACCAGGGTTCAATGCCATAAATTTGCTTGCCTGTTTTCGTCAGGTTTTCCGGGGTTACCCGTAATGATGGCATGTGAGAGCCTGCCGTTTTCCGCAATCCTGCTTGATGATCGTATTGGCCAGTGCCACTTTCAATGGCATGCACCCTTCTTGCCCTCAGCGTCTCATTGGCAGAAGCGGGCAGAAAGCTGATCATCGCCAACATACGTTCGTTCCATTTTTCGGTGCAGCCAGGATCTGCATTAAATCGTGAGTGGGTCAGGCGGGAGTCCCAGACCACTATTTCCCCTTCTTTCAGGTGTACCGCCCTGAGTGCCTGCCATCGGGTTGGCACATCATCGCCCTGATATTCAATCCAGCCCTGTTGATCATCTGACCACGATTTATATTGCGCGAAGTCATGATGGGAGCCGGGAATAATACCCAGCATTCCGGTGGTTTTATCACAATCCCTGAGCGCCAGTAAGCCTTGAACTGAACTGAAACCGGGCTGGGTATGTGGATTTTGATCCACATGAAGGGGGAGTTTACCGTTCTGGTCTGTTTCTGGACGCATATAAATACAACGGTCAAAAACCACCCATAATTTCCTGGTATCCCAAAGGGCTTCAAATAGCTTGACCATGGTTGGGTTCTGCCTTAGCTGGGCCAGGACATCATCATGGTAGAGTTCAAAAAAACCATTGATACTGGCTTCTGGATATTGCTTGACCTGACGTTGCAACAGGCTGACCGCATTGTCTCGATCGGTTGCAGTGGACACATTCCCGACGACGATATAACCCTGTTCTACAAATGCTTTTTTGAGGTCTTTCGGGTCAGCCAGCTTCCCATCATGAACGCGGTGATGGGTATAGCGTATATCCATAAAGGTATTGTCACTGCAACCGGGGTGTGCCAGTGGGTTCATTGTTTTACTGTCTCCTTCAGTGTTTGTTGTTCGAGTTGGTGTTGGTGTTGGTGTTGTTTGTTTAGTCTCTGCAGTATCGCATCAGCAATAACTTTCCCTCCGCCATGGGAAAAGCGTCTGTCAAGCTCACTGAGTGATGGCTCCTGGACATGGGTCAATTGCTGGTGAGCCAGGGTCATGAGATGACTGAGTGTTGTGATTGCCGCAGGTTCTGTCGTTAACCTTTCTATACGATGAGTGATGACTTCCATCACCTCTCTCTGGCTTTTGAAATAGTCAATGGGCGGGGCATCCGGAAAGATCTCATGCCAATCAATGCTGGCATCCACCATGTGGTTTTGCTTCAGTAGTGTTAACTGCTGGCCCTGGCTGTCATTGGCCGGAGGCAGCCAGATGATTTTTTTGCCCAGGGCAGCCGCCTCAAAGATGTTACCCAGTCCGGGAGTCATCAGGGCCACTGTTGACTGTTGCAAAACATCCTGCACCTGGTCAGGTGCCAATGTCTTGACCTCAAACTGGTTCCGTGTAGCCTCTGCCAGGGTTCGGCTGCCGAGAAAACGGAGCTGGTCATAATGACTGCCAAGGGTCTGGTTAATGCAATTCATGATGATTTTCGCGTAGTTCACCATGATGGAAGAATTAACCAGCGGATTCATCAGCCCACCGGTATTGACCAGCAAAAGACTTGCCGCATGGGTTTGTGCGTTTTTATCCTGTTGACGGTGCAGGCCGGACACAATGGACGGTACAACGATGGTTTCCGGCAGTTTATTCCTGTTTTCCTGTAACCGCTCCTGCACGGTGAGAAAGTTCTGTACCAGATAGAGATCGGCATGGGTAATGGCTGGAGACACCTCTTTCCAGTACCAGGACAGTGGATCATAGACAATGACTTCAAGGCCCGCTTCTTTGGCCCACCCGGCAACCTCCAGATCACAGGCGGTAATGAACAGGTCGTGTTCACGCAGGTGGCGGAGGTACTTTTCTTTGCGCTCAGTGCCCGGGTCCTGTTCCGTCAGGGTGCAGTCAATTATGTGGTTGTATGGGTACCCGGACTGAATATCGAGGGTATGCTTTTCTCCGATATAGGAGAGGTACTTCGCGTGTTGGCGCACATAAGGAAATATTTCCCCAATGGCAGCAGAAGGGCCAAAACCGAAGGGTTCCGCATTAAACAGTATCTTTTTTTCTGCCCCTGAATCCGTGCCGGAAGATTTGATCTCGTGGCAAGGGGAGGGCTCCTGAACAGGACGATGGTTTTCCTGCAGCGTCTGTTCAATGATCCGGATAACCTGGTCTTTACCATTGCCTCGCAGAAGTACGGTGTTATCTTTGCCGATGTTGTCGGCATAAAAAGCCAGGTTGGCAATAAAGGTTTTCAGTTTTTCAGCACTCAGTTCCCCCGAGCTCACCCCAAACTGGTTGTCACCAATCACTTTGGCATTGATCTGCTGTTCATACAGATTTTTCAGGGGCATGGCATAAACGGGCTTGTTCAGGTACATGGCCTCTGACAGCAGCGTGTGCCCTGCGGTGGAGATGACCCCGCCACAGGCCGCCAGTAATGAAACAAACCGGGTGTCGCCATGGTGATAAAAGCGCATAGGCTCACTATCAGCAGAAAGCGGACACTGTTTGGGTAAAAATACATGCACGGTGATACCGTCAGGCACATTCTCCCGGACGGCCTGTATCCATTGCTCAATAGGCAGACAGGTCCATGACTGGGCGGTAATGTACATCAGTAATGAAGCCGTTGTGCCATGGCATTGTGCTTTTGCAGCAATGATTTCCGGACGAATAACCGGTGGCAGCAGCATCACATTGGCAGTTTCTCCACGCTGCGATCGGACATTCGGTTGAACAGAGAAGAAAGAGGTGGCCAGGCGCTTGTCGGCACGGGGAAAGAAAAGTGACAGCCGCTCCTGTTCATCCCGGAATGACGTACCTGCCAGATCAGGCATAAAGGCGCCGGTTAAAAACTTGCTTTGTTGGTCACTGGTGACCAGCGGAGCCTGTTTGCTGTAAGCATATTGGGCGGAGACCTGCTCGTAATCACTGATCACCAGATCCGGAGTACCCAATTGTTGATCCGCTACTGCCATGGCCTGGAAATTGATGCGGTTGAAGTTCGAGCTGTTGTTTTGTGGCAGCTCACTGGTGGCCTCAAAATCCAGACCGGACGGACAGCCAACAATGTACGGGTTGTTAACTTCACAGACACGAATCCCCGGATACGCCGCCTGATGGTTGCGGAAATACTCCAGAGCCTGTCCGTACGTAAACAGGACGATCTGATGATCTCTGTCCCTGAGGTAATTGAGGCAGGGCAACTGACGATTCAAATGGCCATTGCCAATGCCACAGATGCCAAACACTATTTTTTTGCCCTTAGGTGGTGGCAACACCGCTATGGACAGTGTGGGCATTATGGACTGGTAAACCGCCTGCAGCGGCCCACTGACCTGTCGAGTCTGCCCGGCCTTGCCAAGATATTCCCGAAGTTTCTTCCCCAAGTAGCGCTTGACCTCCACGGGCAGGGTTCCATCAAGGACAGCATCGTGATCACCAATCAAAACATCCTCACGCTGCTTGTCGAGGAACAGGGGAAACAGTTGATGTCTTGCACCTTCAGTGCTCAGTTTTTTTTCCACAAAATGGTCGTTTAACCTGACCAGCAAAATGCCCCGTATCGGAACTTCCGATTCCGGGTCACCATAGTAATCTGGTGCCAACTGGAAATGTGTTCGGTCGCCTGCGCTGGTGATGGACTGACCGGACTTTCCCGGCCCGGCAACGCCGGCCCTGATCACTGGCTCCCATTGGGGCATATCCTGATTACGCACCGAAATGGTTTTAGTGCCCGCTATGGCTTTGATTTGCCCGTCATCGGTAAACCTGACAAGGGTTTTGTCTGCAGAAATGATTTTCCGTTCTGGCAGTTTGCGGTGCTGCCTTGCATGCTCAAGTACCAGTGTGGTTTTGCCAGAACCTGAGGGACCGGCAAGCAGGTACCCCCCTCCGGCATCAGCGATGCAGGCCGCATGGACCGGGAACAGTTTTCTTCGTAACCACTCAACCCGGCAGGCCCCGTAAAGAAGGTGGGGAAGGGTATCTGGCATGATGTCGTGATCGGGAGCCATAACCTGAACGACTCCGGCATCTTGCAGAACGACCGGGTGGCTGGTGGTCTGAATGTGCTCCACGGCGACCAGGGTCTGATCACTGCCGCCAGGTTGCGGCATAAATCCGGGCAAATGGGCTGACAGGTGTTGAATATCCCGCTGGGTCAGTGATATGTCTCCGGTGGAGGTAAAATCGAGACGGTGCTGTTGTCCGATATGCCATGAAACGGACAACTTGCCTTGAGTGCTGCCACCAGGCGCTGTATTGACAGGACCCTGGCAATGGCCATGGGCGTTGCGTAGGACTCCTCTCCTTACCCCTTCGGAAAATTCGGGTAAATTGGGTGGTAGTGGGTTCATCGTTTATTGCTTGATTGGGAGGCAACCCGGAATTGCCAAAAGATTCACAATGAAGCAAAAGGTCTTGGAATTGTTGGGTAAAATCTGCCTTGAATGTTGTTTCGTTGGACCGTCTGATAACGAGAAAGTTCATAGTCTTTTATTTGTGCGAAAGTATATATATGAACCCGTAGTTGCGTAATTTCTCAAAAAGTGCTGGAAGCAGGATAATTTCGGTCAGTCGTCTATCCTCTCACCATGGCTTTTCTAGAACACCAGCAGTTACAACCTGAAGATCTACTGAGATTCATCACTCAGCAGCAAGAGCAGATCATTCAGCTCAAAGAGCAGATAGAATTGCTTGAAGCAGAGATTCGTCGTCTAAAAAAACTGCCCGCAAAGCCTGACATCAAACCAAACACCAAACCTCCCGATGATGACACCGGCAGCCCTGATGGAGATCCATCCGCTCCTGAGGGTAACGATGGAGCCAGCCCAGACACCTCGTCAAAGCAGAAGGTTAAGAAGCCCAACGAGAAAACCAGAAAGCAGCGTAAACAGCCCCGAAAGCCATCGGCGGAAAAATCCATACCCATTGCTGCCACTGATGTTCCGGAGGGATCAATCAGGAATGGAACCACCCCTTTTCATGTTCAGGAACTGACAATACAAACATCCAGTATTGAATATCTTTTAGAGCAATGGGTGACACCCGATGGACAAACCATTACGGCCAAACCGCCAGCCAGCCTTCATGGACATCATTACGGGCCAATGCTGCAGGCCTACGTTCTGCACCAGTATCATGGTTGCTCCGTTACCCAGCCAGAACTGCTGGACTGGCTATGGGACATTGGAATCTCTATTTCCAGCGGGGAACTCAGCCAGCTTCTGACGAAAGGACACGAGCAGTTCCATGCTGAGAAAGATGAGCTGTTGACTACAGGTATTCGCTGTTCAAGTTATATCCAGACAGACGACACGGGAACAAGGCATAAGGGGAAGAACGGTTACTGCACCATCATCAATAACGAGTCCTTTGCCTGGTTCGAGAGCACAGACAGCAAAAGCCGGGAAAATTTCGTAAGCCTACTGCACCGCCCATGGTCAACTTACACGTTCACCGACGATGCCTTGATCTATCTGGAAAAACTGGATTACCCCAAAAAGTGGCTACGCGTTCTTAATCCATACAGAGGCGTCACCTTCCTGAGCCATGAAGCCTGGGAAGAATGTATGAAAGACCTGAGACTAACTGGTAGACGGCGCCAGCAGGCCAGTGAAGCCATGATTTATGGCAGCCTGATACAGCATGGAGCAGGACATCTTACCACCTTCAGTGATGGGGCAAGGCAGTTCGACGTTTTCAAACACAGCCAGTGCTGGATACATGCAGAGCGAGGGCTGGCAAAAGTTCATCCGGTCAATGATCAGCAGGCCATGGCTCAGAAATGGCTTCGGACATGGTTCTGGGCCATTTACGATGACCTTAAAGACTTCAAGACAGAGCCAACTGAAAAAAAGGCAATAAAAGTACGACAGGGGTTCCAGGCGCTGATCCAAACCCAAACGTGCAGTGGGCTTCTTCAGGATGCTCTGTCAGGGTTGGCTGTAATCAAGGAAGAGCTATTACTGGTTCTGGATGACCCGAGCTTACCGCTGCACAACAACCTGAGCGAGAGTCAGATACGAGAATATGTTAAACGACGAAAGATCAGTAGTGGGACGCGAAGCGATTTGGGGCGGCAATGTCGCGACACCTTTGCCAGCCTGAAAAAAACGTGTCGCCTGTATGGTCTCTCTTTTTGGGATTATCTGAAAAGCCGACTAATGGGCGATGGGTTATTTCCGAGATTGAGTAACCTGATTGAGGAGGCTTCACGTCATCTTCCGTGTGGTGCTGCCAGCAGTTTTTGAGAAATTACGTAGTTGCCGCTACCAATTGAACTATGGCGGATTTATCTGGTCATTATTGATGTGCCATAAAGGTGTAAAATGGTCGATCAAATGAAAGTAATTGCACCCCCTATGTCAACTCCCGTATCAAATTACCCTCAGCATGCTTCCATCCTTTCTTCCGCTACCGTTGCTACTACTGAACCATTACCGGATGCCAACAACAGAAAGCGCTACTTCTCCGGACACAGGGTTCAACTCGTTGATGGGGAAAACAGGAAAACTCAAGAGGATTCCAGTGAACAGTATTGGGAATCGAAACAACCCAGAAAAAAACGGAGGTGTTGGCAATTTGTTAATAATAAAGGAGAGATTGGTACACAAACATCTACCGAGAGGACTACAACTTTACCATTGCCAGTGCATGAAATCAGTACCTCGCGTCCCTCGGTTATCGTCTATCCACAACCAATAAATTTTGATCCGGGTGAAGACCACACTTCCTTCTTTACTGCTAAATACCCGACAGAGCAACGTGAATCGTTAAGTGTTGATCGGGAGCCAGATCACAAGGAAATCATCACAAAGTTCACCGCCTTACATCAACATCAAATAACGGCATACCTGAGTCATCCGGGCGTCTTAACCCTACTGTCCAGCGCCAGCACACTTCTGAAAACGCTTGATGAGAGGTTTATTGAATGGCTCTATTTTGATTACGAACTGCTCTACAGTGAAAACTGACTGTAGGTCACGAAAAACAAGGATTGAGCAACATTACCGGACAATATGCTGACAACCTTTGTAGATAAAGGGCTTCAGCAATGTTCAACCCAGTAGCAGTCTGAAATCCTACAAGAGCCTATTGAATTATCCATGAGCAGAGGCACCCCTCCCCGGCCTACTCTCTTTTCAAAACTTGAGCGATTCAATATCGTTACAGAACATCAAGCGTGTTCAAGGTATTTTCAAAAAGCCAATGTGTTTTTTTCGGCTGCGAGCAACATAATAAACAACACTGGCTGTTTAACCAGCATGCTAAAGAGCAAGGACACTGTGACCTGGTTTATGAACATGGAAGATGGGGATATAGCATCAATTGCAGCCACCCCCCTGTTAAGACAGATTTCCTCCATGTCATCTGGCAAAGGCTTACCGGAAAAGGCGAAAGTAGAAGCCTTCCTGAAACTTGATTGCCTGAAAGAGGGATGGCAGGGCATTGATGAGGCCGTCAAGGACAAGCCGCTCGACTGGACCCTGGCCACCCACATTTCCTCGATGTGTCATAGCAAAGGCATACCGGAAAAGGCGAAAGTGGAAGCTTTCCTGAAGCTCGGCTGTCTGAAACAGGGGTGGCAGGGCATCGACGAGGCCGTTAAGGACCAGCCGCTCGACCGGGACCTGATCACCCGCATCTCCTCCATGTGTAATGGTAAAGGCTTACCGGAAAAGGCAAAAGTGGAAGCCTTCCTGAAGATGGGCTGCCTGAAAAAAGGATGGCAGGGTGACGATGAAGCCGTTAGGGGCAAGCCGCTCGACCAGAAACTGGTCAACCACATTTCCACCATGTGTAATGGCAGAGGCTTACCGGAAAAGGCGAAAGTGGAAGCCTTCCTGAAGCTGGCCTGTTTGAAAAAGGGATGGCAGGGCATTGATGAGGCCGTTAAGGACCAGCCGCTAGATCGGGCAGTGGTCAACCGAGTTTCCTCCATGTCGGCCAGCAAAGGCTTACCGGAGAAGAGAAAAGTGGAAGCCTTCCTGAAACAGCGATCCAAAAATGCTCAGAATGATGGGATAATATTATAAATGAAGGAGCAACAGATTTAATTTCATTACCTTATCGTATCAACGACCAGCCTCATCATTACCGCTTCCTGCGCTGCTATGATTAAACAGTTTGGACTTCCACATGAATAAAATTGATAAGGTCTCACCATGCAGGTATCCAGTGATACATATAACGTAGCACCTTCAGCAGCATTATTAACTGAGGTCAACACCAGTGGTGTTGTTCGCACCGATACTTTTGATACACAGCTGAATCGTCAAGTTACGCCATTGAATACTTCACAAGAAAAACCGCTAATTCGCTATAAAATCGAGAAAAGGAGTCCTGCATCACCCATTAAATCGACTTTCGAGCAAGGCACTGCATCGTTCATAAACCCGGAAACAGCTCAAAAAGATCTACCATCAGTCAGCGCTCCGATAAAAACAGAACCCTCCCTGCCAGCATTCAAACGAGTTATTTTCTATGAAGTACTCACTGACATCATGCACTTTAACCATTACTATCCGGGGCAATTGGTTATTTTTGGTTCCTGTGGTGTTGACCTGCTCTACGCCCGTATTAATGAAAATGTGAATGATATTGATATCCTGTTGAATGATGAAGAAACTGCCAACAAACTGATTATTAATCTCAATCGAAAACTGCAACATATTGTGTTTGCCGAAGCGTTCCCGTTGAAAGACTGTAGCCCAAACATGCGCCTTGTTGGCAGTCATCCAGATAATTTTGAAGCATCACCTTTATCAGGGCAGTTAACCCTGTTTCTTACAGGAAAACCCTGGATCAAAATTGAATGTTCGGTTAAAACCACATGGATGAAAGAACTGGACTTCACCCATGATCATTATGTCAACAGAATCCCCATCTACATAAAAGCACAGTATGGAGGTACCCTTCCTGTTTTGTCGCCAAATGGTTATCTGGCTCTTGATATTTTTTCCTTAAAAAAAAATAATGAGAAGCTGATTGTCAATGAAAATAATAACCAGAAACTGACAGGAGTCCTCAATAGTGCAGTTGCCCTTTCAAAAATTGATAAACATTTTATCACGCTGTACTGTCAGCAAACCAATCCATCGTTTTACGACTCAGAACTATTTAAAGCACTGAACAGACAGTTTCATGAAACCATTGCTTTAATAAGGAACATTTGTCCTGTTGAACGATTATACCACTGTTTTTTTTCTTCACCCTATCAACTAAAACATTCCCCATCCCCTGAAAAAAGGGCGTTAATAAACATCCTGTCATCTGACAAATTCAGGCATGAACCTGCCTATTCGTTCCATGATCTGATGATTTTGCTGAGAAATGATTTTGATCTGGAAAATACGGCAAAAGATGGGAATTGCTTTTACGAATCCCTTGCCAGCGGACTGAATAAAAACAGAACAGCAGCAATCAATTTCCTGAAAACGCATAACTTTCTGCGCGGCATCTCACTACATAACCCTGCGAATAAAAACATGGTCATCAGTTCTGAAATGATTAGGTACACAGTCCATCACTGGATAGCCTGTGCATACACCGCCGGACTGAGTGCTTCTGAATACGAGGAACTGAATACGTTGATCCTTCCGGAGTCTGGCAAAACCATTAATGACCTGCTGGAGAACCGAACGATTGCTAACCCGGCAGGTAATCCGAATGATACCGCTCACTATGGATGGAGCTCTCTACTGCACATAGTGGCGATCATCACTGGCACAACCATTATTTTACTGAAAGTAAACCCCAAGGAACAAAACATTGAGAAACATAAGCACAGCATTCATGAAGCAAATCAATTAACGCCGAATCTGATCAAAACATTAAAAATTAAACAGCCCGCGCTGTTTAATTGCGCTGTAGGTGATACACGACTAGCCAGTTTATTATTTATTGCTCACTCCGGAGGGGACCATTATTATGCGGCCTCCCCATCGCCAAGACTGATTAACGTTTTCAAACCCTACATTCTTGCTGAACGTTATCTCATGGCACCGGCCCAATCTGAAGAACATCAGTTTAAACAGGCACAACATCGCTCTGGTCAACCACCGGTTCATCAGCAGGCAATCACCATAGCATCATCCGGCAGTCCACTCCCCCCCCCAAACAAAAGCCCGGACACTGTCGAACAGAAAACCCAAAATCACGCCCTGGAAAGTCCAGGATGCCTCGTTACAGGAAAAAAAAAATCATCAGAAGATACCGTTGTTGAGCCAGCCAATCCGACAACGACTAAAGAGGTAGACCGGGAGGCGCTCATTAAGAAAAAAACTCAAATTGTGTTAGCCATGATATCCAATCCGGAAACCTGTCACAGCCTCAGTGAGGATAAGAAGCATAAACTTGGCGATAGTTTATTTAATGAGGTATTAAAGGTTATTCAGGAACCCGGCCAGACGGACCGGATAACCGTTGACATGAGAGCCCTTTCGGATACCACGCTGTTAGCACTGGAAACAGGAAAGCAGTTAAATCACATAGAATCAATACTGATTCTGGCACTTTACCAGATCATTCATCTCAGTGACGTTAACAACCCGATGCTCATGACTGAAATACTCAGGGACTTACGGACCGTCAATCGTGCAAAGCACATTAAAGCCCCGGTTGTGCTGACCATACTGGCTGCCCGAACCGGATCTCCTGAAGCATTCAATCTTGCTGTGCAACCGTGTACTCCGACCTACAACCAGCAGAAATATCATGATCTGAGCTTTACTCTTCCTGCCGAATTCGACGCACTCTATCCTGATTACCGGACCATGAATCCCTATCTGATTTATAGTGTTGTGTATTTTATAGAAAAAAAGGTTTTCTCCGCACCCGATTGGCAAGAGGTAGATCTGTATTTCCCTGTTGATAAAGAGCTCAACGCGTTATTAACACCAACACTATTAATCAGTGATACACGGGAATCAGGTACATCGGAATCCGGTACAACAGACATCACCACAATGCGCTCGGCCATGCTGCATTGTGTGTACAAGGGCAATATATCCCTGCACAGGGGTGACACGGCACGCGCCCTGACGTTATTTTTAAAAGCAGCCATTGCCTACGTTATGGCAACCGATAACGGGACAGATATCAGTCATTATGAAGAGGCAGCAGGACTATCAGCTATTTATATGACGATTCGCCTGATCCCCTGTATTGATCCACAGTGCGACCTGCAGTCAGAAGCACCTTTTCTTCATAGCTGGATGCCTCATATTAACCTTATCCGACATCGCCTTGAAACGGCCAGCCTGAAAACATTGCTCTACGCAATCAAGGCTCAACGAACGACTGAAACACTCTGGGCTCACAGCTTGTTTACCTACGCCTACAGCAAAACAGCAACACTGCTCGGGTATGCATTGCCTGAGTCTTTTGAGACATTCAAGTCCTTACTGGATCAGGAGATAACATTCCTGTTTGATCATGGCAGCCCCGTCGAGGAACCCCCACCCCCACCCTGCTCCGCCGGGAAAAAATCCGATACGATAGCCACAACAGCACTCACCATCAGCAACAGCAAGGAATACACACTTGCCAGCTCTGCTAATGGCAAGCAAAAATGGCAAGCCGATCCGGTATTGCTGGCAAAGTACAAAATTAGCGAGAAACAGACACCCAAAAAACAAAACAGAAAAGCGATAGAGAATGTTAAAATCCTGAAAGAGCGTGTTGAAAGTTTATCAAATGACTTTTTGCACTTATACAAGGATGCCAATCCCAATAAAACAAGAAACGCAGCCAATATTTATACCCGAGCCATTGAGTTATTTGACCAAAGCATTGCACTGGCAACCCAGGATATCCCCATCATTACCCGCGAATATGAAAGCGGATCCAGAGACAGTTTAAAAACCTATGTTCTGGAGAAAACCAAAATGCAAAAAGCAGTATTAATGCTCAACACACTATATGGCTTTGCCGCGCTATCGCATATCAAAGAAGATCTCCTGTTTAAACAGGAGTTGGTGGAAAAATTAATACTATTTCACAATACACTGCTTAGTAAAGAGTCAATAGAATCCATCGCTGAGAAACACCAGCAAAAGTTGGATAAACGGGTAGCCCACTTCATTGAATTGCTGGACCCATTGCAATACAACGATCGCTCTGAACCGTTCTTGAAAAGCATGGTATTGATTCTGGTTTCTTGTAAACGCCTTGTTTCGAACTGTATAAGCGATAAAAATGTTGTTTCAATAGCATCGCTTATCAAACAATGGATCGCTAATTGTAACAATGAAATCAATCTGATGGAGACACTGGAGCTGATTATTACCCTTGGCTTTAGTGACCATGAATTCCATACACAATTTAACCCGCTTATTGATACAATATTACTGAAAATTCAGTACTTAACCGCAAAACAAGACGATAATTCTGATAAAGAAGACCAGCTCATTCTCTATCAAAGCGTTGAAAAAATACTGGGAAAATTCGATTCAACCGAACAGATCAAATTTTACCAGTCCATCTGGACACCCCAGTGTGAACGACTTTACAAGATGACCAATCAGGAGATGGCGCTTAAAAGTGCCGAAGCAGAAAAATATTGGGACATTTTGATCCGGGAAGAGCAGGAGAATAATGCCAGAGAACAGAAAAAATTTGAATCCATTATCAATGGCAAACTGTCAACAATAACCTCTGAGCAAAATAACCATTACACTGAGGATGACGCTGAATCGGACAGCGAAGAATCCACCTCAGTGGAACCTCATCAACCACCCTGCAGTGTCAGCAGTGATCATTCTGGTGACCTCAACGATATCGCTTCTTCGAAGACAGCTAATGACTCACTGAAAATGGCCTGGCAATATTATGGGAATGGTCAGTTATCAAAGGCAGATACCATAGTATTGGGGCTGTTAAAAAACCCGCCGGACGACTCGCTATTGATTGTTGAGATAAAATCGTTACGCGCCGAGATACTGTTTAAACAATTCTTTGATCGGGTTCTTCAGGGTATGCAGAGGAGCCGGGGTATTTCTATTTGTTCCAGTAATTATCTGAAAAAAATGAAATCTGATCTATGCAAACAAAAAGAGCTGTCAAAATCGGACAAAAACACACGAATCACGCTACAAAAACAGCAGATACGTAATCTAAGCGATAAAGTTTTTGAACTGGCAACATCATTCTCAACACATCAACACATACTGCAGGATGCTTTTACGCTGCAAAAAGAGATCATCAATGTACTGCAATTATTCGCCATGGACGGCGATCAGGAAACACAGGATTTATCTGAGATCAAATATGACCTTGAACTGATCATGAGTGAACAAGATCGTATTTCATGCTTTGTAGCGAATATAAAAACAGCCAGTGAAAATATGATAAAAATCCTTGACTGCCGAAGGCAACTGCTGGCGCTTATCCGGGAAGTAACTGCCAGAAAATCAATTTCAGGTCAGTCCTGTTTGCCCGCTGCCGGAGTTTTTGCCTCGAAAAACAGACCATCGGGCACGAAAAGCAATCTTGATCCAGTCCCGGAAGAAGCCCTGTCCGAAACAGAAATCCGCAGAAAGATGAAAACGCTGGCCCAGGCGATGGAAAATTTCCAAGCGCTCCTGCTCGGGCCGCAGCAGAGCAGTTTTGTACAGAGGCTAATCGAAGCACCTTGAAAAGAAGCACTTTGAGAAAGAGCCGCATAGCGGCTCTTTCTCAAAAGTAGCCTGCCTGTGAACGGGCTACTTAACCACTTTCAAATGAGGACGACCCGGTTTCTTGGGTGGCTGAGGAGGCTCTTCATCCGGCACTTCTGCCTGAGTATCTTCCACCTCTTCCTGTCCATCAAGTGGCTCCACCTCAAAAACCATTCCCTGACCATTCTCCTGAGCATAAATAGCCATCAATGCAGGAACAGGCACAGTAATCGTCAGGGCGCGACCACCAAAACGACCATCAAACATGATGTAATCATTACCAATATTCAGTGCCCGTACCGCTGTTGGCGAGATGTTCAGAACAATCTGACCATCCTTAACGTACGCTTGTGGAACCTCAACGCCACGGCGATGGGCATCCACCAGAATATAGGGGGTGCAATCGTTATCAAGAATCCATTCATACAATGCTCTGGCAATATACGAACGGCTACTGGTCATCGTCATAACAGCCTCCGGAAACACTCCACGCCGCCAGCCAGGTTACTCACGCATTTCCTTTTCGATTTCAGAAAGACTCTCCTGGAACGACTCACGCTCAAATAAACGCTCAGCATAGTCCAGAATAGACTTACCCTGCTTGGGCAGTTCAACGCCCAGCACCGGTAGACGCCATAGGATTGGTGCAACACAGCAGTCCACCAGAGTGAACTCTTCACTCATAAAGAACGGCATTTCAGAAAAAATCGGTTCAACAGCCAGCAAGCTCTCACGTAGCTCTTTACGGGCACGAGCCGCTGGCGTCTCCTTGGTTCTGGGATCCAGAATGGTATCCACCAGGGCACACCAGTCTTTCTGAATACGGTGTATCATCAGTCGGCTCTGGGCGCGGCTGACAGGATAGACAGGCAGCAGCGGTGGATGAGGAAAACGTTCGTCCAGATATTCCATCATGACGTTTGGCTCATAAAGAACCAGTTCCCGGTCAACCAGCGTAGGCACGTTGTTGTAGGGGTTCAGATCGGAAAGCTCCCTGGGCAGGTTCTCCGGATTAACATTCTGAACATCAACAGCAACGCCCTTTTCTGCCAGTACAATACGAACCCGGTGACAGTAATGGTCAGCTGGATCCGAGAAAAAAATCATGGATGACTTTTTGGCAACTACAGCCATGAAGTACCCCCGCCTTCATGCAAAGGATGAGAGAGTTCGGCAACAATCCCGGTCATGACAGCAGCCAGAGGATAACCACAGGCTACTGCATAACGGGTAAAACAGCCGCCCGCGAAATAACGCACTATCATAGCAAACTTTGCACCTTCCATAACAGCCCCAACAACGCAAATACACTCTACAACAATAAGATACCGGAAATTTACAGCAGCCTGAGAGATCCGCAACTTGAATCTGAGCGTGTCAACAGGAGTCCGGTGGCGCTCACAGACATCCAGAATCAGCCCCCTGGTGATATTTGCCGCTTGAAATTATGGAAGAACTGACTGTAGAAAGTCATATTTGGATCAAATTCCTGCTTCAGGGCTAACCACTCTTTAGCCCTTGGATAGGCGTCAATTAACCAGTCAGTATCTTTTGGCAGGTCAAATGCCAGGTAAGGTTTTCCTCCTACGCTCTGAGTCAACCGATACAACCGTTTTTTAAACAAATCAAGGTCTGACTGGATTGCTTTTCGATTCTCAATCACAAAAACAAAAACGATAGAATCCTGAGTAATCAACTGAAGCATATTTTTTGCCTGTTGATTCTGTATATATTTTGTGGTGATTTCGTGAAACTTTAATCCTGAAGAGCCAGTCACCAGATCAGGTATAGCTTCAGAAAATTCTTCATAGTGATGCAGTGGAACTGCCACGCTCAGTAGCTGGCTTGACTGATTCGGACCGCCCCATTTAAATGAAAACCGATGATGGTGAAGATACTCACGTCTTGTTGTCTGGTCAGCAACAGCAGAATTCTTTGTTTTATTGGCTCGGGACGGCTGGAGAGGCTGCCCTTTGTCAGCCACTTCATAATACTCATGGATATTAACCAATAGCTCTCCAGTACCAAACTCTAAAAGCCCGTAGTGTTTATCCAGTTCTTTTGATTGGCTGACCTGTGTTTTCAAGTAAACAGCATACTCACTGTTGCTGTGCTGGTAATTTCTTAACTGAATGGCAACATCCGGAACCAGCAAAATAGTGGCTTCAAGAATAACCCCAAAGGCCCCGTGGCCACCAATAACCGCTTCAAAGCATCGGCTATTGTGTGTTCTGGAGCACTCCATCACTTCACCATCTGCCTTCAGCAGGGTAAATGACTTTATTGAGTCGATCATGGGACCAAACCTGGGGTCACGCCCCATGGCATTGGCAGACATGCTGCCGCCGATCGTAAAAACGCTGAAATCCTGCATAACGCCGGGTGCCAGCGCAGGACCGGAATTATCCTGTTTCAGAATATTGATTAACTCATCCCAGGTCACCTGGGCTGATACAGTAAGATACTGTCCATCCAGTGACGATTTGACCGGCATTTTTTCAAGAGAAAGAAGGAGGTACTGCTTATCCTGGTCTCCTTTATGACAGGTTACCTGCCCTGCCATACTGTGTTTTGCACCGGTCAGAATTATTTTTTTGCCTGATTGCTTTGCGTGCTTTACCAGTTTGACAAGTTGTTGTCGTGACTCGGGAAAAAACTCATTGATATTGTTGCAGGTATTGATACCGCCAGCATCGGTATGAATAGAGACGGTTTCGTAAACCAGGCTATCTGGAAATTCATTTGCAAATAGTTTGCCCGTCAGTATCAACAAAAACAGAGTTAAACCAGTGGAAAGAATCGCTCTTGCTTCCTGCATATTTAAGTAGTTAAAAGTTTGCTTATGGATATTTTGATCGTACTATCAGGCAGACAAAGAAAGAGATCCTTAATCTATTATAAGTGGGTCTTGAACTAAAACGTCCCCAACCTATGAAGTATGTCAATATCACTGATGAAGCTGTTGTATTAACTTTGAAATACGCCAAGCACTACGGCCCTCTGAGGTGTATCAGGGAAAGAGCTCATGGTCTTCTATTGAGTAATCGAGGCTTTACCCTTGAGCAAATTGCAGAAATCCTTGAGATTAAATATCAGACCGTTTCCCAATGGATTGATGATTGGGAGGACTATGGTATTCGTGCATTGTATAAGAAACATGGTGGTGGAAGATCTTGCATATATGATGAATCTGAAGTGCAACGCATAAAAGAGTTAGTAGCAGAAGAGCCTCGTCGTTTATCGTATGTAAAATCCAAAATTGAGGATGAGACCGGTAAATCCTCATCAAAACTTACTCTGGCCAACATCGTAAAAAAGTTAGGACTGGTTTACAAAAGACTCCGTAAATCGTGCAAACATAAACGGGACGAAGAGCATTTCCAGCGTTGTAAAACTGCACTGAAAGACGCCCAGGAAGCTGAGCGCAAAGGGTTAATAAACTTGTTTTATTTTGATGAGTCCGGATTTACTCAAGAACGGCTAAGTTACCGTTAATGGTTGGAAGCACCAATGTTCAGTAATTCTGCTGATCAACCGGCCAACAGTTAATTTTTTTGCTGCCGTCAGTTCTCGCCTCCAGGCCAGATAATGGGGAAGGTAACGAGTTGCAACCCCTTGGAATACGCCGCCAATCCAGCGTTTTAAATGACTGTGATAAGAATTTACAGTCTGGATGTGGTAGATGCCTTCAACAACATGTTGACCTGCTGATGTCACCAGCTCCTTGAAGACAAATCCAAGCTTGTCAGCAAGTTTTTCGTGAGCGAGGTGTGCATCCGCACAGACCGTGGCCTGTATCGATATGCGGCCATTTAAATGCCTGCACAATTCATTAGCACTTTCGTTTTCTAATACACCGTCAACGGTATTTCGATTACGGTCCCGAGCCACCATTACCGGGACTTTTCGGGCTTTGTTGGGATCATTACCCCGCTTTCGGGTTGGCCGTGGAAGGCCTTCTCTTTGCCCTTTGAAGGATTCACGGAAAAATGTTTCATCAAGCTCAGTAATGCCACAAAGCTCTTCTGCTTGATCATTATTAATCACTTCAAGAAAGCGGTGACGCCAGCGGAACGCAGTTTTCAAGTCAATGGCATTCTCAGCAGCAGCTGGTCGCAAGACCATAGAGTGAGTCATACCTGCGAGGTACTTGTTCCATTTTTCAGGGTGCCTGAGCCTTGCCAAAGGCGTTCCACTAAAGGCGTTAAACGTTGAGTCGCAAGTCTTGCAGTGGTAGCGCTGTCGGCCATTTCGTATGCCCCAGCGACCAACGCTATGGCTTTTGCATTTGGGGCACCTGGGGTTTTCGGCAAATTGGGCAAGTATGCTCTTTTCTACGTCAGGTGTTGCATTATCGTTATTGGGTATAGATTCACTGTAAACAGGTTCAGAGTCAGTGGTTTCTACTACCTCGGTAACCTCTATTTGAGTACTAAGGAGCGAGTTGTTAAGAATGTCTCGCTGTTCACTGGTTAATGTTGAAATGGAATCAATAAAATTCTGGAAGAGTTCAGATTGCATATCACTCCCCTACAACGTAGATTTTATGGGAGTTTAGCTGATTCAACCATTAACGGTAACTTAGCCCTCAAGAACCTTGTGTGCCATATGGCTGGCAGGAAAAAGGAAAGCAGCTCAGAATTCCATCAGTCAAAAGTAAGCGCATCAACGTGCTGGGCTTTATGAATCGGAGCTGTGAGCTGTTTCATTACCCTGTTGTGGGCTCTGTGAATAGTGATACAGTGATTGCAGCCTTTGACGACTTCGCAGAGAAAATGGAGGATGAAAAATACAGTTCAAATGACCGCTACACCGTAGTTATGGTGGACAATGCCAGTATTCATACCAGCAAAAAGTTTCGTGACAGAATCGCTGACTGGACTCTTGAGAAAAAGTTACTGATCTGCTTTCTTCCAACATATTCACCTGAACTCAATCTGATTGAGATCCTGTGGAGGAAAGTAAAGTATGAATGGCTCAATCTATTGTCAATCAAGAGTTTCACGGAATTTGAAAAGGAAGTTGAACGAGTGTTCGCTTCATTTGGAGAGAGTCATATGATTTCGTTTGCAAATACTAAATAATCGTTCAGTCAATTTATCCGAAAGCAAATTATCAACTACTTATTAGTGATTTTTATCGGGTGACTGGATGATTTGTTATGAATGTATCGTAGTACAGATGTTGGTATTTCCAAGCTCAGTGGGGGGCGCTGATGGCAGTTTGTTACAGGCAGGGTGAATGGGTGATGAAAAGTTTTTCTTTGGTTTTAGTCAGGAACTTTGTCCCGATCAGGTGTTCAAACAGAGCAGGTCCATTTCCGAGGTCACCTTGTTATGAATGTCACTTCTCAAATTCAACCGCATATTCCGGCTTCACCAGTCCAGGAGACGAAACATGAAGGAGTGGAAGCCATACCAGCAAAAGAGCCGTCCTGCAGTGAAACGGCTAAAGTCTTCCCGAAGTTGACAGACACCAGAACGCTGGTCGAAACGGCTAAGACGGTTGCCGGGCAATTAAAAGATCCTGACGGTGAATTAAACGACTGGGATTTCCCTTGTAACTTAACCCCATTGCATATTGCCTCTCTTGCTGGTGATATGGAACTGTTAAGACTCGCTATTGCGGATGATTTTTGCCGGGAGTACATTGATCAACAAACATCGGCTACTGCTGATGGCGCTACCGCAAATGATGATGGCGCTTCTGCAACTGAAGCTACTGCAATTGAAGCTACTGCCAATGTGGCTAGTGCATCACCAAAGGGCAATAACGAAGTTGGTGATCAACAGCCAATTGCCACGAATCACGACACGGCTTTGCATTTTGCTCTGCTGACCGGCTGGGACAAAGGAGCATTAGCGCTTATTGAAGAGCTTGATGTTCAGGATAAAATGAAAAACACTATAAACGACAAAGGCGAAAGCCTGTTCAGTCTGGCGGCAAGTCACAGCAGTCTTGAGGTCGTTCGTGAGCTTTGCAGTCATTTCGAGGCGAGTGAAAATTACCGAGAGTATTTGTTTCACACATCAGAACACCAGAGAACCTTGCTTCATTGTGCCGTAGATCAGGATGTTCCGGAAGTTTTCAACTATCTGCAAGAACGGCAAATGTCCGCAACCCGAGAAATGATCGCAGGTTCGGCGAATGATCAGGATAACCAGCTCCGGATGCTCCCGAGAACAACGATGGCTGATAAAGATAGCAATGGCAAAACACCCGAGGATCTTGCCGCAATCAAAGTTGGTCTGCTCTATGTTCAGCAATTACATGACAATCCCAAACTTGTAGAGCAAGTACGTTTTAGTGACAGCAGTAATCCCTGGCAACGTTACTACTTGCAAAACATTACTGGTCTAATGGAGCCTATATCCTGGATTCCGCCGTGGCAACAATGCACCCTTGTATGATGTGATTAGTTACTACCTGTTCCGAAGTATTTTCTGGGCAGGCAGAATGGATTGCCATGGAGTATCACAGGACGTGAAAATTTGCTCTTCGATAAGCTTCGGTTTTGTACTGGTGCAAATCGCAGCCAATTGTTAAGGATTTAGCTCAGGACAAAATATCAACGACCGCTTCTAATTCCGATATTGCCTGCGCTATTTCAGTACGATAATCAAACGTTTGTCGTTTAACTGTATTCTGCTTTAGCTGAGTACGTGCTCCATCAATCGTAAAGCGCTGATCGTATAGCAGACTGCGGATCTGCCTAACTATATGTACATCTTCATGTCGGTAATAGCGCCTATTACCTCGACGAACGGGTGACAGTTGCGGGAACTCCTGCTCCCAGTAGCGTAATACATGAGACTTTACCAAACAGAGTTCGCTTACCTCGCCAATGGTAAAATAACGTTTGCCAGGGATGGCTGGCAGATCACTCGTCCTGAGTTCCATGTCCTGCATACGTTTCCACTCTCGCCTTGAGTTTCTGACCGGGTTTGAAGGTCACCACACGACGTGGGGTGATCGGGATTTCCTCTCCCGTTTTAGGGTTCCGGCCGGGCCTTTGGTTTTTATCTCGTAAATCAAAGTTACCAAAGCCGGACAGCTTCACTGATTGATTTTTTTCGAGAGACAGGCGAATTTGCTCAAAAAACAGTTCGACCATCTCTTTGGCTTCACGCTTGTTAAGACCAAGTTCTTCGTTCAATCGCTCGGCCATGTCAGCTTTCGTCAGGGCTCCCATGAACCAATCCCCTTTTTTGTTCTTTCCATGGTAATAGCTGTATCGGGTTTTCCGGAAGAAAGATAACAGGCTATTACCATGATCTTATTATTCACTCTCAGGCCATTGACTGGCGTTTACTGACGCAAGCTGGCATTGAAATCCTGTTTTAATCGGGCAACAACACGATCAACCAGCTCATTAACTTCGTCATCCTTTAGAGTGCGGGAAGGATGCTGTAAGGTCAAGCCCATGGCCAGGCTCTTGCAGCCATCTTCAATACCCTGACCGACATAAACATCAAAAGTATTGACCCGGCGCAGTAGTTTACCGGCTTCCATGGTAATCGCCTGCTCAATATCACCAGCGGCAATGGCAGCGTTAACCACCAGCGCCAGATCACGGCGAACTTCAGGATACTTCGACAGAGCAACAAAACGGGTGACATTGCCTTCAGTCAACGCTTTCAGGCTGAGTTCAACCAGATAAACCGCTGTTGGCATATCCATCGTCCTGGCCAGCGATGGGTGCAATGCGCCCATATGGCCAACGACTTTGCCGGCACGAACAATCTCGGCACACTGACCAGGGTGCATGGCAGAGTGCTCACCCTTGCGGAAGACAAATTCATTACCCGCCTGACCCAGTGCCAAGAGCGCTTCGAAATCACCTTTCAGGTCAAAGAAGTCAACAGCTTCCGCCTTACCCTGCCAGCTCTCGGGATGACGGCTGCCGGTAATCAGTGCGGCCAGCATTGGCTCTTGCTTAAGCTCGTCACCGTCTTTGCCTTTTTCTCTAATAAAGGTCAGACCGGTTTCAAACAGACGAACACGGCTTTGCTGACGATTCAGGTTGTAGCCGGCGGTTTTAACCAGTCCTGGCAGCAGTGTTGTGCGCATGACGGACAGATCACTGGCGATCGGGTTCGACAGGGCAACGGGCTCATGCTGAGGATCAAACAGCTGGTGCAGTTCCGGAGCGATAAAGCTGAAGCACACCGCTTCCTGATAACCACGGGCCGTCAGTGTACGACGAATCTCTGACTCCTGAATCAGGGATTCGTCCACCTGCTTCATCTTTAACAGAGCCGTCGGCGTGCTCTCAGGCAGGTTGTTATAACCGTAAATACGGCCAAGCTCTTCCACCAGGTCTTCTTCGATGGAAATATCAAAGCGCCAGCTGGGGACTGCTACTTTCCAGCAACCATCACCATCAGTGACCAAGCCCAATCCCAGACGAGACAGCAGCGCTTCAATATGGCTGTTGTCAATGGCCATACCCAGCAGTGAAGTCACTTTTTCTGAACGGAGTGTCACTTCACGCAGTGCCGGCAGATGCGCTTCACTGGCCACTTCGGTAACCGGGCCCGGTTCGCCACCACAGATCTCAACAATCAGTGCAGTTGCACGCTCAACCGCTTTTTTCTGCAGCTGGAAATCCACACCCCGCTCAAAACGGTGAGAAGAGTCCGTATGCAATCCGTAGGAGCGGGCCTTGCCCGCAATAGTAATCGGATCAAAGAACGCGCTTTCCAGGAAGATATGACGGGTCTTGTCACTGACTCCGGAACCTTCTCCTCCCATAACCCCGGCAATGGCCAAAACCTTCTGTTCATCGGCAATCACCAGTGTATTGTCGTTCAGCGTCACTTCCTGGCCATCCAGTAGTGTCAGTTGTTCTTCAGCCTTGGCCATACGGACATGAATGCTGCCGGAAAGGGTATCCAGATCAAAGCCGTGCATCGGCTGACCCAGTTCCAGCATGACATAATTGGTCACATCCACCACCGGGTCAATGGAACGGATACCGGAACGACGCAGATGCTCAGTCAGCCACAATGGCGCAGAACGGGAAACGTCCACGTTACGAATAACCCGGCCAACATAGCGCGGGCAGCCCTGTGGAGCATCAATATGAACCGGGAAGGTATCATCAATGGCGGGTGCCACTTCCACTATCTGTTCTTCCGTCACATCCGCCAGAAAGTTTGCGCTGACTTCACGGGCCAGACCGGCGATGCTCAGACAGTCACCCCGGTTAGGGGTCAGATCCACATCGATGATCTTGTCGTCCAGAGACAGGTATTCACGAATATTCTGGCCAACCGGAGCATCCAGAGGCAGCTCCATCAAACCATCGGAAGACTCGGCCATGCCGAGCTCTTCTTCGGCACACAGCATGCCGAATGACTCGACACCGCGCAATTTTGCCTTTTTGATTTTGAAGTTGCCGGGCAATACAGCACCAACAGTGGCAAAGGGCACCTTGATACCGACCCGGGCATTGGGGGCACCACACACCACCTGGAAAGACTCACTGCCGGTACTGACCTGGGTCACTCGCAGCTTATCGGCGTCCGGGTGTTGCTCACAGGCAATAATTTTACCAATGATGACACCGGTAAACTCACCGGCAACCGCTTCAACCTCGTCAACTTCCAGTCCGGCCATGGTGATTTTGTCCACCAGCTCCCGGGTATCGACCTCAATATTGACCCACTGCCGCAACCACTTTTCACTGAATTTCATATTACTTACTCAATCCTGCTAAAACCGTTCCTAAACGTTTGAAAATGACGCTGTCCCATCCGCTTCTCAACGGAACTGATCCAAGAAGCGCAAGTCGTTCTCAAAGAACTGGCGCAGGTCATTGACGCCATAACGCAGCATGGCAAAACGCTCAACCCCCATACCAAAGGCAAAACCGGTGTACTTTTCAGGATCAATGCCGGAGTAGCGGAATACTTCAGGGTGCACCATGCCACAGCCAAGCACTTCCAGCCATTTGACCGAGCCGTCGTCATTACGCCCCCACTCAATGTCTACCTCGGCAGAAGGCTCGGTGAACGGAAAGTAGGATGGACGGAAACGAACCTGCAGGTCGTCCCGCTCAAAGAAGACTCTCAGGAAGTCAATGAGAACGCTCTTCAGGTCCGCAAAGCTGACTTTCTCGGCAACATACAGACCCTCCACCTGATGGAACATCGGGCTGTGCGTCTGGTCAGAGTCACAGCGATACACCTTACCCGGGCAGACAATAGCGATAGGTGGATTTTCATTATTTCTGACGAAACGCTCCATGGTACGAACCTGAACCGGTGAGGTATGAGTTCTCAGTACGGTAGTATCGTCGAAATAGAAGGTATCGTGCATGGCACGGGCCGGATGGTGACCGGGAATATTCAGGGCTTCGAAGTTGTGGTAATCATCTTCGATTTCAGGTCCTTGCTCGACGGTAAAGCCGATACGGCCGAAGTAGTCAGTGATCCGTTCCATGGTACGGGTGATCGGATGAATAGTACCCAACGCCTGACCACGTCCGGCCAGAGATACATCAATGGTTTCAGTGGCCAGTCTGGCATCCAGGGCCTGTTGATCCAGCAACGCTTTCTTATGGTTGATTGCGTCCTGAACCTGCTGCTTACCCTTGTTAATCAGCCCACCCGCTTTGGGTCGCTCTTGTGGGGAGAGCTGGCCAAGGGCCTTGAGCAAAGAGGTTAGCTCGCCTTTTTTACCAAGGAACTGAACGCGGATCTCGTCCAGACCTGAGGCGTCAGCAACGGCTTCAACGGCACTGAGTGCGCTGGCCACTAGCTTATCAAGCGTGTTATCCAGATTCTCCATGGGGTTTCCAAAACAGATGAGCTACAGAAAAGAAACGGTCAATTCTAACGGCTGAACCCTGCCTTGGGTAGGGCTGTATCCGCCAATAATGAATAAGATGGCCACTATGGTTTTTTTGCGCATCAAACCGGCTCCGGATCCTTGGTTAACAACAGGCAACCGCTGCGAGCTTTGAACTTTGTACCGGACAGCAGTATTACAGGCATCAAAAAGCCGTAAAAACTGCTATTATCTCCGTCCACCTGGTCAGATATCCGGCTATGAGCAACTCAACAGACAATGATGACATCTCCGCTTTTCTGAGCGAGATGGAAGGGGTTAACCCATTAAAAAAGAAAGCAACCGCTGATATTCAGAAAGTCCAGCGGGTGACACCGGGCCAGGCGATTCGCAAGGCAGCGGCGGAAGATACGTTTACCGACCCGAATTTTCTTTCCCTGCTTAATCCGAAAATGGTCAAACCCCACGATTTTCTGGTCTGGAAACGGGATGGCGTGCAGGAAGGCGTCTTCAAAAAACTCCGTCTGGGCAAATATGACATTGAGGCACGCCTTGACCTCCACCACAAAACTGCCCGGCAAGCACGGGAAAGCGTTTTTCAGTTTATCAATGATTGCCGGGAACTCGAGCTGCGTACCGTATTGATTGCCCATGGACGTGGTGAGAAGAGCAACCCTCCTGCCATGTTGAAAAGCTATCTGTATACCTGGCTACCCCAGATGGAAGCGGTATTGGCCTTTCACACTGCTTTGCAAGTCCATGGCGGCGCTGGAGCACTTTATGTGATGATCAGGAAAAGTGAGCGGGAAAAGCTTGAAAACCGTGAGCGGCATGCAAAACGCTCAAAATAAATCGCCTGAAACAGGCAAATAATGGAACTATTATACCAAATCTGAGTCTACTCCCTATAAACAGAATGACTCGGA
This sequence comes from Endozoicomonas sp. SCSIO W0465, assembly GCF_023716865.1. Classification (NCBI taxonomy): domain Bacteria; kingdom Pseudomonadati; phylum Pseudomonadota; class Gammaproteobacteria; order Oceanospirillales; family Endozoicomonadaceae; genus Endozoicomonas; species Endozoicomonas sp. SCSIO W0465. The sequence goes on from NZ_CP092417.1 coordinate 5,116,433, forward strand.
GAGGTTAAAAAAATGGACGTTAATCAGTCAGCTTCAGCTGCTCAAGGTGCTTCACCCAGCCAGCAAAATAATGCCACCCCCATGCAGCCCAAACCTCGATCACACGGAGGAACTCGTCGCAAGCTTAAGAAACAAAAGCCACCTGCCAGAAGCACTCCCCCCCATCCCGTTACCTCAGATAAAAGCAAGGTTGCAAGTGCTCTCTTTGCCAGGAACCCCAGCTCTATGGCGCATATTCAAAAGCAAATACTCAGAAAGTATTGGGAAGCAGAAGCGATTCTTCTTCCTCCGGAACAGCGGCCGCAGTTTATGGCTGAGATGGAAGGATTGCAGAAATTACAGAAGCTGATTCTGGAGGGCCGGAGGGATGACTTGAATAAATTTTCCGGAATCTGCGGTTCTTATACTGAGATTACCGATAGCGTTGACAAGGTTATAGAAAAAAGTAATCAGTGTCCTGGAAAGCCCAAAATACACCAGCAGCTGCAGCAGATAAAAGGCCAGCCACTGTCTGCTCAATTAAAAACGCTAAAATCAATAGCACTTGAATTATCAGATACATTACAGAGAAAAAGCAAAAAATCCCTTACCCAAATCGATAAGAATGACTTTCACATCTGGTTCCGGGCAATCATGCATTGCATGCTCAAAATAAACGACATTGAGCAGCCTTCTGATAGTATAATCCAGGCAGTTGCTGGTGAAACACTGCATGTTTTTCAGATAATGATCAATAGACAATTAGCCGATCCCGATCTTATACCTTATGTTCTTCTTGCCAAAACATTGGAAAAACTTTATACACTCTCCATAAATCAATCGGTTGCCAGAGACACAAGAGCACGACTGACAACGGTAATCAAATTGCTGTGTGAGCGTTTTGAAAATACTGAAATTTCAAAAACTCCAGCATTTGTTACCTTGCGAAAACAGTTGCTGACCATACACTTAAAATCACTAAACCCGTCCGGTATTCACCTTCCATCCAATAAAACCATGGAGATTATTTCCGATCTTATTGAAATGGCACCAACAAAGGAAAACCGGTTTTTATTTTTAAAATATATCGTCAACTTTCACGGTCTGGTTGATTTTGGCGGTGAAGAGCAAATAAGGCAACATATAACAAAAAACACGACATCGGATGTTTCTGACGCTCTGATGGCTTACCTTGACGGAAATATAGAAGCAGTCTGTGCTTTAGATAGCCAAAATCCCATGATTATTTGGTTGCAAGCCACGATTGCTCTTAATCATCAGTTTGACTCAGAGAAGTGTGAACAGTTATTAACTGAGGCTGCAAACAGAGATGAGATGATGAATTTTGATCTGGCTTTGTTTTATCTTGAGCATTGTCAATCACCCGGTCCTGAAAAACTTGCAACCATCAAATCTTTATTAGTGACATCAGAATTAAAAATCCATGAGGCAGAACGGTCTTTATGGCTGCAATGCAATGCAAAGGTTAATCAGTTTTTATTGTTGGAGGAAGAAAACAAAATAGCATCCGGGAGAAATTATACATTGCCGACCAATCATCCTGAAAAAAAAGAGGGGGATGAATTAATTGCAGCCGAACCTTCAGGTTCATCTGCCATACAGAAGAAAGAAAGGACGAAAGAAAGTCCGTTAACTGATCTGTCGTCAGTGATGTCACTGGCAGAAGCGCTCATTAAGAAATATCAATATCAACATGATGTAACCTCCTTCAATAGTGAAGCGGTTAGAGAATTTACGGTCATTGGATGTCATGATAAAAAACTGACCCCTTTTGAAGCAATGAAGCCTGAAAACCGCAACCCTGTCATCAACAAGCTGCTTCGCCATATTCATATCTGTAGAGTTTTCAATAATCTTGAAGAGGAAGTCAGATGTTATGACATTCTCAAAAACCAGAAATTTATGTTCATGTTACAGTTCGAACGCCTGCTCGAAGAAGCGACATGGACTCTTCTTCATTGTATTGAAGATCCGCACAGCGGTGGTTTCAGATCAACTCAAAAAGAGCGGCTAGCTGCTCTGAATTTGGCAAAGCAGTTGATGATCATCTGTCTGCAACACACAGTTAAACAACCTGGGATCGTATTCGATACGCAGCGTGTTAGCGAACGCATTGAAGCCCTATGTGAATGGCTTGATAACATTGACAACTTTGGCGGCGATCAACAATTACAACAGTATATGCGACACAATATCCGGTGTCGTGCAGGCAGTGGACTTGGCCATATATTTCGATTTATCCAGGAGGAAACCAAAAGAAGTGAACTGGAAAAACTGGCCTTTATGTATTTCCAGGCTAAGACAGCATTTGATCCCGGCTATAAACCTGAACCCAAAGGCCATATGGAAAGTAGAGAACAATATTACCGTCAAGTGACTCTTGCCAGATAACCGGCAAGAGTGATACCGGATAATTAAGGATTCCTTATCCCGGATCAGCGCTTATAGGATTGCGCTTTCTGAGGATCGCCTTTTAATACTGACTGGCAGATATTGACCGGCATATTGGAAGACACCATCTTGCCTTCCACATAACAGACTGCTGATGGAATCCCACCAGTTGCTGAAGCAACACCAGCCATCACAGACAGGGTAACGCCTAACGCGCAGAGAGATATTTTTTTCATAGTACCATCCATAGTCCATAGTGTTAAAAATTATTGCAGACAGACCAATACATCCTGTGCGATACCTGCACTCTGGAACAGCCTGCATTTTAAGATGCCTGCTGAATACAGGCTACTCTACCATCAGGTACCATACACCTTCCTTGCTGGCAACGCTTCAGCCAGTAACTCAGCAACTGCACTGCCAACTTCCGATGGTTCCCAACGTGCTCCCTTGTCTTTTTCCGGGCCGTGACGCCAGCCATCGGCAATTGAAATCTTGCCGCCTGCTACTTCAAAAAGCCTGCCGGTCACATTGGCACTCTGTTCTGATCCCAGCCAGACCACCAGGGGAGCGACATTTTCCGGGGCAAAGAAGTCAAAGCCATCCTCCGGCTGTTTCATCACCTCAGCAAAAACGTCCTCAGTCATCCCGGTACGGGCAGCCGGAGTCAGACCATTTGAGGTAATTCCATAACGGGCCAGTTCAGCCGCCTGAACCAGAGTCAGGGAGGCAATACCGCCTTTTGCTGCGGCATAGTTCGACTGGCCAATGGAACCCTGCAGACCGGCACCGGAGCTGGTATTTATTATCCGGGCACTGACGGCTTTGCCGCCTTTTGACTGCTCACGCCAGTATTTAACTGCATGACTGGCGATACAGAAGTGCCCCTTCAGGTGAACTGCCATCACCGCATCCCAGTCGGATTCGGACAAACTGGCAAACATGCGGTCACGGCAAATGCCGGCATTGTTAACCAGCACATGGAGGTCAGCAAACCCATCAATGGCCTGTTTAACAATCAGGGCAGACTCCTCATAGTCGGTGATGTCATTGGTATTAACTATCGCATTGCCGCCGGATTCCTTGATAGTCTCTACGACATCCAATGCCGCTTTTTCATTAATATCTGAAGTTACGCAGCTAACAGCTCTCTCAGCTGCCCCAACGAAGCTTTCAGCCCTGCCATATAGATTTTGGCTCTGAGCTGAAAGTGATTCAGATTTACTTTCAATGACAATACTTCCAACCTGAAGGCTGAGTAAATTGAAAGAAAGATATGATTACTCTGTGTTCTCACAGTATGCGCCGGTGACTTGGCCATTGACGCATTCGATTTCAGCGTTTTATGGAAGACCTCGACTTTCCACCGTTTCTCGTAGATTGCCTTGAGAGTCTCGGCATCACAGTCAAGATCGCTGCAAACCAGATAGAGAATGCCTGTGCTTCCGTCTTTGTTTTTAAAGACCTGACGGTATAGCAGAACAGGGAAATCGACACCTGCTATCCACCCTTGTACAGGCTTATCTTCTGAAAAATCAACAGTATCTATACGCTGTGAACGGCCTTGTAATTTGTCGTCCAGACTGAGGGATACCTTGCGGTTTGACTTCATCGCCATCAGGAAATGTTTATTACAGTCGTGTCGAATAAACATCATATTGTCGTTTGAGCAAAACCAGCTATCTGCAAGGACATAGCGGAACATAAGCTGGTTATGGCAGCAAATCATCAGCATCTCCCGCATCATTTCATTTTTGGTTTGCTCTGCATATCGTCTTACCTTTTTTGTCTTCAAGTCGGTGTACAGGATGGTTTTCTCGATCAATTTATAGGCGACAGGAATCGACGCATCTCCGGCATGGTAGTGTGCATTGAGCAGATTTATACCTTTCACGGTGCGATTTTTTGTATGATCAAAATGCCAGGTGTTCAGGGCATTCTCTTTGCTGAACTGCTTTTCCTGAATCGTATCGTCAAAGATCAAAACCCCATCACTGCACTCAACCTGTCGCACGACGGGTTTAACGTAAAGCCATAAGTCACGACTGGTAAACTCATTGTTTGAAAGCAATCGGGTGAATTGGTCATGACTGTAGACATTATCCAAAAGCTCTGACACTCCCGTTGCAGTGGTCTTCCCAGACGACGACAACAGGTAGTCAGAATAAAGTTCTATGAGATCATTTTTCATGCCACCAATAATGGCTGATTTTCAGCAAGGTGCGTAACTTGAGTTAATATCATTAACAATAACGTTGGCACCTTCTGCAGCAAACCCCAATGCATAGGCCCTGCCCAGGCCACCACCGGCACCGGTAACAATCACAACACGGTTTTCACAAATGCCCATAACCTGATCCCCTGTGATGATTATTTTTACAACCGCTCAAGAACAGTAACATTGGCCTGACCACCACCTTCACACATGGTCTGCAACCCGTATCGTCCACCGCTACGTTCCAGCTCATGCAGCAGTGTTGTCATCAGTTTGGTCCCCGTTGCCCCCAGTGGATGCCCCAGGGCTATTGCACCGCCATTGACGTTGGTCTTTTCATGGGCATACCCGGTCTCTTTCAACCAGGCCATGGCTACAGAGGCAAAGGCTTCATTAATTTCAACCAGGTCAATCTGGTCCAGCGTCATCCCTGCCTTTTTCAGAGCGTGCCCTGTCGCCGTAATCGGCGCTGTCAGCATCCATATTGGATCAGCCGCGCGTACACTCATATGGTGAATCCGGGCTCTTGGCGTGAGGTTATATCTTCAAGGCAGCTTCCGAAACCATCAGAACGGCAGAAGAGCCATCACTGGTCTGACTGGAGACAGCGGCGGTCACTTTTTCACAACCAAACAGATAATCCAGCTCAGCCATTTTTTCCAGGCTGGACTGTCGTGGAGTTTCATCCACAGACACACCTTCCAGGGGAATGATCTCCCGGTCAAAGCGGCCTTCATCAATCGCCTGAAGTGCACGTCGATGGGATTCCAGAGAGAAACGCTCCAGATCTTCCCTTGTGAACCCCCAATGGTCAGCAATCATCTGGGCAGACTTGAACTGTGTGGGTGGCTCAGCGCCATAGCGCTCCACCCAGCCTTTCGAACCGGAGAAAGGGTCAGTAAACCCAAGGGGTTCCGCTGCCATCATCGTCGATGAGATGGGAATCCGGGTCATGGTCTGAACGCCGCCGGCAATCACCACATCCTGCGTACCACTCATAATGGCCTGGGCAGCAAAGTGAACTGCCTGCTGAGAAGAGCCACACTGGCGGTCAATAGTGGTTCCGGGAACCTCTTCAGAAAGGCCGGCAGCCAACCAGGCGGTGCGGGCGATATCACCCGCCAGAGGACCAATGGCATCGACACAACCAAAAATAACATCGTCGTATTCATGATCCGCGATGCCATTACGATCAACGATGGCCTTTATTACATGGGCTCCAAGATCCGCTGCGTGCACATGAGCCAGGCCACCGTTGCGCCGACCCGTCGGAGAGCGTACTGCGTCTACAATGTATGCTTCTGCCATTGTTATTCTTCCTTTAAGCCTACCTGCAGGTCGATTCCCCGGGAGTGGACCTGCCTCTGATATTACATAAATGTGCTGCCGGCACCCAGCTGAGCTTCGTCAGCCAGAATAAACTGCTTGATACGCTGCTTATGGAAACCTTGCGTTCCGTAAGAAGAAGCCAGCGCCCAGGCCCGCTTCATAAAGATCTGCAGATCGACTTCCCAGGTATAGCCCATGGCAGCAATGATAATCGCACGAACTTCGTCGTTTTTTACCCAGTGCCTGTATCTCAGCAGCAATATCAGCCCAGCCCTGACTGGTAAATGCATTGACCGGTGGGTGATCAAAAATGAGTTCGGCAACTCCCTGGCCGATGGATACATTAAATGGTTTGCTCATTATTCTTATCTCCCATTTTCAGGCTGTTCAACCTGGCTATTTGCTGCCGGGCCTCCTGCATGATTTCCTGAATCAGTTCGTCACAGCTGACCAGACTGTCAATAATCCTGGCCACTTGCCCGGCCGGTAATACGCCTTCACTTGGCAGTCCATCCACCATGGCTTTCTGAATCACCATAGGCGCATTGGCAGCCATGATGGTCTGCGCTGCGGTCATCTGTCCTTCCCCGCTCATTTGCAGGGCAGTTTTCAACAGGCTGGCCATGGACATGCCTGTGTATTTTCTGAAAGCCAGACCGTTTTTGATGGCCAAAATCAATTGCTTCAGAGACCCGGCCTTTTCCAGCTCAACCAGAAACTCATTAGTGATCATCCGCTGGGGCATACCATCAATGGCTTTGCTCACCATGATGCTGGCCGGATTGTTGGTTTTCACATAGCGATCCAGCGTGGCTGTCGGCACAGGGCAGTCTTTGGTCATCAGGAAGCGGGTACCCATGGCAATACCTTCTGCCCCGTAGGCAAGGGCTGAAATCAAGCCTTTTCCATCCTTGAAGCCACCTGCCGCAACTACCGGAACATCCAGAGCATCAATCACCTGAGGCAACAGAATAGAGGTTGCTACCGATCCCATGTGACCACCACCTTCACCACCCTGAACGGTGACTGCATCAGCCCCCATCGCTGCCGCCTTGATAGCATGTTTGAGCGCTCCAACGGTCGGAATACAGACGACACCAGCATCTTTTAGCCGGGTCACCATTTTTTTGCCGGGTGAACGACTGTAGCTGACCGCTCTGACGCCGTGATAAACCACCATATCGACAATCTCAGACGCATTGGCCTGATACATATGAAAATTTCACACCAAAAGGCTTATCCGTCAGCCTTCGGGTTTCCAGAATGGCTGCTTCCATGGCTTCGGGGGGGATCGTGGCGCCGGCCAGAAAACCAAAACCCCCGGCATTACAGGTTGCTGCCACCAGCCTGGGGTCAGCAACCCAGCCCATGGCAGTCTGAACAACCTGGCAGTCTGAACAACCGGATACTGGCAGCCCAGTAGTTTCGTCAGACGGGTCTCCATTAAGCCTGCGCCTTCTTTTTATCGGTTGACGTTTCACGCTGGGATGCCGCCATGGATCTGCCATCAAATCCTGCCAGGCGATCACCGGAAACCAGGTCATTGTGAGCATGGGCGAAGTGGTGAAGGCCGAATACCATATCCATGGTCGTTCGCTTGCCCATCAGGTCTTCTGCGTTGTTGATGGCCTGTTTGGTGAGCTGCAGTCCCAGACGAGGCATTTTGGCAATGCGGCCGGCGATTGCCAGTGTTTCTTCTTGCAGCGCTTCCCGACTGACTACCCTGTTAAGCATGCCCATCTGATAGGCCCGCTGTGCAGACATCCTTTCACCCAGGAAGAGAAACTCCATGGCAATGGTCGGCTTGGGAATCTCACGCCAGCGTCGGCACATGCCCAGGTATACTTCGTGCTCACGGGCATAGAGAAATTCACCACCGACCTTGTTGGTGTGGTCGTACCAGAGGCTGGCACGATCAAATGTCTTATCCACGTCCCGGTCGGGAGTGCCGATATCATGACCGGCGGAAAAGTGCTTGCCAGCACCGGCCAAAACATTCACCTTTTACAAAGACACGCTGGTTGTGACTGGGCACAAAAAAACTGTTGGCGTGACTGATGGAGTTACCGGGAAAGCCACGAACCCCCAGCATCTGTATTTTCGGTTGGTCATAGTTGACACCCAGTGCTGAGATGTTGGCCTGACCATAACGGTCAATCTGGCTTGGGCCTACCATTGCATGACGTTTACTGCTCCAGACATTGTCAAAAATTCTGGAGAATCCCATCCAGGTTTCATTCTTCTGGACGAAGCCCTCTTCACGCTGCCCAACCGGGTTTGGCTCAGAAAGCAGCCAGGCCTCCGAGTCGGTCATCATCAGATCAGGATTAACTGTGTTCATGGCCAGGCTGGCAGCCAGACGGGGAATCAAACCAATGCCTGTTGCCAGCACTTCACCGTCGTTGCGAAAAGCTTCTGCACCTGCACAAATCATCAGTTCAGCAAGAGAATATTCTGCTGCCGCTGGACTTTCTTTTACCGGGTCTGCATGCTCCGGATTTGTCATAATGTACACTCCACCTCAATCAATAAACCGGCAGTGGCAGTTGCCTGATCGCTTTCAGACCACCCACTTTGCTCTGGTACTCTTCTTCACTGCTGTTTTTGATAAACTTGGCAAAGTAGGGTTCGAATCCATCCTCTTTGGCTGAAGCGTTGTACTCCTTGAAGTGGGGAACATCAAAACCATACAACGGTGCACACGACGTTGGATGAGCACCACCTGGCTGCAGGCATACACCACTGGTCATGGCGCGTTCCCAGAATACATAGCGGGACTCCGCGGGATTATTGAAGTAATTGGCATCCACCAGCTCATCACAGGTTACGAAGGTTTTCTTTGCTGCTCGCGCGAACCAGTCGTCCATATATTGATCGGAGCCCTTGATCTGGCATACGCCACGTTGATCAGCACGGTCAACATGCAGCAGGGAAACATCCAGCTTTAAATCGAGCGAAACGAAGGCAAACACAACTTTCTTCACCTTACCCGCAGCACAGAGCATACTAACGTCTGCGCCATAATATACGACTATTGTCAAATATTTAAGTTCTGACCGGAGAATCTCGCGAATCAGTGCCATTGGCTTACGTCGTGGTCCCCAGCCCCCGATTCCAATGGTCATACCATCCTGCAGTTCGGCAACAATATCTGCAGCGGTCATGCGTTTGTCCATGAAGTACACCTTTTGTTGTATTTATTCTGGCCGTCTGGTTTTCAGATATTATTTAAAGCCCACGCTGAAGTCGTGTCCCCAGTGGCTGACAGCAGTGCTTTCAAAGGCTGTGTGCTTATCCCAGTCCATAACACGGCCACCGCAGCCATACTCCATGTCAAAGCCGGAAGGCGTCTTCATATAGAAAGAGGTCATGTCATCATTGGTATGACGACCCAGTGTTGCGGTTAGCTTCACACCATTGGCAACCATACGGTCCATCGCCCGGCCCACTTCATCCATATCACCGACTTCCAGCATCATATGTACACAGCCAGAAGGGACCGGGGCTTCCAAAATTGCCAGAGAATGGTGACGTTTATTATTACAGTGCATGAAGTGCAGGCACTTTTCCGGCTCATTTGGGTCATCGGTAAAGCGAACGGTCATCAGATCGGAGAGACAAAAACCGAGGACATCAGTATAAAAAGAACGACACTTGTCAAAAGAGGGGGTCGGCAGCACGGTATGCCCCAGACCCAGACCATCAGAAACAAACGCTTTTACCCCAACAGGAGAAATAAAGCGGACAAAGTCCTGTTGAGGTCCCCAGAAAATTTCGTGACGGTTGCCATCCGGGTCAGAAAATTTAATCAGCGCCTGGACTTTTCGGGCTCTAGCTTCCTTCGACGTGCCATGAACCACCTGCACATCGGCTTTTTTCAGATCATCAATGGCTTTCAGGAAGGCTTCAGGACCGGCGACTTCCCAGCCACTGACGCCATATCGATCCTGATCAGACTTTTCCACAAGCATTCGATAGTGTCGGTCATCCATTTTCAGATAAAGCGTATTGTCATCAGAATCCTCAGTCAGCATCATCCCCAATACCTGAGTTCCATACTGGCGCCACTGATCCAGATCAGTCGACTCTGCGGTGACATAGCCAAGCCCGCGAATATCCATAACACCTGCCTTGAAAAAAATGCCGTTTGTGCCGGTTGCCTCATGGTAAGTTACGTTAAACGGCTTTTTACTTATTGTTTGATTGCTATTCACCAGGCGTTCAGGCCTGACTGTTACTGCCACAGATTAAAGCCATTGGGGGAAGGGGAATCATCGTCCGATGGGACTAACCCAAAGAAGGAAAAAACATGAAAAACAGGGCTCTTTCCCACGACTTAACCGGTGTTATTGCTGCTGTTGAACATGATTTGGCGCGCATGATTACTTATTTTTGCCAATAGAAATGCTTTATACAATTCTCCTTATTTTGCTCGACTTTAGAGTTTTAAGAGCACAATAGTTCCGGCGCATAATCTGCTAAAAGCAACCATCCCCAATGACGAAATTCGAGATGGTTGCCATGCTCACTTCAGATCATCAAGTAATCCTCAGGGAGCTCGCTTCATATACAACCTTTCTTGCTGGAGCGCTATCATCAACTGCAGTACCAACGTTCTGCGAACTGCTGTTCGGTTGCATGCTTTCAGCCGACGGCTTTGTTACACAGGCGTTGTTAACAATTGATTTTCATTGTGTGTGGAGCAGCTACCACCACTGGCTATCTCAGGGCAAGTGGCAATGGAAGAACTTGGCACGCCACTTGATCCGTCTGGTCTGCTCCAAAGCTCCTGAGAATCAACCTGTGGTCCTGGGGCTTGATGACTGGGTAATCGAACGGTTTTCCGACAAAGCCCCTGCTTGTCGTACACATCATCAACACAGCAAGAAACGCAATCGGCCGACGTACATCTGGGGCAGTGTTGGGTTTCCCTGGCCATCATATTTGAGCGGGCTGCAGATGAAGTATTTACCGCCATACCGGTGATCTCATTTCCGACACCAGCTTCAGGTAACACCAGCAAACTGAAAATTGCCGTGGCCATGCTCAGGGTGGTACGCAATGAAGTGAAGGATCGAGTGCTACGCCTGCTAACCGATTGCTGGTATATGAACTGGACACTGATAAAGCCAGCTCTGGAAATGAACATAGAAGTTGTTGGTCAGATACCTTCAAATCGGGCCCTCTATGCTTTGCCGCCAGCACCCACCGTAAAGAAGCGAGGGCGCCCAAAAAAGTACGGCATCAAGATGACGACAGAACAGGTTAAGAAACTGCCGGAAGAAAAAGCAACAGTATGGATGTACGGCAAATTTCGCAAAATACGTTATCGTACCCTGATCTGTCGCGCCAGATTCCTTAAAGGTCGTGAAGTACGCGTCGTCTGGAGTCGCTTTGAAAATGACAAAGGTCTGACCGAAAGCAGAATATTCATCTCGACCAATCCGGAACTTGAGGGACTGGAGGTGCTTCGTGCCTATTCCCGGAGATGGCCGGTAGAGCCAATGTTTCACCAACTCAAACATGCTTTTGGCTGTTGCCATTTATGGCAGCAGAAATTGCGAACACTGCTTCGATGGATGCATTTGAAAATGGCAGGCTATGCATTATTGCAGTTATTAACCGTTTGTAAAAATCAGGCATGTCTGAATATTTCTCGGATACCCTGGAGAAGCCCGGATACAACCACTGCAGGCATGATGAAAATTGCTCTTTCAGGAATTATTCCGAGGTTCTCTATTCGCAAGGGCTGGAACAGATATAAGCAAAAATATGAGTTCAATTTTCGCGATCTGATCGACCAGTTAATACCGGATAATTCAGAAGCAGCATAACTAAAGGCTTTTAGGCAAAAAACGGAAGTAATAACGAACTTGGAAAAACAGTTCACTGATTTCGGCTTGCTTCACTATAAAAAGCTGACCGAATTATCGTTTTATACAGACTCTAAAGTCGAGCTTATTTTGCTTAACCCGGATATTTCATATATCCGGGTTAAGGCACAACAGGAGTTGATCCTTTGCTAGCGGTTTCGGCGACCTATCGGCGTGTATGGCATTTTGCCTGGCCGGCCATTATTTCCAATATTTCTGTACCGCTACTGGGGCTGGTGGATGCCGCTGTGCTGGGGCATCTCTCTTCACCGGAATATCTGGGCGGTGTCGCTGTCGCTGCAACCCTGTTTAGCATGATCTTTTGGGCTTTTGGTTTTCTCCGGATGGGAACCACCGGGCTTGTTGCCCAGGCAAAAGGCCGCAATGACCGTTATGCTCTGAGAAAGTGGCTGTTACAGTCTGTGGTTTTTGCAGCTGTAACTGGCATGCTCCTGATACTCTGTTCTCCTTTGATTTTGCGTTTTGCGTGGCCCTTTTTTGACGCCAGTGATGTTGTAGCAAGGCAGACTGAAATCTATTTTCAGACCCGGATATTTTCGGCGCCAGCCGTACTGGTTAATTATGCGCTGATCGGTTGGCTGATCGGTATGCAAAAGCCGAAGGGGCCTCTGCTCATCCTGGTTCTGGGTAATTCGGTCAATATTGTACTGGATTTACTGTTTGTTCTCGGCTTGGGTTGGGCAACCCGGGGTGCCGCTATGGCCACGGTGATTGCCGATTATCTGGCGCTGGCTGCCGGGTTGTTGATGGTAAGGCGCATTTTGGCCTGTGATGGCAGTCAGTTCAGTCGTGAAATGGTGTTCGATATTGCCGCGTTTCGTCGATTGATCATGCTGAATCGCCACCTGTTTGTCCGTACATTATGTTTGTTATCGGTCCAGGCATTTTTTACCGCCCGGGGTGCCCGGCTGGGTGATGAAGTTCTGGCTGCCAATGCCTTGCTGCTGAATTTAATGGTGTTGATTTCCAATGGCCTGGATGGATTCGCGCACGCAGCTGAAGCGTTGACCGGTGAGTCGATTGGCAAAGGCGACCGCCGACAGTTTCATCAGGTGGTCAGGGTGACCGGCTGGTGTTCCCTGGTTTGTGGTGGGCTGTTCAGCCTGTTTCTCAGCCTTGGCGGGAACCCTTTGTTGGGCTGGTTGACCAATATCCCGGAAGTTGCAGAACAAGCGTCAGTTTACCTGCCGTGGCTGGTAGCTATGCCTTTGATTGCAGTCTGGTGTTTCTGGCTGGATGGTGTCTTTATTGGCGCAGTCAGAACCGATATGATGCAGAACACCATGTTGATTGCCACTGTTCTGGTTTTTCTTCCAGTCTGGTTCTTATTTCGTGATATGGGAAATCAGGGCTTGTGGCTTGCTTACACTGCTTTTATGGCTACCCGGGGTCTTGGGCTGATCTGGGTTTATCGCCATTTTAGCAAGAATGATGTCTGGTTTGCGGCCCGACATGACCTTTTATGAGGAGCTGGTTTTGAAAGACAGGTTTACGTTTGATGTCAGATAGGTTGCCTGAAGAGAGCGTTGCCTCTATTGAAGTGCAGCATGAGCTGGATACCTGTGGTCTGTTCTGCCCGGAACCGGTGATGATGCTGCACAATAAAATCAGGGATATGGCACCGGGTGAAGTGGTTCGGGTATTGGCTACTGACCCCTCCACTAAACGTGATATTCCAAAGTTCTGTAATTTTCTGGAGCACCAGCTTCTTGAGCACCAGGAGACAGATGTTGTTTTTTTTTACTGGATTAGAAAAAGGGGTGGTAATGGGTAAGGGAGGGCCACCCCTTCAAGACATCAAAGGGGGCGCAGCATGGGACAAGGTTAACCCGGATATTTCATATGGCTCTTTTCGTATTGCAGACTGCTGATTTCATAAATCAGGCTGGAATCCTCCTGTGGCAGGGCTTGGCAATATTTAGCCAGCAGTTTCCTGAAGGCATTGTATATCAAGGCCTTTGGCCAATTTTCATTGCAGAGCAGTCTGTAACCCGAAAAGAGCCTTTCATATTTTCAGTTTTCCCGTTGCGTTCCTCCAGTTCAGCGGTAAATGCCTTTACCGTTTCGCTGCCTTTGCCATCCGTGACAAGCACGGTGCGCTTTTCCTCAAGATCAACGAACAGGGTTATGTAATCGTACCCACACGCCGATGAGGTTTCATCCATGCCAATGGTATGCAGGTCGCTGAAGTCTTCATTTTGAAAAAGATCGTTCAGGTGAGGTTGCCCACGGCAAGGATTAACAGGGTGAAATTGTGATTGGTAAATATACTCTTACCCACTCAAAATTCAAATGAACCTTAAAATTGAACTTATCGCTGACTTGATTATCAAACAAAGCTACTGGTTTACCACTTCTTAATAATAATCTGAATATTACTGATACTCTTGATCTACAAGGATTATTATCTTCGAGGCGGAAAAAGAGTGGTTGTCCTGTAAATTAACTGAAAATTTATGAGATTATATTATGCAGCCAGCAAATTCCCCAACAAACTTATCTCAGTCAACTAATTATTCAATGGCTGAAGAGTATTCAGGTAATAATAGCCTGACAGATAAATACATTAATAGCAGCTCACCTGAAAGATTAGGTGGAAATACACAAAAAACTCTAGCCGAGCACGAGACAATTACTGTTGTTGAGCCTAAGGTTGCTCACGATCCTGAACCAAACGATTCAGCTTCTTTGTCACCATCTACGTCATATTCATCTTTAGGGGCTGAATCAGAAACAACCAGCTTTGATTCTGAATCAGAAGCTATCGTCATGGGTATTGCCAAAGAAATGAAGTCAAAGGTGTCGGCTGATATTTCTCTCCCGGATGGCTGGAAAATAATGCCAGAGAAAACATCATACAGTGACCATATTAGAGGATTAGTAATTGACAATACTGGAATGCCTCGAATTCAATACTTTGGAAAAACAGCCATTTATGATGCTTACTTAAATGCACATCAATTAAATTACGAGGATGCTTTGCAAAAACGGACTGAAATTCAATCTACTGAATTAACTACAAAGCAGCAAAGGGCTGCTTATGGTCAGCTGGAAAAACTGATGGGTAAAGAAGTTTTTAATCGTTTTGCTATCCAACTTGATAGCATATTATATGGTAGTGGTGCATATCGAGGTTATGGATCATGGCTTCCTAAACAAGTTAACCCAGTCTTAAACTGGTACAATACAGAACAAAATAAGTCAAATGTTGAGCAATTTTTGAATGGCGAATTTAAAGGATCGGAAGCAGCTATAAAACTTGAGCAATTCGTCGAAATGTTCGTTATCCATAAGGACTTAGATTTAATCGAAAGTATTTGTATAGGAAAAGATATTGGATCAGCAGTGTTAATATCAACTCCAAATCAAGCAGACATTTATGAGGAATGGAAGCAAATAAGAGACAATCCACAATCTCGTCAACACGTTAAACAGCGTGAATATCAAGTAAGATCCCGTTCACAGGAGGAGTGTATTATTTCCTAGCCCGAATATTTCATGAAAGGAGGTAAGTTCCGCCCAATCACTTGGTATGATTGGGTCGGCGAAAAAAACGCTTCGGAAGAAGCAAACCGTAACTGGCCATGGCTGAATTTACACAAAAACCACTGTGTTTTCATCCTTCAAAAGGAAAAACTATTCGTGCCGATTTCAATGCCGGTGAGCTATCTTCTGATTTCCTGATTACCACCGACCCTACGTCGTGAGCCAGCTGCTATAATAAACGTCGATAGTCATGTGTTTTGGAGGTAAAACTGATGTGTAAAAACACCATTCAGTTCCAAAAAGGCCTTGGCATTATGCAATTTCTGGCTAATTACGGCAGTGAAGAGCAGTGTGAGAACGCGCTGTCCTCTTGGCGCTGGCCAGATGGCTTCCAATGCCCGAAGTGTGGCTCCCGCAGTTTCTGCAAGCTTCACCGGAAAGCTGAATTCCAGTGCAATTGCTGCCGTTGCCAAACCTCGCTTACCAGTAACACTATCTTTGACTCAACAAAGCTGCCTCTAGCTACCTGGTTTCTGGGTATCTATCTCGTCACCCAGAATAAAGCGGGGATTTCTTGCCTGACGCTTCATCGACAACTTGGCATTTCCTACAATGCCGCATTGCGCATGAAACACAAACTCATGCAGGTCATGATGGAAAGAGATAACAGCTGGCAGTTGAGTGGTTTTGTTCAGATTGATGACGCCTATTGGGGCGGAGAGCGCCACGGAGGCCGCCGGGGCAGAGGCTCAGAGAACAAAGCCCCCTTCGTGGCCGCAGTTCAGACAGATGCTGATAACCACCCTATCTACATGAAGTTCAATGCCGTTGATAACTTCCGGCGAAAAACCATTCAGGAGTGGGCAGAACATGCCCTGAAAAAGGGTGTCCGGGCCGTCAGCGATGGCTTGTCCTGTTTCCGGGGTATTGAAGATGCCGGATGCCAGCACACAGCCATCATTACCGGTGGTGGGCATGCATCCATGGAGAATGAGTTGTTCACCTGGGTAAATACCATGCTGGGAAACGTGAAAACAGCGATTACCGGTACTTACCATAAGCTCGACCCCAAGCATCTGGGCCGTTATCTATCAGAGTTCAACTATCGGTTTAACCGGCGTTTTGATATGCCTTCAATGATCTCAAGGCTAGGTCGGGCTGCAGTCAATACAGCACCGATGCCGGATCGACTTCTCAAACTGCCAGACGTCCAGTGGAAACCGGGTTAGCCATCAACCGATAATTGAAAGTCAGTTGACGTATTAATATCATTATTTCGAATGATGATGTGGGTCTTTGCTTGTTCGGAGCGGTTATGAAACCGAATTTAGTTGATAATCTGGAGAACAAGCCGTCATGATGCCTGCTCCACCGGTAATACTGGAGAGGTTCTATTATTTCTTTACCGGGTTATAGACATAAAGAATGAAAAGCTGCACGTATATTCTTAAATTATCTTTCCCTGTGTCATGACGTACGATCAGTGGTAATCAGGTCTGATTTTGGCGTTCTGCTGTTACGGGAGAGCGGTCTCAGTGGCAAGCTGATCACCGCTATTCTCCGACCCGGCAAGACCCAACCGGTAAAGAAAATGCAGCTGTTCTGAAACGGCTTATCGAACTGATCCGCCAGTCGTGTCGTGGCCGAAAACAATCAAATCAATCGTTCAGGAAGTTCAGATTAGTAGCGGGAATGGCTATTTTTCACATGTACTGCAAAAAATAGCCCTTTTCTCTGGTTTATAAAATATCCGGGTTAAGCGATTGCTGTTAAGTTTCCGGGTAATGGGTTCTGACTTTTAACCAGCGCGTTAGCGGCACTGCTGGCGGCGTGTTTTGGATCGGCTTTATAATGCTCTCTAACCATTGCATCACTCCGCTCCAGTCCGATTGCAATAGCGGTGTTATCTGCGAGTTCGGGGTTTTCTTTTTGCGCTTCTGTTTTTAGTAATAAAATCTGGGCAGCTTTCAGGTATGACTTCAGGTCGCTCTCTGTGAACGGCGTGAGTATGGCTGCCAGTACCAGTGCTTCAGTGCCCATTTCGGAAACAGGGCGGGATAACGCCTGTATTACTTGCCCTAATTTATCTTCAGATACTTTGCCTTGTAAAACACTGACCAAGTCTTTGGCATTGGCAAAATGTTGCTCTAATTCAGAAGATTTACTTAGAAGTTCATGCCTTGCCTGACTAAAGATATCAGGATTAGGATATCTGAAATTAGCAGAAAAGTTGGCCAAATCCTCTGCTTTTCCAAACTTCAGCGTCGTAATGCTTTTCGGGAGAGAGCCTATATCGGCACCGGATGTTATCTGATTCTTTAACAGCATCAGCGCATCTTTGACGGGTTGCCTTGTGTCTTCCTGAAACCAGGATTCAACCTGCTTTTCTACAAAGCCCTGTCGTTCAGTAACCATGCTATAGGATCCGGACTTGTTGGCATTATCCTGTCTGGATGTTGCTCCCAGTTCTCCCTCCAGTGCTTTCAGGTCCATTTCATTGCTTTGCAGCTCTGCTTCTTCTGTTTCTCTTCTTTGTATGATGTCATCCTGGATTTTAATAACCTGTTGAAGTTTATCAATGTCCTCCCGGTTGGCAAGATTACATTGAGCCAGTGCAAGCGCCAGAAAATTATTTTTATTTTCAATGTTGCTGTCATTGTTTTCATTGTCCTGAAACAGGCAGAAATTATTAACCAGTGCATCACTGAGCGCTTCTCTCGCCTCAGGATTTTGAGATAACTCACTTTTTGCCTGTTCTAACCGGGTTGAAAAAGAATCCTGGAGTTTTTGAAGTTCCGGGTTTTCAGTGACTTTTTCAGTATGACCATTTCCTGCGGTGCTTACAGGTGGCGAAATGGGTTCTGCTGATGGTGGGAGTTGGGTGGAAGATGGAATCATCGTTGGCTCTCCTTGAAATTAATAGCAATGTCTTATATACGACCAAACAAACACTGATTAGTTCCACCGATGATCATTCAAGGATTTGTCAAGGATAAAATAAGGTTCACCATCACTTTACCCAATTGGCTTTCAGTGAGGTGAACATACAAGAGGGGCTGAAGAGGGGACTGATAGCTAAGCTTTATGCTGCCATACCGTGCAATGGGCAACCGTATGTTGGAATTTCCGCGCGGTTTCCCTGATCACAAATGGAATATTCAAGGGGGAGCGTAACTCCTCAAAATGTTTGCTCAACGCTCTTTGCAGTCCGGTATAGGTGTCGAGGGCTTCGCCATTTTCACGGACGCCACCGAGCCAGTTCTCCCTGGGCGTATACTCTTCCAGCCAGGTATAGGGCGAGGTGATCACGAGGATGCCGCCAGGGCGTATGCGCTCATGGATCATCCCCAGGAATTGCCCCGGGTTATTGAGGCGGTCAATCAGGTTACCGGCAAAGATCAGGTCATAGTCATTGAACATGGGTTTCAGGTTGCAGGCATCGCCCTGAGTAAAGCGGATTCGACTGGTATTGGTATCATCCAAACCCATTTCAGCGGTATCGGCAATAAAGTAATCACCCAGCTCTCCTTCAGTGGGCAGGTGGTAGCGTATTTTTCCCCGTTCCTGCAGCTCGGCCGCCGCTGAAATAAATCGGGCAGAGAAGTCGATGCCATCCACATGCTGGAACCAGCGGGCCAGTTCAAAGCTGGTACGCCCAACTGAACAGCCCAGGTCCAGAGCACGTGTTCGGGGTGTATCACCACTGACCTCGAAACAGAGGCGGGCACAGGCTTCAGGGTAGTTGGGTACATCAAAGTAAGACTCCCCAAAATGGAACCCCAGGTATTGGGCAACCAGGGCATCGCTTTCATAAGGGTTGCCGACATCAGGACTGTTGGAGGTATTGGTCATGGCACTGGACTCTACATAACGAAAACCGGCATGCTGAAAGAAGTGGCGACGGAAGGCGTAGCGTGAATCTTTAATGGCGTAGTTGCCCGTTGAGATCCAGCTGCCCCCTTTAATCAGGTTGTGGCGTCCGTCAAAGGTTGGGGTAGAGAAATCATCGTAGCAGGGGTGAACCCGGAATCCTTCGTACCCGTCAATGGGAGTGCTGGTCCATTGCCAGGCATTGCCAATAATGTCACACAGCGCTCCGGTTCTGAAGTGGTCAACCGGGCAGGATGAGGACCAGTATTCGAGATTGATATTACCGGGGGCTTTATCCCACCAGGGCTGGTCAGTATCAATGGCTTCCCTCAGGCAATACCACTCAGCTTCGCTGGGGAGCTGGATCTGTTTGCCAGTCACTTCTGACTTCCAGCGGCAAAAGGCCTGGGCTTCATGACAATTCACGTCAACCGGCCAGTTCCAGGGCATATCGATCTCTGCCAGCATGGTGCGATAGCGATAACTATCCCCATCGGGGATCCAGAATTTGGGATGGCGTGCTTTACCATGGGGGTTGCTGAACGTTGTCCAGGCCCAGCCTTCATCCGTCCACCAGCGTTCATTGTCATAACCACCGGCATCAATAAAGGTTTTAAACTCCTGATTGCTGACCAGGTATTCGCTGGCTTTGAATGGAGCGACCTCAACGTCCAGGTGTCCATATTCGTTGTCCCAGCCATAGAGCGAATTGTCGTTATCTTTGCCCAGGCGAAGTGATTGGCCATTCACCTCAATCAGACGGTTTTCCGGTGCTGACCCTGTTTCGATACAGTGTTGCCAGTAATTGTGCGGCCGGACGCAGGCGATTGGCAGCTGGCGAATCAGTACCGATGAGGTTTCAAGATGAATGCGTTCATGTTCAATCCCCATTAGAATGATCCAGGCCTGACTTTCCCAGTTGATGGGTATCTCCAGCGGCATGTTTTGTATGAAACCGGAAACCAGTGCCCTGACCTTGTTGCGGTAGTCACGAACCTGTTGAACGGTTGGCCATTGGTAGTTGCTGTCGTCCAGATCATCCCAGGACATTTCATCCACACCAATGGCAACGGTGGACTCGATATAAGGGTCTACTCGTTCCGTGATCAGTTTTGCGGTGATCAGTTTGTTGATATAAAAAGCAGCAGTGTGCCCGTAATAGAAGATCAGAGGGTGACGGAGGGGGATGGCTTTTTCATACCAGGCGTCTTCGCGCGCCAGGGTTTCAAACAGCAGTTCATACTGATCAAACGTCTGGTGAAAATAATTCAGCAGCTCCTGTCGTTTTTTCTCAGGGTTGCCTTCGTTCAGAACCGGAGTTCGGGTTACTGTTTTCGGATGAGCGTCTGGGGTGACACTGTAGTCTATCTGACTCGCAGTATTCTCAGCCACGTTTCCTCTCCTGAGTGTTGGTGTGTGGGGCTTTGAGCAATCAGTAGGCCGTCAGCAGAACCAGCATTAAAGGTTATGGTGTGCTTCATTATAGAGAAACGACACATCCATGACTTATTGCTATCAGACGGTAGTGTACGGTGCAAATGCAATAGGTGATCAAATTTCCTGAATTTGTCTGGCTACTCCCTCAAGCAGCCAACAGCTCAAGCCCGGCAGGGGCATCATTATCCACTATGCCTGTGAGGTTTTCGGTCGGTCGCCCGGTGGTCATATCTCTTTATCACAGAGCATCTGATTCTTTTCTGGTCATGGATGTAACCCCGGCAAAGTATCATTGGGTAGGGGGTTTCAGTAATCTATTAAGAAGATGGAAGTTTGTTTTAGATGTTTTTTATAACAAATCATGAAGATGTAGTCAGTTTAAAGCCCAGGATAACAAGGGATTGAACTATCTACTGATTATATGGTCAGAATATATGGGAGCAAACTATCAACTACTTACAATATTGCAGGCACCCAGATGAATACCGTCGGACAATCCACCAGTAAAGCAGTCAGTCCCCCATTTCCCGCAAGCTGGCAGATGCCAGAAAAACAACCCACCACGAATGCACACGTTGGCAACCGCCCTGTGGCATCACATTTAGTGAGTAGCCCCAACTTAAGTGGACACCTGACACCTGCTGAACCGACCTCCCCACCATTGTCCAGCTATGCGATATCCCAATGCGCATCAGTTGCCGGGTGGATGATTGAAAACCGGCTTGGCCTATCCAGACTGTTGGGTTGCCGCCTTATTTCAGCACAATACTGCCACCTGTTTTCTGCTAAAGCCCACTTCCCCGCAAAGAGTCAGGCGATTATAGATTCTGCCTGTAACGCCACCCATGAAGACGGTTTCAGAACAGAAAAAATTACCATCTCCCATGACGCTACAACCCTTTGCGCAGTCATTTGCTATCCCGCAGGGCGACAGTCCACACCATCGTCAGACCTGATCATTTTTAACAATATGAATGGTACAACCATCTCAAACTTCTTTGACAAAGACAGACTTGCCAGCACATCCCATGGACTGCCTGATGGCCAACCGACAGAAACACCGGGCAATATTCAGCGGATTCTGGGCTGTCCAGTTCTTCTTTACGATTACACGGGCACCGGAATCAACAAAAGGGCGGGACTTTTACGCTACGCTCCTGCGGCCACTGGCGAAACAGTAATCAAGGATGCCATGGCCGTCCTGCACACGGCACTGAACCAACCCGGCATTGACAACATCACACTGATGGGAAGTTCATTGGGTGGCGGCGTTGCCACAGTTGCCCTGGAACGCTATCTCAGTAATCTGGGTGAAGATGAGGCAATACGAACCAAAAAACGCCTTACCCTGGTTAACCATGACTCCTACAGCACCACTTCAAGAGTCGTCATTCCACAATTCCCCGAATTTGCCGACACCCTGGGTTGGTTGTGTGGTGCTCACATTGACGCAGCCACCCCCATGAAACAGTTGGTGGAATACCACAAGGTGAACACAATCATTCTCTCACGGGAAAGCGATCATACGATTCGCAAGGGATCCCGGATGTACGAAATGTTTGCCAATGCTGCGGCAAAAGAAAGCCATTTATCGTGGTACCATAGTAAACTTCCCGGGCACTCAGGCCTTTCTGAAGACCAGGCTGCCTTTCTTAAAAGAAAAATGCGTGATGGCTCCGAAAAAGAATCAGTCGTATAAGAGTGATCACGGCACCGTACATCATCCATTGCAAACCACGGTCAGAAACAGAACAATACCGATCCCCCGCAATGCCAGGAAAGTAGCAGTCGGCAGACTCTCACAGATTCGGGATGGCAGGAAAGAAGTCCGGGCAACTCAGCTTGAAGTTGCCAGGTGCAACCAGAAGCATTCCCGGTTGCCAGCCAGACCCAACTATGAACGGCGTTTTCCGGATGGGTGGGGCTTTTTCTCTTCCGGTGCGTTGAAGATCAGGTAAAGTTCCATCAACACTTCGGGAATCTGGCTGCACATATCCTCTGTGAGCTTGCTGTCCCTGCGAATATCCTGAAACTCCTGTTCATCATCAAACAGGCCTGAGGCCAGCATGATCGGCAGCAGGAGTTCACAGACCTCCTGTTCACTGGTTCCGAACCAGACGTCTTCATCGAGGAAGTGAGCCACCATAAAACCGGTGCACCAGTTGGCAAGGGCTTCATCGTCGTGGTCTTCCAGCTCTTCGGATTCGCAGGAGAGGAAAAAACCCTCATCTTCGTCGTTAAATCCCCGGTCGATGGTCGTTTGCATTCTGGCAATAAGTTCATTCAACTCATTGGCACTGGCTGCCGGAAGCTCAACCTCACCATCAAAAATACTCTCGTTCCGTACCTGCTCGGTCAGGTCTATGGGGCAGATGGTCAGGGCTGTCAGGAAACCGTGGAGACCATGGTAGTCAAGAGTTCCGGTTTCGCTGCCATCATCAGATTCAGTGAAAGGCTGTAACAGCGCTTCCACAGAAGCACGGGTATTGGACATAGAGAGTATCCTGAAAATGTGAAATGGGATTTTACTCTGGCTTTGCCGGGTATAAAAGCCGTCAATTTCAGGTGTTTTACCGATGTGTGAGTGCCATGCCGGCACAGTGCTGTGAAAACCCGGATAAAGTATCGGGCTCATGATGAAATTGATGATCGGACTCCTTATACTGTCACTTTACCCGAAATTTTGCCTGAAACTTTGTCTTTAGATGTCTGATCCTGCCCTGGATATTTTAAAAAATACATTTGGTTACCCATCCTTTCGAGGATTCCAGCAAGAAGTGATTCATGAAATCGTTGCTGGTCGTGATGCCCTGGTATTGATGCCTACAGGGGGAGGGAAATCGCTCTGTTACCAGATACCCGCGTTATTAAGAGGTGGTACGGCAGTTGTCGTTTCACCGTTGATCGCATTAATGGATGATCAGATCAACAGCCTCCGGGAACTGGGTATTCGTGCTGATTGCCTGCACTCTGCCATGATTCCGGAAGACCGGCTTCAGGTTGAGCGGGAACTGCTGATCGGTGACCTTGATTTATTGTATGTAGCACCCGAAAGGCTGCTGACTGAGTCTATGCAGCGGCTGCTGGATCAGATTCAGGTGGCTTTGTTTGCTATTGATGAGGCGCACTGTGTTTCTCAGTGGGGGCACGATTTCCGGCCGGAATACCTGCAGCTCTCCTGTTTGCAAACTCGGTTTCCCGGGGTTCCCAGAATTGCCCTGACAGCGACTGCTGATCAGAGAACCCGCCGGGAAATCTGTGAACGACTGGGGCTTGGAACCGCCCGGGTATTTACGGACAGCTTTAACCGGCCCAATATTTTCTACCGGATCAGCCAGAAGAAGCAGGGTAAACAGCAGTTACTGAACTTTCTTAATAAAGAGCATCCCGAAGATTCCGGAATTGTTTATTGCCTTTCCCGTAAGAAAGTGGAGCAGACTGCCCAGTGGTTGGCGCAGTCAGGGCGAAAGGCGCTGCCCTACCATGCCGGGCTTTCACCGGAAGAACGGCGGGCCAACCAGCACCGGTTTATCGTCGAAGAAGGGATCATCATTGTCGCAACCATTGCCTTTGGAATGGGGATTGATAAACCGGATGTCCGGTTTGTTGCCCACCTCGACCTGCCAAGAAGTATTGAAGCCTATTATCAGGAGACCGGACGTGCAGGCCGGGATGGTCTGCCCGCTACCGCCTGGATGGTTTATGGCCTGCAGGATGTGGTGCTACTCAAGCAGCTGCATGCTCGCTCCAGCGCCAGTGTGCATATTCAACAGATAGAGCAGCAAAAGCTGGAAGCCATGCTGGCGCTTTGTGAGGTGACCGGATGCAGACGACAGGTGTTGTTGAATTACTTTGATGAGCCTCTGGATAAACCTTGCGGCTATTGTGACTTGTGTCTTGAGCCACCGGAAATATGGGATGGAACCGAAGTTGCCCGCAAGGCGTTGTCCTGTATTTACCGGAGTGGGCAGAGCTTTGGGGTGGCCCATCTTGTGGATATTCTACTGGGGAAAAGTACCCATAAAACCCGCCGCTTTGGTCATGACCGTCTTAGCACCTTCGGCATCGGCACCGAGCTGGATCAGAGCACCTGGCGGTCGGTCTTTCGCCAGCTGGTGGCCAGGGGGTACGTGAATGTGGATCATGACAGTCATGGTGCCCTTAAATTGAACGAGCGTTGCCGTTCACTGCTAAAAGGGGATGAAAGCATTCAGTTGCGTCGTGACCGCTATGAGCCATCGAGAAAGTATGAGAGCGAGTATCGTGAGGTCGGTCGTGTGGTTGTGGAAGAGCATGACCAGCAGTTGTGGGAAGCTTTACGCCAATGGAGACGTACGCATGCTGAAGAACAGAATGTCCCCGCTTATGTCATCCTGAACGACAAGACGCTGATGGAGCTGATAAAGCATCGTCCCCAATCCCGTCTTGAATTGTCAAGAATAACCGGAATAGGTCAATTTAAGCTGGAGAAATACGGTGACGACTTGTTAGAAGTGCTAGGAGGCTGACCGAGAAATTTTAATGGCCCTTTACAGGCTGTGCACAGATAAACCGTTCCCCGCTGGGAGCGGTTGTGACGTACCGTGCTCAGGTGAATCGTCTTGCCATGGCAATGGCATTGATACAGCCACTGCTTCCGGCTGCTTCTTCCCGTGTCATATCGATGACAACGATCCGCGGGAAGTCTGAATACCCTGGCCATTATCCCATGCCATTCTTTCCCGTGGGCACGGATTTTCGGGCCAAACAGTTCATAGGCCAGAAGATGTGCCACCTCATGAGCGACAGTTTGCCGGATAAAGTGCTCACGGTTTTCCTGAAGCAGTACCTTATTAAAGCGAAGCTGATGTTTTTCGATCCACGCCTGACCTGCTGTCTCTCCGGTTAGATCCAGCCGGATATAAGGTTTCCTGAACGGCTTTTGAAAAAAGCTTTCCGCTTCCTGGTACAGCTCAAGAATCCGCTGTTCAATTTGGTGAAGGTCGTTCTGCAATGGTTTGTCTGCTCCCTGTGTTTGTGCAGGAAGCATAGTGGATTGACCGGAATTGTGAAATCCGTAAATGCTTCAATTGAGCTAAGCTGATTCATCCTGACCCGACAGGTTCGCTACCAGTTTCGACAGGGCATCGATATCAAGCTCATCACAACACCTCATTAATTGGTCGAGCCAAAGCTGGGTATCATGGCAATGGGCAAACTCATGGTCGTACAAATGGGCCACAGCATGGCGAATGGCTTCGATATCACCGATCTCGATAAAGGCAGTCAGCTGACGTTCCAGAATCTCAGTCTGAACCACAGGCAGTCCGGGTCGGACAGGGCTTTCGATCCACCCGTCTTCTTCTGCCAGTGGCAATGAAAGTCCGGCAGGGCCAGACCAGTCGACAGGCTCTGTGGCACTGGCTACAGGAAGTGTCAGTACAAAACGGCTTCCGACGTTCAGTTCACTGCTAACTGATAGCGTGCCATGCATGGCCGTCGTAATTCGCTGGCAGATGGCCAGCCCCAGTCCCGTACCCCCTTTCTTCAGTCCGGAAGTACCCTGTCGGAAAGGTGAAAATATTGCCTGAAGCTGATCCCCGGCAATCCCTGAACCGGAATCCTGAACTACAAATATCAGCTGCTGCTGACGACTAACTTCCAGGCTAATGCTACCGGCATCGGTAAACTTGATGGCATTACTCAGCAGATTAATAAGGATCTGCTGTATTTTGGTCTCATCACCAATCAAAAACGCCGGTACCTCGCGACCCACGGTCACCTTGAAGTTCAGCTTTTTGGCTTTTGCCTGCTGGGCAACCATTCGGTGAATGGAGTCAATCAGCTCCATCAGGTTGAATGGCCGGGCAACAATCATAAGGTGTCCGGATTCAGCTTTGCTCAAATCAAGAATGTCATTGATCAGGGTGAGCAGATGCTGGCCACAGGCCTGAATACCCTGTAGCTGGTCCTGTTGTTCCGGGGTAAAATTGGGCTGGGTCATCAGCAATTGTGCATAGCCAAGTATGCCGTTTAGTGGGGTGCGCAGCTCATGGCTCATATTGGACAGGAACTGGGTCTTGGCATCGTTGGCGGCCTGGGCCTTGTCCCTGGCATCGGCGAGGGCGGAAGCGGCCCGCCGTTCACGGGTCCGGTCATGGGCCAGTCCCTGAATGGCCACCACTTCACCCTGATCATTCATGGCTGCGGATTCATAGATTTCCAGTGTGGCAATGGTACCGTCGGCCTTGACGATCTCCAGCTGGTAACTGGGATGGCTCCCACCCTGGCACAATATTTTGAATACCTTTGCTGCCATCGTACGGTCACTGTTCCTGTGCAACAACTGTCGCCAGTGCGCCATGAAATATTCCAGATTGTAGCCAAGTATCGTCTGAACCGACGAAGTCACATTGATAAAAGAGCCGTCCAGGTGTTGAGAATAGAATATGTACTCATGTTGCAGCGCATCGATGGTGCGTCGTAAACGTTGTTCACTGGCGTACAGTGCCTCTTCTGCTGCCCGGCGTTTGCGGATGTCACGCATAAGCATTGAGTAGTGCAGGCCATCCGGTGTTTCAATGGCGTTCATGGTCAACTCTACCGGCACCAGTTCCCCGGACCGGGTGACAATATTGATTTCCACTTCGGATTGGCTGGTGCGTACCGCTGACAGTTTTTCTCCGGTGAAGAGCTGATTGTGGTGCTCATCGCCGATAAGTGTGCACAATTGTTTACCCAGCACCATGTTACCCCGGTAGCCAGTCAGAAGCTCCGCCCGGGCGTTAACCATCACTATCACGCCACGGCAATTGGTAATAACCATGGCATCAGGAGCAAACTGCAGCAATCCCCGGAAATGCGCCGCATCAGTGACCCAGCGGGTAATGTTGCGGCCCACCCCTTCGGCACCAATAATCTGGCCCCGGGCATCGTAAATCGGTATTTTGATGATTTCGAAGTGGAACCGGTTGCCGTTTTCGTCGGAGGTTTCCAGCTCGTAGACACTGGTTTCGGCACTGTCCAGTACTCGCCTGGTCTCCTCAAGTGCCTGTTGGTTGCCGGGGGCATCGGAGTACAGCCAGCTGTAATGGTACGTTTCGATGGGGGCAGTCATGCCCGCTGCTGTCCTCATCCACGGACTGAGGTGGGTCATATACCCGTCCCGGTCGTGGGTGAAGTAATAGATACCCTGACCCAGCTTTCCAAGCAGGCGGTCAAAGGATGAAACCCGCTCTGCCCATTGCTGTTCCTGTCGCTGCTGCAGTCGGTGAGTTATGCGGGCGATAAACTGGCGTATATGGAACAGATCGTGCTGGCAGCCCAATGGGTCGGCGATGGATGACTCACCACTGGCGATACTCTCCAGTGATTGCCCAATGGAACTGAACAGCTTGCTGAGCTGGCCGGCCATTAGCCAGATCAGCATGGCAGCCAGCAACTGTACAACAATAAAGGTAATAATTTTTGGCAGCAATCCATGAAGGCCGGAGGTGGATAGCAGCAACGACAAGCCCAGCCCCCCCTCGCCAAACGGTTGGTGAATGTGTAAAAAGGTGCTGCCATTGAACATGCTGCCATTACTGTTGCAGCTATTGGAATTACTGTTACTCCGGAGCAGGCAGTGGCTGGCGTCATCATACTGTTGCCTGAGATCTTCAGGGATCTGAAGGCTATCCAGTTCAAACAGTGGTTCGCGAGCGCTATCGAGCAGGAATAAATAAGCGTTCATGCCCATCAGGACCGCTCGCTCCCTGAGGAAATCTACCATGGATACAAAGCTCAGCACCGCCACCCGGTGATGGTCAATAGTTGTGTAGCGGACGTAGAAGAATCCTTGCTCACCAGAGAGCTGGCCAGCCTGCATCAGGGGGAGAGGATAAATGCCGCTATGATGGCCCTGGCGGATGCCCGTGCCCAGCCACTGCTGCAAATCCTGGCGATAATCGGCAGACATCGGTGGCCAGAGAACAGCCTCGCTGCTATTGGCAATCCACTGAAGGGAATGGTCGGCCTGCTGGATAATAATGGCCGTTCCCGGTTGCAGGGCCTGCTGATCGGACAGAATGTTGAGAGCCTGTTGTGCTAGCGTAGCCGAGGGTTGTTCTGCCGGTGATATCCCCGGTTCAGAGGCCAGTACCTGCAATTGTTGGCTGACTTTTTCTCCCTGTTGCCTGGCGAGGGAAAAATGGGTGTTGATCTGGCGAACAACCTGTGTAGTGGCTATCTCCAGATTGTGCTCCAGGTAGCTCTGTTCACGGTTGAAATCGTACGTCTGCAACAGGACAAAAAGCAGGTTATAGAACAGTGCAGCGGGGACTACAGCAAGCAGGAATATTTTTTTTCGAATAGACAGGTACACGGGCAGGCTCTGGATGACCAAAATCATAAACGGCAGGCATATTGGTCACAATCCTGTGCCGAACTGCCTGGGCACTTTGTAGGCGGCAGCCTGAATTATTCTGAACAATATCTGATGCCTGTTTGATTGGATATAGCTAGTTCTCGTCCAAAAACACAACCAATTGAAAACTGTAGATTTTATCCTGAAAAATTAAGTGGAGCCCTACTGCTATCTGGCGACTAAACTTCCCAAGAGCAAGAAACATAAGGGATTGCCAAAAACAGAGGACTCCAAATGCGCAAAAAACGCAACCCGCAGTGTAGTATGGAACTCCATTACGTACCTCATGAAATCTGCTCCCAGCTTTCCGGTATCTCGCAATGGCTTGACGCCCATCCACAGTTCAATGACTGGATTTATGAGGACTTAAGTTCTGGTGATAAACAGAACACTGGGCGGAACGGACTATCAGCAGAATCCGTTCTTCGTGCGGCACTCCTGAAACAGTATTTGAATTGTGATTATGACTACTTGTCGTTTGTTTTGATGGACTCCATGCTCTTTCGAGACTTTTGTCGCCTCGAACCAAACCAGCGCCCCAGTCGCTCCAGTTTGCATGGGCTCATCAGCCTTCTTACTGCATCTACATGGGAACGGATTAATAACTGTCAGCTAATGACCGCTAAAGATCAGGGTATTGAAAAAGGGCGCACTGTGGCTATTGACAGCACAGTCACCGAATCGGATATCAAACCTCCTTGCGACAGTGATCTTTTAGCCAGTTCCGTTAAAGAAATTTGTCGGCTGCTGGAACGGGGACAAACACTGACAGCGACACCGCTTTATGAATATACCCATCACAACCGAGCCGTAAAAGATGCGGCCAGAAAATGCATCTACGCTGGCAAAGAAGAGCGGCATCAGCATTATAAAAAACTGCTGCAGTTGACCCGAAAATCCCGGAAGGTACTTATCGAAGCTACTGTCACGCTAGCAAACGCCCGTCAGCAGGGGCAGTGTCTCCTGGCTGATGATGCCGACAAGTGGCAGGCCGATGTGGATCACCTGTTACCCCTGGTGGATGCAATAGTCTCCCAGACAGAGCGCAGGGTCTTTAAGGGTGAAAAGGTGCCAGCCCAGGAAAAAGTGGTTAGCCTGTATGAACCCCATACGGATATCATCGTAAAAGACAGGCGGCAAGTACAGTATGGCCATAAACTGAACCTGGTTCAGGGAAAAAGTCGATTGATCCTGGACCTGGTTATTGAGGAAGGTAACCCAGCGGATTCGGACCAATTCATTCCGATGATGGAAAGACAAAAAGAAATTTATGGTCGTGTACCTCGCCAGACAAGCGGTGACGGCGGATACGCGTGTCGCGCTAATTTGGAAAAAGCCAAGGCCATGGGAATCAGCGATGTAGCTTTTAATAAGAAGCGCGGACTTGAAGTCGAAGAGATGACTAAAAGTCAGTATGTGTATAAAACGCTCTTTCGCTTCCGGGCAGGTATTGAAGCGGGAATTTCGTGGCTAAAGAGATGTTTTGGGCTATCACGTTGCCACTGCAAGGGTTCTGAGCGTTTTGATTCTCATTGCTGGTTATCGGTGGTCTGTTACAACCTGGTGATTCTGGCCAGACACCCGGCACCATCCTGATAGCCACCTCCACGCTACATGAAAGTACCTTTCCAGCATGGTGGGAGGATGTTTTCTGCCTGCTTTTCGCGTTTTTCTCCAATATCCGTCCCAGATTAGAGAAAAAAAGGGAAGAGTTTTTGCGGCTCTCTGGAATTTCAGGAAATATCAAAACGCACGTACAATCTAATTATGATTGCCTGATGCGTTTTTGGACGAGAACTAGCTAAAAATCGAGAGTTGCTGTGCAGAAAACCGATGGGCAGGATGTCGCAGGAACTGGAAAACCTCATATCATCTTCGGGCGGAAGCACTATTTGAACCAATGGAACCGCTGTTATTCCTGAGGTGCTGAATCAGGAGGTTGCCATGATAGCCTGGTAATGCTTGTGTTAAGTTCACCTGCGCAGGCTGCATTTGGCAACTTGTTCTTTGAGACTGTCATACGCATGACCTGACGTTCCAGCTGAGCAAGTGACTGTGTACCTCTCTTAATCCATGATACGAAATCGGTGAATTTCGACGGTGCGCTGACTCAGACTAATAGATGCTGACAGCGCACTTCGCTTCCTTTAGTACGAATGAGTTCATCACATTGATACCGTGAACTAACCCGGCGCTGCAGAAGCCTTAATAACTCTGGACATATTCAGGCCCAATGCCCATACCCCAGAAAATAACGGTAGTGATCATGATGGACACCAGAACGACCAATCCAATACAGAGAACCGAACTGGCATAGATAAAGCCCTGCTCTTGAGGAATTTTCATAAAAATATGGAGACCACTGTACAGAAGATAGGCTGTGGCAGAGACAGCAACAGTACCGGCAATAATAGCCAGCCAAAGCGATGGATAGAGGCCGCAGATACCGATCAGAAAGAGTGGGTAGGCAGTATAGCAGGTAAATGCCGTGCAATCGGTCAGTGAAGGATCACTGTTGAAGTTACTACTCATCCAGTGGATAAACCAGCTCATGACGGCAACCCCGCAAATCATTGCCATCCAGGCCAGGATGGCCATCCACAGGGCACTTTCCGGTGTGAGTCTGACCACATTGATACTTCCGGGAAGGCTCCAGCCAACCAGCGTCGTACCCATGTAAGTGCAGAAAGCGGGTAAGGCTGCCAGCCAGATGATTTGACCAAGGTAAAGCTGGATCAGCCCGGGCGGATTCTTCCGAATGCTGATCCATTCGTTGTCGGGCTCAGTGAGCAAGCCCCAGAAATGGCTTAGGATCATAACAGTGCCTCCATGTATTCTGCCGGAGCCGGGCCGTTTCTTCCGCTGAAATGACATGAGCAGTGGTGGATACTGATACTGACCGGCGGTTAACCTTTGTTATTATTATTGGCTCTCTGCAGGGGGTTTCCACCGCAGAACCGCGTTAAGCCGCACATCCAGTGTTGTCATATTTCGCCTGAATTGTAAAGAAGTTGGGCATTATTTTGAGGATATTCTGCCATTTCCGGCGGTTAGCCTTTATCCTGCTGTTAACCGGGATGCTTTACTGAGGAACTTATGCTCAATAAGATTGATAAAGTGATGCTGGGAGTTTTGCTGGCATTACCTCTGGTGTCGTTGGGAATTCATTACCAGGATGCGGATGAAGCTGCAGTAGCATCTGAACCTGTGGCGGTTGCCGAGGTAGAAACGTTGTCTGTTTTGGCTATACCGGATTTTGCCAGCATGGTTGATGTCAAAGCCAAAAAACGTGCTTTTTTTGGCTTCTTGTTGCCCATAGTCCAACAAGAGAATGATACGATTTTACAACATCGTCAGAGGATTATTGCGTTATCCTCCCTGTCAGCGCTGACGGAACAAGACCAGTCATGGCTGGCTGATATGGGCAGAAAATACCGGTTACCTGATATTGCAACCTTTGATGCAAGGTTTTTTGCGGCGTTGCTGAGCCGTGTTGATACGATTCCTGCTTCGCTTGCCCTGGCTCAGTCGGCCAATGAAAGCGCGTGGGGGACTTCAAGGTTTGCCCGCCAAGGTAATAACTTCTTTGGTCAGTGGTGTTTTACCCCGGGCTGCGGCATTGTGCCAGCGGCTCGCCCAGCAGGAGAAACCTATGAAGTTCAGATGTTTGAGGATGTTGCGGCTTCGGTCCGTGCTTATATGCACAACCTGAATACCAATCATCAGTACCAGGCGATGCGACAGATTCGTGAGCAGAGGAGAATCAGTCAGGAGTCGGTCACCGGAGCTGATCTGGCCCATGGTTTGCAGGCATATTCCATAAGGGGTAAAGCATATATTGAGGAACTGCTTTCCATGATCAACAGTAATAAACTACTGCAGTATGATGTAAATGATCCAGGTTAGCATGTGAACTGTGGGTGAAAAATAATAACCAGGGAGAAGGCATTCCCATGACCCTAACTTATATCAATTCTGATTCGCTTCATTTTGGCTTTGCAAATTTATGGAGGCAAGTAAAAGCATTTACGCTTTTTGGCTTCTTACTCATCGTTCCGGACCTGGCCATGGCAGCCCCTGCCAGCAGGTACTGGGCAATCTGGGACAACAGCAACCCGGATTCTTCCCTGGTGATCAACCACCACCTCTGGCAGGAGATACTGGATGCTTATCTGGTACTTCGTCCGGATGGAAACCGCTTTCGCTACAGGGCTGTCAGTCAGGAAGATCGTGACAAGCTCAAGCAATACCTTATGGAAATATCCTCTCTGGATCCAAGGACGTACGCAAAGGCAGAGCAGAAAGCTTATTGGATCAATCTCTACAACGCATTAACGGTTGATCTGGTGCTCGAACACTACCCGGTTAAATCCATTACCAAAATTGGCCCGTGGTATCGCTTTGGTCCGTGGGATATGGATGTCACCCGTGTAGCAGGCCAACAGCTGACTTTGAACGATATTGAGCACAGGATTCTCAGGCCACTATGGGAAGATAGCCGGATTCATTATGCGGTGAACTGTGCCAGCATGGGTTGTCCGGATTTGTCGGCAACGGTCTTTACAGCTGCCAATACCGATCACTTGCTTGATGAACTTGCCAGCCGCTTTATCCGACAGGAAAAAGGCATGAGCTGGGTAGATGGCAGGCTGACACTATCCCGTATCTATGAATGGTATGAAAAGGATTTTGTTGATCAGGAGGGGGTTGTTTTACACCTGCTCAGGTTTGCTTCCCGGAGTAACGCCA
Source organism: Endozoicomonas sp. SCSIO W0465 (assembly GCF_023716865.1). Lineage (NCBI taxonomy): Bacteria > Pseudomonadati > Pseudomonadota > Gammaproteobacteria > Oceanospirillales > Endozoicomonadaceae > Endozoicomonas > Endozoicomonas sp. SCSIO W0465. Next base: position 5,150,187 of record NZ_CP092417.1, read on the forward strand.
TACGACTCAAAAAATACACAGGTATTATTCAGTATCAGTATGACTGGGGATTGAATGAGCTGAAGTAGTCAGTTTCTCTGCCGATCACCTTTCTTGATCAGTCCAATGGACTTAAGTGGCCCAGGAGCCTGTTGGATTTAACGGATCGTACCGATAACCAATCCGGGAGGCACCCGAAGCATTATTAATGGATGGCTCTTAAATAACGCCAGGAAGGTGCCATGTATGGCCAGATGCGTCGTTTCTGCCCTGCTCTTATTGTTCAGTTTGTTCAGCGTTGCTGTTCAGGCGGTTCCATCCCCGGATCGCTGGTCATATTGGGATAAGGTTGACAAAAACAGTGAGAAGGTTGTCGATCACTCAGAATGGCAAAAATTTCTTGATCGCTATGTGAAGCTCTCTGAATCAACCGGAATGTTCATGGTTGAGTATGGTCGTGTTACAAAAACAGACAAGGAACGATTAGATACTTATCTCCACGCTATAGCGCAACAGGACCCCAGAACGCTTAACCGCAATGAGCAGCAGGCCTATTGGATAAACCTCTATAATGCGTTAACCGTTGATCTGATCCTTGATTACTACCCGGTAAAATCCATAACCCGGCTGGGAAAAGGATGGTTCCGTATGGGGCCATGGAAGGATGAACTTATTAAGATTGCCGGTCAAAATATCTCCCTGCATGACATTGAACATCGGATTCTCCGCCCTATCTGGAACAATCCCCGAATTCACTATGCCTTAAACTGCGCCAGTATTGGTTGCCCTGATTTATTGCCAGATCCGTTTCAGGGGAGAAGGATTGACGATCAGTTGGCAGACGCTGCCAGGCGGTTTATCAATCAGAAAAAAGGAGCTGCTTTTGTCAATGGCCGTCTTGTGCTTTCCAGCATTTTTGATTGGTATGAAGATGACTTTATTGATGAGGATGGTGTTTTAAAAGAGAGTAACTGTTCAGCACCCCCACATAAATCTGGAATTTTCTGATTTTTATACCATCCTCTTAAGCACCATTTTTCCACAATATTCGCCAGCATGATTCCAGAACTACCCGCAACTATGTCGGCTGAGATTCTCTTGAAAGAGAATGCAGAGCTGCGGATGAGAGTTGCCTGTCTGGAAGAGCGATGTCGAGAATTGGAAGAAAAGGTTGGCAAGAACAGTCAAAACAGCAGCAAGCCGCCATCGTCTGATGGTTATCAAAAACCTTGTAAAAACAGTAATTCTCCAGATCATTCTGACGACCTTTCCGCAGATAAAGGTACCGATCCATCGGATGAAAAACCCAATCCTAAAAGTCTGAGACAGTCTTCTGGTAATAAAGCCGGTGGAAAGAAAGGGCATCAGGGCACTTGTCTTAAACAGGTCGATATCCCTGACTATATTGAGTACCTTCCGGTTAAAGAATGCAATAAATGTCAGGCGTCTCTTCTTGATAGTGAGCCGGTCAAATATATTGAACGACAGGTGTTTGAACCAGGGAGACCGGGTGAATTTGAAGTAACGGCCCATAGAGCTGAAGTAAAAATCTGCACTTGTGGTTGTCGGAATCAGGCTGAATTCCCGGAAGGTGTTACCGCTGCCGCACAATATGGCTCAGCCACACAGGCTATGGCCGTCTATCTTAACCAATACCATTTCCTGCCTTTTAAGCGCGTGTCAGAGTATTTTAATACTCTCTATAAAATGAGTGTAAGTGCAGGCACTGTCGCCAATTTTGTGGCCAGAACCTATGAAAATCTGGCTTCTACTGAAGAGGTTATTCGTGACGCCTTGCGGGAATCGTCTGTTGCCGGAGCCGATGAAACGGGTATGCGGGCCGAGGGCTCTTTGCACTGGCTACACGTTATGCGGGATGAACAATGGACGCTCTACTACTTGTCTGAAAAGCGAGGTCGTGAGGCCATGGACACGATGGGCATACTGCTAACATTTGCAGGCGTTCTGGTTCATGATCATTGGAAATCCTATTTTGCATATGCGGCAACTCACGTACTTTGCAATGCCCATCACCTGAGGGAGCTTTTGGGTGTTGTTGATAGGGACAGCAATCAACTGGCGTTGCGATTGATGAAGCTACTGAGGCTTTCCTGGCATTACTGCAAGGGCTTTAAGACCATAGGTATGCTACAGATGCCAAGTGTTGTCTGTGAACGAATCGAGAAGATTTATGACCGGTTGCTTCAGCGGGCTCTAATGAAAGAAGTCGTCTATATGGAGAAGCAACGAGAGGAGCTTAAGCGCAAGAAAGTCAAGAATACTAAAGCTTACAATCTCTTCAAACGACTCACTGAGTTCAAGGCTGAGACACTGCGCTTCATGTCAGATTTTACCATTCCCTTCGATAACAATGGCAGTGAGCGGGATGTTCGAATGGCCAAGTTAAAGCAGAAAATCTCAGGCTGCTTCAGGAGTGCAGACGGTGGTTCTATGTTTGCACGGATTCGCAGCTATTTGTCGTCTGCCAGAAAACAGGGAATGGACATATATCAATCACTTCATAGAGCTGTTCGGAATTACTGTAATATGCCTTTGCTCAGTGCTGAATAGTTACCAGACAAGTAGTAGAGCGTCCATTGTTCATCCCGCATAACGTGTAGCCAGTGCAAAGAGCCCTCGGCCCGCATACCCGTTTCATCGGCTCCGGCAACAGACGATTCCCGCAAGGCGTCACGAATAACCTCTTCAGTAGAAGCCAGATTTTCATAGGTTCTGGCCACAAAATTGGCGACAGTGCCTGCACTTACACTCATTTTATAGAGAGTATTAAAATACTCTGACACGCGCTTAAAAGGCAGGAAATGGTATTGGTTAAGATAGACGGCCATAGCCTGTGTGGCTGAGCCATATTGTGCGGCAGCGGTAACACCTTCCGGGAATTCAGCCTGATTCCGACAACCACAAGTGCAGATTTTTACTTCAGCTCTATGGGCCGTTACTTCAAATTCACCCGGTCTCCCTGGTTCAAACACCTGTCGTTCAATATATTTGACCGGCTCACTATCAAGAACTCGACTTTAGAGTTTTAAGAGCACAATAGTTCCGGCGCATAATCTGCTAAAAGCAACCATCCCCAATGACGAAATTCGAGATGGTTGCCATGCTCACTTCAGATCATCAAGTAATCCTCAGGGAGCTCGCTTCATATACAACCTTTCTTGCTGGAGCGCTATCATCAACTGCAGTACCAACGTTCTGCGAACTGCTGTTCGGTTGCATGCTTTCAGCCGACGGCTTTGTTACACAGGCGTTGTTAACAATTGATTTTCATTGTGTGTGGAGCAGCTACCACCACTGGCTATCTCAGGGCAAGTGGCAATGGAAGAACTTGGCACGCCACTTGATCCGTCTGGTCTGCTCCAAAGCTCCTGAGAATCAACCTGTGGTCCTGGGGCTTGATGACTGGGTAATCGAACGGTTTTCCGACAAAGCCCCTGCTTGTCGTACACATCATCAACACAGCAAGAAACGCAATCGGCCGACGTACATCTGGGGGCAGTGTTGGGTTTCCCTGGCCATCATATTTGAGCGGGCTGCAGATGAAGTATTTACCGCCATACCGGTGATCTCATTTCCGACACCAGCTTCAGGTAACACCAGCAAACTGAAAATTGCCGTGGCCATGCTCAGGGTGGTACGCAATGAAGTGAAGGATCGAGTGCTACGCCTGCTAACCGATTGCTGGTATATGAACTGGACACTGATAAAGCCAGCTCTGGAAATGAACATAGAAGTTGTTGGTCAGATACCTTCAAATCGGGCCCTCTATGCTTTGCCGCCAGCACCCACCGTAAAGAAGCGAGGGCGCCCAAAAAAGTACGGCATCAAGATGACGACAGAACAGGTTAAGAAACTGCCGGAAGAAAAAGCAACAGTATGGATGTACGGCAAATTTCGCAAAATACGTTATCGTACCCTGATCTGTCGCGCCAGATTCCTTAAAGGTCGTGAAGTACGCGTCGTCTGGAGTCGCTTTGAAAATGACAAAGGTCTGACCGAAAGCAGAATATTCATCTCGACCAATCCGGAACTTGAGGGACTGGAGGTGCTTCGTGCCTATTCCCGGAGATGGCCGGTAGAGCCAATGTTTCACCAACTCAAACATGCTTTTGGCTGTTGCCATTTATGGCAGCAGAAATTGCGAACACTGCTTCGATGGATGCATTTGAAAATGGCAGGCTATGCATTATTGCAGTTATTAACCGTTTGTAAAAATCAGGCATGTCTGAATATTTCTCGGATACCCTGGAGAAGCCCGGATACAACCACTGCAGGCATGATGAAAATTGCTCTTTCAGGAATTATTCCGAGGTTCTCTATTCGCAAGGGCTGGAACAGATATAAGCAAAAATATGAGTTCAATTTTCGCGATCTGATCGACCAGTTAATACCGGATAATTCAGAAGCAGCATAACTAAAGGCTTTTAGGCAAAAAACGGAAGTAATAACGAACTTGGAAAAACAGTTCACTGATTTCGGCTTGCTTCACTATAAAAAGCTGACCGAATTATCGTTTTATACAGACTCTAAAGTCGAGGAGACGCCTGACATTTATTGCATTCTTTAACCGGAAGGTACTCAATATAGTCAGGGATATCGACCTGTTTAAGACAAGTGCCCTGATGCCCTTTCTTTCCACCGGCTTTATTACCAGAAGACTGTCTCAGACTTTTAGGATTGGGTTTTTCATCCGATGGATCGGTACCTTTATCTGCGGAAAGGTCGTCAGAATGATCTGGAGAATTACTGTTTTTACAAGGTTTTTGATAACCATCAGACGATGGCGGCTTGCTGCTGTTTTGACTGTTCTTGCCAACCTTTTCTTCCAATTCTCGACATCGCTCTTCCAGACAGGCAACTCTCATCCGCAGCTCTGCATTCTCTTTCAAGAGAATCTCAGCCGACATAGTTGCGGGTAGTTCTGGAATCATGCTGGCGAATATTGTGGAAAAATGGTGCTTAAGAGGATGGTATAAAAATCAGAAAATTCCAGATTTATGTGGGGGTGCTGAACAGTTACAAAAGAGATAACGTTATTTGCCAGCGATGAGTTAAAACGTAAATTAGAGAACTACAATGGTCGTATCAGTTACCGGTATAATTGGAAGCTGAATGAGTACAGGCCATAATTCAGATCGTATACAGGCTGAAAAAAAGTACTGAATAAAGCTTCATCAGGCTGCACTGAGGCAGCCTTGTTAGAGGATCAAGGCTCGAAATTGATCACCTGAACACCATTACCCTTCTCAAGAATATTGATATTGCCTGAGAAGACGGTCTGATTATCAGCATGCTCATAATCCTTTCGCTTGCCATTGCGGTCAAGCTCCAGATGTTTGAAATCAAACAGTTCTGTATCGGCCATTTGTGAGGGCGCAATATTCTGCATTGCCGTAAAAATGGACTCAATGCGACTGGGGTGCTTTCTTTCCCATTCAGCCAGCATGGCCTTGATGTTTTGTCGTTGCAGGTTTTCCTGGGAGCCACACAGGTTACAGGGAATAATCGGGAACTCCAGCTGCTCTGAGAAGCGGGTTATATCTTTTTCGCGACAATACGCCAAAGGACGAATCAAGATGTTGCGACCATCATCAGAGCGCAGCTTTGGCGGCATGGCAGACAATCTTGAACCATAAAACATATTCAGGAACATGGTTTCTACGATGTCATCCTTGTGATGACCAAGGGCAATTCTGGTCGCCCCAATATCTTCTGCAAAAGCATACAGAGTCCCCCTTCTCAGGCGTGAGCAAAGGCCGCAGGTTGTTTTACCCTCAGGCACTTTTTCCCTGACGACCGAATAAGTGTCCCGATTGATGATGTGATACGGTATCCCCAGCCCGTCAAGGTAGTCAGGCAGGACATGCTCCGGAAAACCGGGCTGCTTCTGATCCAGATTAACGGCAATAAGTTCAAAATGGATTGGCGCACTTTTTTGCAGGCTCATGAGGATATGCAGCATGGTGTAGCTGTCTTTACCACCCGACAGGCAAACCATAACCCGATCGCCATCTTCGATCATATTAAAGTCTTCGATGGCTTTTCCGGTCAGGCGTCTGAGTTTTTTCTGTAGTTTATTGAAACTGTATTTTTCAGAACCAGTCAGGTTGGTCGTCGTCATAGGGGCTGTGCTAACCGTCATTGTAAATCGACTGATTATATCTACCGGTTACCATTCAACCAAGTCAGTGTTTCACGGAAAGTCTGTAGTGGCAAAGGACAGCCGGACAGAAAAGATCTATTTTCTTGATAGAGAATATTACGCTGACGGTAGCAATGATCTACTATTTGAGTTCGGAATTTCTGAAAAGAATAAAAGCAAGGTTCTCCAGTATCTTTGTGCAGGGGTAGCAAAATGACAGATCATGATAAGTTGCAAAAATGGTTGCTGGCTCGCAGGGATGAGCTGAATACGCGTCTGGGCAAAATTAAAAAAGATGCCTCCCGTAAAAACAGCGCAGACTGGTCTGAACAGGCCCAGGAACGGGAGAATGATGAAGTTATTGATGCGCTTGGGAATGAGGCGGTTATTGAGCTCGGTAAAATTAACCGGGCTCTTGATCGCATGAACGAAGGAGATTACGGATTTTGTTTATCCTGCGGCAAGGACATTCCGGTTCAGCGTCTGGAAGTTATGCCTTATGCTGACCTGTGCGTTAAATGCGCAGAAGCCCGCGGCCTATAGTGGGTGTGAGATCACGAAGCATACGATCAGTGCCGCCAGGAGGCTGAATAACAGTCTCAGGCGGGCTTGGCTGCAGCCCGGTTAAAGTACGCGGACTCCTCTGTGGAGCTACCTGATTCAATAATCATCTGTTGATAGCTTTCACAGAAACTCTTGATGGTTCCCGGATTTCTGCTGTGAAACTGCTTTTGCCATAACTTGCCCAAAGCGGCGATATCGTCCTGATCGATGTTCTCTATTTTCAGGCCCGATCGATGATAGATAAGCCATGCAATGGCCGTGGCGTAAACCAGATTGGTGGCAAGCTCATGATGGGGATGGGAAAGAAACTCTCGCTGACTGGCCAACCCACGAACCTTGCTGGAGAGATCAGGGTTTGGAGCAAGAAATAAATCCCAGATATTTCTGTGCATACGCGGTGATATTTGATAAATACCAAGGGCCTGATGATTGGCCAGTTTCAGGTGAAAGCCGAGTCCTGACTCTCTGGCAGCAGTACCAAGCAGCAGATTTTCAGCGGTTGGGCTCCACATGCCCAGATGCTTAAGTGCTGGGCGAACCACATAGTGTCGCAATTCCTTGGCACAAATTCCCATATGAAAAGTCCTTTTTTCCGGGGAAGTACCTTCCGGCTGAATGCTTCCACGCCTGCCGGACAAGATTCTGGAGCCGACTCAGGAATACTGGCACCGGCCCTATGAGAGATATCGTATCATCCCTGAAATTCTGAACTGATGATGGTCTTATTCGCCTTCAAAACTGCACAGGGTGTAGGTTGGAATGCCGGCCGCATTGAGTTTATCAGCACCTTTGAGGTCGGGCAGGTTGATAATGGCAGCGGCCTCCAGAATGCTGGCCCCGGCATTTCGGATCAACTGATCTGCTGCCAGCAAAGTGCCGCCGGTGGCGATAAGATCATCCATCAACAGGATTTTTTCACCAGCCTTAACGGTGTCTTCATGCATTTCCAGCACGGCTTTTCCATACTCAAGGTCATACTCAACACAGAGGGTTTTACCGGGTAGTTTACCTTTCTTACGAAACAGTACCAGTGGCTTGTTCAGGATATAGGCCAGTGTCGAGCCAAGCAGGAAACCACGGGCATCCAAAGCGCCAATACGATCAAAAGCCTGACGCTCATAACGCTGAACCATGACATCTACGGTCTTGCGCCATGCTTCCGGGTTTTCAAACAGCGTGGTGATATCCCTGAACAGGATACCTTCATGAGGCCAGTTCGGTATGGTTCTGATTTGGGATCGCAGATATACCTGAACGGATGAGCTTTCGTTTGTATGCATGGGAGAGAGCATGCCGCTATCAGTCAATAGAACAAATGGAAGAAGCCACCTCAAAGGGTAGCTTCATCAGCGAATAAAGTCATGCGCCGGTGACAATCGGGTTTGGTTCCAGCGTTTTTCCGCCGGCCAGTGTGCATAGCTCAACAGAGTTGCGAATTTCGATTTCCTTGCCCACCGCTGAGATCAGGCCATTTTTCTGGAATCGGGTAAATACACGACTTACGGTTTCTACCGCCAGGCCCAGGTAGTTCCCCATCTCATTTCTCGACATGGACAGTCGGAACGACTGGGAAGAAAAACCACGGCGACGAAAACGGCTGGCCAGATTGATCAGGAACGTGGCAATGCGTTCATCTGCGTTTTTCTTGGAGAGCAGCATCATCATTTGCTGATCTTCGCGGATGCGCTTGCTCATCAGTCGCATCAAATGGCGGCGAAGCTCCGGAAACTGATCTGAAAGGGTTTCCAGCTGCTCGAAAGGAATTTCGCAGATCATGGTGGTTTCCATAGCCTGGGCAGAAACCGGGTAGGTATCCGTATCCATGCCACTCAGGCCAAGAATTTCACTGGGCAGGTAAAATCCGGTGATTTGTTCCTCACCTTCATTGGTCGCCGTGTACGTTTTGATAGCCCCGGAGCGAACAGCAAAGACACTGGTGAAGGGGTCGCCTTCCAGAAACAGGTGTTCGCCTTTTTTCAAAGGACGTCCACGCTTGATAATGTGATCCAGCTGATCAATATCCTTAATGCTTAGTGCCAGTGGCAGGCACAGTGAGCTGAGGCTGCAGTCTCTGCAGGCCACATGGCTCGGCTGTCGGACGTTGGGCTTTGACGTCATTGAGAGGCCTCAAAGTCGTATTTGCGAAATTCGACACTGTTTTATCGGAAAGCCAAGTTTATGAAAAATATTACCGGAGTGTAAATCAGGTATATACGCAGCCGGACAGATCTAAAGAAGTAGTTTAGTACTGCTTCAGTAAGGCGTCATAAACGATGTTCCGATGAGATTTCTCTGCTGTGTCGTCTATCCAGCTCAGGGCTGACATCGATAATAGTACCGGTCATTGCACCTGGTGGTTGTGTGTCTTTGTCCCCGGAAAAGTCCATCCGACGTTGTCTTGCGTCACAGGATTGAATTTCCGTTCGTGGTGTTTGACTGACCCGGCAGATTTTGCACTTATGTTTCAAGTAAATCAATGTGAGAGTGGTGATAAAGAGTAGTCAGTTTCGGTTTTCTTCTGATAAGCAGGCCGCAAGTCGGTTCGCGTGCGAACCGACTTGCGGCCTGCTTATCAGATAACCTTTGAGTAGAGCGGCTTTTCTTTCATCTCCGGTTGATGGAGATAGTGGTCGAACTGCATACAGATGTTACGGATCAGCAGGGTTCCTTTAGGCAACACTTCCAGCAAGCCATCACTATTGTAACTGACAAGGCCGTCTTCCCTCATAGGCTCAAGCCTTGCCAGCTCATCACGGAAGTAATCTCTGAATTGAATGCCAAACTGCGCTTCAATATCGCTGAAGTTCAGTTTGAAGTGGCAGATCAGCTGGGTAATCACTGTCTGGCGGACTTTGTCATCATCTGTCATCTTCAGGCCGCGTACCATCGGCAACTGCTGTTCATTGATCATTGCGTAATACTGGGCTTCATCCGTGCTGTTCTGAATATAGGTGTCGCCTACCTGGCTGATGGCAGACACACCCATGCCGATCAGGTCGCAGTGGCCATGGGTGGTATAACCCTGAAAATTCCGGTGCAGAGTACCTTCTTCCCGGGCAACGGCCAGCTCATCGTCAGGCAGGGCAAAGTGATCCATACCAATGTAGATATACCCCTGATCCAGCAGCTTTTCCGTGGCCTTGTGCAGAATTTCCAGCTTCATCTCAGGCACTGGCAGATCCTGTTCATTGATTCGGCGCTGTGGCTTAAAGCGGTGTGGCAGGTGGGCGTAGTTAAACAGGGATAACCTGTCCGGTGCCATATCGACCACACGATCAATGGTTTCCATAAAACTGCTGGCGCTCTGGAAAGGCAGGCCGTAAATCAGGTCCATATGTACGGACCGGAATGCCATGACTCGGGAAGCATCAAGCACAGATTGAATCATACTTTCCGGCTGTACCCGGTTAACGGCTTCCTGCACTCTGGGATTGAGGTCCTGAACACCGATGCTGATTCGGTTGAACCCGAGGTCCCTCAGGGTGCCCATCATGGGCCAGTCAACTTCCCTGGGATCCAGTTCAATGGAATAGTCTGCACCATCGCTGTGGGTCAGCTGGAAGTGCTGGCTGATATGACCCATCAGGTCAGTCATCTGATCTCTGCTCAGAAAGGTCGGAGTGCCGCCGCCAAAGTGGAGCTGTTCAACCCGCTGTTCATTGCTATAGAGTGCTGATTGCATCTCGATCTCACGGAACAGGTATTCCAGATAGATATTGGCACGCTCACGATGCTTGGTCACAATTTTATTGCAGGCGCAGTAATAGCAAACATGAGAGCAGAACGGAATGTGAAAGTAGAGCGAAAGCGGTTTGATACTGCTGGCACTGGACTGGGCATTTTCGTGATATTTGTGAATATCAAAGCTGCCATCAAACTGCACCGCTGTGGGATAGGAGGTATAACGCGGGCCTGAGTGGTTGTAACGGTGAATCAGGTCTTTATCCCAAACTGGTGCACTATTCATCATTGCTCTCGAACGGTAATCTTCATGTCTTGTCAGTCAATGTTTTGGCCTTCAGATCTCTTTTTCGGTGCCGGAAAGCTTAAGGCAAAACAGTCTGTATTACGTCATGATGCTTTTTGGTAGTTTAAAAAGATTTTCAGTTCCGTTCTTTGATTGGTGTCAATAAGTAAGAACCGAACCCGTTATGCCTGAGGACTGTATCGCAGGTGACGTGAAATTTTAAAAGGCAGGGATCTTATCTGCCTTTTGGTTATTAATCGAGCAATTAATGCGCCAGGTGGTTTTATTCTGAACAGGCCGGTGCCTTCTTTTTATCACATATGATGATGCAGCGCGGACATCAGCCACTTCTGGTGAGCGCCTGGCATAGACCATAGCCCGAACAGGATGATCAGCAAACCAGCCAGATTACGGGTAATGCGGGCCTGAATGATACCGCTGAGCTGTCTTGAGAAGGCGCCGAGCAGGAACACTGAGGGTATGGTGCCCATACCGAATGAGGCCATTAACAGCGCACCCTGTACAGGGTTTCCCTGGGTGGCGCTCCAGGCCAGTGTGCTGTAGACCAGGCCGCAGGGTAACCACCCCCAGAGCATGCCAACGGCAAGGGCATTGGCAACGTTTTTTATTGGCAGCAGAGCTTTGGCTTTGGGTTGGATATGTTGCCAGAGTTTATGTCCGATCTTTTCCAGATGTGTCAGACCCCGCCACCAACCGGTCAGATAAAGCCCCATGGCGATTAGCATAATAGCTGCAAAATATCGGAGTCCCATTTTTACTTCCGGGCTGATACCTCCCAGGTACCAGCCAATGCTGCCCAGCAGGAAAGCAGCGATGCTGTAGCTGGTAATCCGTCCAAGATGATAGGCCAGCATCAGCCAGAAGATTTGTGCACGGGACCTGCCTGCCAGGGAGAGACTGAGGGCGGAAGTAATGCCGCCACACATTCCAATGCAGTGGGCACTGCCCAGGATTCCCAGGGTTAATGCGGAAAGTAAAGTGGGGACTTCATTAATGGTCATACACTACTGCCTTGTTTTTCCCTTGCTGACGCAATACTGGTGGTGGATTCCGAGCAAAAAAGATGGACTCGTTCCCACGGTCCCCCGTGGGCATGCATATCAAACTCTCTCTAAGTTCCATGATGCTCAGGGTTTATCATCCTTTTGTGAATTAGCCTTTGGTATCTGTGTGCGTTGAGGCTCATCAAAAAGAATGCTGTGTGCCGGCCCTTCAAGGTCGTCAAACTGTCCATTGTCTACAGCCCAGAAGAACACTTTGATCGCTACACCGATCAGGATCAGGGCCAGAGGAATCAGGATAATCAGGCTTTCCATAATCAGGCAGCTTCTCCGGGTTCAAGGTGGGCGTATACTTCTTCTGATCGGTCTGGTTCATTAACCGGTTTCCCCGGGCGATTCAGTCGCAGGGCATTGGCCACCACAATCAGGGAGCTGAGCGCCATACCGGTAGCCGCCATCCAGGGAGCAATCATGCCAGCAGCGGCCAGGGGCAGTGCGGCCAGGTTGTAGCCAAGGGACCATGCCAGGTTTTGCCGGATGATTTTCCGGGTTCTTATGGTCAGGTTAAAGGCATCGGCCAGTCGCTCAAGGTTGCCACAAATCAATACCGCATCTGCACTGGTGCGTGCCAGGTCAGAGGCATTACCCATGGCCATGGAGATATCCGCCCCTGCCAGAACAGGAACATCATTGATGCCATCACCGACCATCAAGACTTTGTGGCCCTGACTCTGCAGCGTCTGTATATAGTGCAGCTTGTCATCCGGACTGCTTTCAGACTTCCATTGTCGTATACCAAGAGATTCAGCGGTTGCCGCCACCACCAGCTCGGCATCACCACTGAGCAAGGTTACGGTTTTGCCCATCTGTTGCAGCCGTTGGATTGTGTGGGCGGCCTCAGGGCGCAGGCTGTCGGTAATCCTGAACCAGCAGAGCGGTTGCCAGAGTTCCTGGTCAGTACTTTCTGACATCAGCAGCCACTGTCCATCCTGTTCTGGTGTTGCCATGTTGTCGCAGGGGCAGGCAAAGTCTGGTCGTCCGATACGATAAAAGCGGTTGCCAATGGTGCCTTCTATCCCCTGGCCCGGGTGGTTTTTAACATCGTGAGCCTGCTCATGCAGTGACTCAACCGTGTAGAAAAAGGCTTTGGCGATAGGGTGTTCCGAGTGAGCTTCCAGGGCCGCCGCCCGTTGCAGCAACACCTCTTTTGAGCAGTTGCCGTTATCAAGAGGAACGACCCGGCTTAAAGAGAGTTCTCCTTTGGTCAGGGTGCCGGTCTTATCAAAGATCACATGGTCGATGGTTTTCAGGCCCTCCAGAACATGACCACGGGTCACCAGCAGACCCAGACGGTGCAGATAACCGGTAGCCGCAGTCAGGGCGGCAGGGGTGGCCAGGGACAGAGCGCAGGGGCAGGTCACCACCAGAACTGAAAGGGTAATCCAGAACGCGTCTTCCGGAGCAATGCCAGACCAGCCCCAGTAAACGACAATGGCAACCAACAAAACACAGGCAACAAACCAGCCGGCCACCTTATCGGCAATTTTGGCGATGGCGGGTTTATCCTGCTGTGCCCGCTGCAGCAGCTGGATAATGCCGGCTACCCGGGTCTCTTCGCCCACTTTGCTTACCTTCAGCTCAATCGGGTGATCCACGTTGATACTGCTGCACAGCAGTGTATCACCGGGCTGCTTTTCGATGGGCAGGTACTCTCCGGTCAACATGGCTTCATTCACGCTGGTGGAGCCACTGATCAGAATGCCATCTGCGGGAATGGCATCACCGGGAAGAATTCTAACTTTGTCGTCTGGTTGCAAGTCGGCCACCGGGACACGCTGATACTGACCGTTGACTTCTTTCAGGCAGCTGGGCGGCAGCAGATTGGTCAGCGCCCGTGCAGCCCTGGCGGTTGCATGGCGGGCACGAAGCTCAAGGTAGCGGCCAGTCAACAGGAAGAAGGTGAACATGGAGACGGAGTCGTAGTAGACTTCACCGCTTGAACCTGTCGCAAGGAAGTAAACAGAGAAGGTTGCCCACAGGCTGGCCAGGTAGGCGCCGCCAATAGCAATGGATACCGGAACATCCATACCGAGGTGTCGTATTTTGATATCCCGCCAGGCCGCCTTGAAGAAGGGGGCGGCAGAATACAAAACCACAGGCGTAGCAATCACGGCACTGAAGATCCGGATCAGGTCCCGGTAAATGTCCGGCATATCGTCACTGATCGCACCGGAATAGAGGGCGATGGCATACATCATCACCTGCATGGCACCAATACCGGCAACGGCAAGCCGTCGTATAAAGATTCGGTTTTCATTTTTCAGCAGGGCTTCCTGCTGGTCGGCACGCCAGGGGAACGCTTTGTAACCGATTTTGTGAATTTCCAGCAGAATGGTGCTTAAGGGGATCTCGCTGTTATCCCAGGTGATCTGTGCCTCATGGGTGCTGAGATTGACACTGACCCGGGCAACACCCGCCAGTGCTTCCAGATGGTTTTCCAGTAACCAGATACAGGCAGCGCAGGTAATGCCGTCAATCAACAGGCTGGCAGTTAAGCGGTTGTCCTGGCTGTCCCGTTCCTGGCTATAAGTAGCTGGTCCTGCGGGTCTGACAAAATCCTCCTGCACCTCTGCACGGTCATAGATCTGCAGCTCTTCCTGCAGTCGCTGAGTCAGATCCGTGACCTGGTTGGCGCTTTCGGTCCGGTGCCGGTAATAATTCTCCAGACCGCCGGCAACAATGGCCTCGGTCACTGCCTTGCAGCCCGGGCAGCACATGGGCTGTGGTATTCCTTCAACGTCTGCAAAAAATACCACCGGCTCGCTGACCGGCAGTGTGCAATGAAAGCAACGGGTATCGGTCATCAGGCATCCGGGTTTTTCAAGGTAATGGGTGTTCCCGGTGAGACGACTGCCTCCAGGGTGATCTTCCAGCCGGTCTCATAGCCTACTTCCGGAATCAGCTCATCCAGTGTTTCCAGTTGCAGGTAGTAACGACCGTCAATCAGCGCTTCCAGCTGACCGACATAGACCGGGTTTTGCCCTGGTTGTGCAGTGCCAGAGGCTATAGACGATATGCCGAAGGAGCGGGTCAGCGTAATGGCCTTATCTTTGTCTTTAAACACCGGAGACAGAAAACTGAGTTTAAGTTGCTCAGGCCACGCATCCGGGCTTCCCTGCATCTTCACCCTGACTTCACCGATCAGCTCATCAATGGTCAGTATGCCTGCAACGGCCAGGCTTCGGGCATTGTCAATCCGGGTCATGTCCTGGTTGATGGTTTTGCCGTTCTTGTAATAGTCATCAATCACAACACTGTCCTGATGGGTGAAGGCAGTGTAGACCTGAAAACCTCCCCAGGCAAAGGTGACCATCAGAATACCGACGATGTACCAGGCCCAGGGTTCCCGGTACCAGGGGGTAAATGGTTCCCTGTTGGTCGAAGGCTGGTTGGCTGGCAGGTTGTCCCTGCCGGTTATTGACTGCGTCATGGTACAGGTTTTCCTCTATCGTCCGGGCACCATAAATCGGCTTTCAGCGGTAATGGCTTCCAGCCCGGGCTGACTGGAACTGATACTGAAGCGAATTGGCTGGGTGACAGGGGTGCCATCAATCAACGGAGCGATAACTCTGATGATTTCCTGTTCCACACTGCCTGGTTCTACCACTATGGCGGTTTTGCCCGCTATTTTCAGATTCTCAATACCAGCCACCTGTATTTTGATGTTGTGGGGGTGCTGGTCTTTGTTAGCGATTTTCAATGTGAAGATATTCTCTACCTGGTCATCATTTATAACCCGGTAAAGAACATTTCTATCCCTGAGTACTTCCAGTTCCAACGGAATTCGATGGCCAAGGCTGAAGATAAACAGGCAGATCATGATTAATAATGCTGAACAATACCCGATCAGGCGGGGGCGCAGCCAATGGGTTTTCTTGCCGGAAAGTTCATTGTCGGTGGTGTAGCGAATCAGGCCCTTGTCATAGCCCATTTTGTCCATGATGGTGTCACAGGCATCGATACAGGCGGCACAGCCTATACACTGGTATTGAAGTCCATCACGGATGTCGATACCCGTAGGACAGACCTGTACGCAGACACTGCAGTCCACGCAGTCTCCCAGCCCCATGCTTTTGTGATCAGCGCTTTTCCTGCGTGGGCCACGTTGCTCACCGCGATGTTCGTCGTAAGCAACCACCAGGGTATCGTTATCAAACATAACGCTCTGGAAACGAGCGTAGGGACACATGTAAATGCAAACCTGCTCTCGCAGGTAACCGGCATTACCGTAGGTTGCCAGGGTGAAGAAGCCGAGCCAGAAAGCACCCCAGGGCGCCACATCGACGGTGGCTATGTCCATAACCAGTTGTCGGACGGGAATAAAATAACCGACAAAGGTGAGTGCTGTAGCAAAGGCGATACTGAGCCAGAGGATATGTTTAGCACTTTTGCGCAGAAATTTTCCGATGGACATGGGCTCTTTGTCCATTTTCATTCTGCGGTTGCGTTCACCTTCAGTGATTCGTTCGGCCCACATGAACACCCAGGTAAAAACACTTTGGGGACAGGTGTAGCCACACCAGATTCGTCCGGCAACTACCGTTAATGCAAACAGGCCAAAGGCACAGATAATCAGTAGCCAGGAGAGCAGGATAAAGTCCTGTGGCCAGAAGGTGGTGCCGAAAATATGAAACTGACGGGCAGGAAGGTCAAAAAGTACCGCCTGACGGCCATCAAGGTTGATCCAGCAGGTACCAAAAAAAAGTAAGAAAAGGAATGTTCCGCCAGCCAGACGAAGCGTTCGAAAGTGTCCGGAGAAGCTCCTGGTATAGATCTTCTCAGGCTTCTGATAGAGGTCGATCAGTTCCGGTTCCTGGTTGGCATTGTCTTTATTCATAGAGCCCGAATATACCGGTAAGGTTTTTATGGATTTTCACTCCCACGGTCCCGAGGGGCACTCGAAACCCTTTGACTCGTTCCCACGGTCCTCCGTGGGAATGCATACCTGAACTCGCCGCCAATGCAAAATGCCCATCAGGCACCCTGGATTTCGGGCAATACAGGTTTTTCCTAATTCTGCAAATCCGGTATGCATTCCCACGCGGAGCGTGGGAACGAGGCCACCAGAGGATTTCTCCGCACTCTCTCTGCACTCTCTCTCCGCACTCTCCGTGTCTCTGCGCCTCCGGCGTGGTGAGCAGATCATTCAGCCATATGAGTCAGGCTGTAAACGTAAGCCGTCACCAGGTGAACCTTCTCTTCACCAAGAATATCGTTCCATGGTAGCATAACGCCATTTCGTCCCTGACGGATGGTGTATTCCACCTGGACCTGACTGGAGCCATACAGCCAGATATTGTTGGTCAGGTTTGGCGCGCCCAGGGCAAGGTTTCCTGTGCCATCGGCGTTATGACAGACGGCGCACGTCGTACTGAAAATCGTTTTGCCCGCATCCAGGTCCGCTTCGCTGGCACCGGTAGCGATGCCGGACAGTTCACGGGTATAGCTGGCAACCTGCTTCACGCCTATATCACCGATCACGGCACCCCATGCCGGCATCTGCCCCTGACGGCCGTGGGCAATACTGGCCTTGATAGCATCAGACGTACCACCGTAAAGCCAGTCACCGTCAGTAAGATTTGGGAAGCCGAAGTTACCGCCGGCATCCATACCGTGACAGAGGGCGCAATTGTTGATAAATACCCGCTCACCCATTTTCAGAGCCCTGGGGTTTTTAATCAGTTCGTCAATGGGGGTGGCGGCATAACGGGCAAATTCTGGCGCATATTTGCGGTCATGCTTCAGCTGATCCTGTTCCAGCTCGTTAACCTGAGTCCAGCCAAGGACGCCTTTCAACTTACCCATGCCCGGGTAAAGAATCAAATAACCCACGGTAAATACCAGGGTGGCCACAAACATGATAAACCACCAGTGGGGCAGAGGGTTATCGTACTCTTCGATACCATCATAGGCATGACCGGTGGTCTCTTCCGTCATTTCCTTGCGCTGGGCCTTACGTGTTGAAAACAGAACCCAGGTGACCAGTACAAGGCAGGCGGTGGTCAGTAACACGATCCACCAGTGCCAGAAATTACTCATCGTTATGCTACTCCTCTTTTTCGGGAGTTCTTATGGGTTTCCCGGTGGCTGCCTGTGGCATCGGTATTGACAGCATCCTCTTGCTGGTCATCAGCAAATGGCAGGGAAGCGGCTTCTTCAAAATCGCCTTTACGACTGCTGCTGTATGCCCAGAAGACCACCGATAGAAATGCGATCAGGGCGACCAGTGTCGCCAGTCCTCGAATCGTATTGATATCCATCAGCGCTTACTCGAAATAACGGTGCCCAGTCCCTGGAGATAAGCCACCAAGGCGTCCAGCTCGGTTTGACCTTTCACGGCATCCCTGGCGCTGGCAATATCTTCATCGGTGTAAGGAACTCCCAGGGTCCGTAATGCTTCCATCTTTCTTGCGGTCAGCTTGCCATCCAGTTGGTTGTCAGCCAGGAATGGGTAAGCGGGCATGATGGACTGAGGCACCAGGTCACGTGGGTTAATCAGGTGAGCACGGTGCCAGTCATCAGAGTAACGACCACCAACCCTGGCAAGGTCCGGACCGGTACGTTTGGAGCCCCAGAGGAATGGATAGTCATAAACGGACTCGCCAGCGACCGAATAGTGACCATAGCGCTCAACCTCGGCACGAAGCGGACGGATCATCTGGGAGTGGCAGCCTGCGCAGCCCTCACGGATGTAGATATCACGGCCTTCCAGCTGCATCGCTGTGTAAGGCTTCAGACCGTCAACGGGCTGAGTGGTCTCTTTCTGGAAAAAGAGCGGGACGATCTCAACCAGGGAGCCAAAGCTGATGGCAACCACCACCAGTATCACCATCAGGCCAAGGTTCTTTTCAACAATATCGTGCTTGCTAGCCATTATTATTATCTCCCTTCAACCGGCGCAGTGGTCGGGTGGAGTTCGAGGGATTTTTTCTGTGTAGATTGCTCCTTTGATTCACTGGCCGTGCGGTATACGTTGTAAGCCATGATCAGCATGCCAAGTACAAAGAAGGCACCACCAATAGCGCGGACAATGTAGCCGAAGCCGCTGGCTTCTACGGATTCAATGAAGCTGTAGGTTAACGTGCCGTCTTCGTTGACTGCACGCCACATCAGGCCCTGGGTGATACCGTTCACCCACATGGCAACGATGTAAAGCACGGTGCCGATGGTAGCCAGCCAAAAGTGCGCATTGATCAGGCTAACGCTGAACATCTGCTCTTTGCCGTACAGTCTTGGAATCAGGTGATACAGGGAACCGAATGACACCATGGCTACCCAACCCAGGGCACCGGAGTGAACATGACCAATGGTCCAGTCCGTGTAGTGGGACAGGGCATTAACGGTCTTGATGGCCATCATCGGTCCTTCAAAGGTGGACATGCCATAGAAGGAAAGGGAAACCACCAGGAAGCGCAGGATCGGGTCGGTCCGCAGCTTATGCCAGGCACCGGATAGGGTCATGATACCGTTGATCATGCCACCCCAGGACGGTGCCAGCAGCACCAGCGACATGACCATGCCCAGACTCTGGGCCCAGTCCGGCAGTGCGGTGTAGTGGAGATGGTGCGGGCCGGCCCAGATGTAGATGGCAACCAGTGCCCAGAAATGCACGATGGACAGACGATAAGAGTAAACCGGACGCTCTGCCTGTTTGGGAACAAAGTAATACATCATGCCCAGGAAGCCAGCGGTGAGGAAGAAGCCTACCGCGTTGTGACCATACCACCACTGGATCATGGCATCCATGGCACCAGCGTAGGCCGAGTAGGACTTGGTCAGGCTGACGGGCAGAGAAGCGCTGTTAACGATATGGAGCACGGCAACCGTAATAATGAACGCACCAAAGAACCAGTTAGCTACATAGATGTGCTTGCTCTTGCGCTTCATGATGGTGCCAAAGAAGACCAGGGCGTAACTGACCCAGACAACGGCGATCAGAATATCAATGGGCCACTCAAGCTCGGCATACTCTTTGGATGAGGTAATGCCCATGGGGAGCGTAATGGCCGCAGCGACAATCACCAGTTGCCACCCCCAGAAGGTAAAGGCGGCGAGCCCCGGCATGGCCAGTGTCGCCTGACAGGTTCGCTGGACAATGTAGTAGGACGTTGCGAACAGAACACAGCCACCAAAAGCAAAAATCACCGCATTGGTGTGCAGTGGCCGCAAGCGTCCAAAGCTGGTCCAGGGCAAGCCCAGGTTGAGTTCGGGAAAGACCATCTGAGAGGCAATCAGCAGGCCTACCGCCATACCAACAACTCCCCAGACCACGGCCATGATGGCAAACTGCCGAACTACTTTGTAGTTGTATAGCTTGTCGCTATAGCTCGGCTGTAACGTTGCAGTGCTCATGCTCCATGCTACCTTCGGATTATACTTATGAGATTTGATGGTTATTGTGGGCAAACCGAAATGGGGTTGTATTGATACGGATCAATATACGATCAAAAAATGAGCCAGTTGCTCCAGCTTTGGGCAGACTTCTTGCAGTCTCAGCCGCTTGGCGGTTAGAGATAATCAGTTCCTGATTGCAACAACTAAGGTGCACCAACGGTCCTGACTTCTTATGTCCTCATCTGGTTATCGGGAGCATATATCGCAATGCTCCGTTGACCCGCGGCAATCATACAGGAATATAAGAGTTGCTGCTAATAATTTTTCGGCATTTACTGATTGGTTATCTTGGTCTTTGTGATGGCTTATGATACCGAAGATTGCCTATATAAAGGCACTTTTTATCGGGCACTTGCTACCGGGTCAGAGTAACCAGGCCGGTCAGTTTCTCTATCTGATCCATAAACGACAGGTTAAGCCTGATTAATCGGGCTTCACCAGCCATAAGGCAATTTTGACAGACGTTGGCTCATCCTTGTAAGTTGGTTTCCTGGCAGTCTGGCTACTGAAAAACGTTCTGGTGAATTCATCACTTTTTTGCAGGCCGTCAGCGGCAATTTCATTGGTGAGCTGTTTGTTTTCACTGGCCCGGGCATGGTTCAGTATGCTGTGTCCTTTGGCTAAATGGGTAAGGTTCTCGGGATTGATACCAAGTTGGGTAAATGTGCCTGCCAAATTGGGCTCTCTTGAGGCAAATGAAACCAGGTAACTGTTCAGCACCCCCACATAAATCTGGAATTTTCTGATTTTTATACCATCCTCTTAAGCACCATTTTTCCACAATATTCGCCAGCATGATTCCAGAACTACCCGCAACTATGTCGGCTGAGATTCTCTTGAAAGAGAATGCAGAGCTGCGGATGAGAGTTGCCTGTCTGGAAGAGCGATGTCGAGAATTGGAAGAAAAGGTTGGCAAGAACAGTCAAAACAGCAGCAAGCCGCCATCGTCTGATGGTTATCAAAAACCTTGTAAAAACAGTAATTCTCCAGATCATTCTGACGACCTTTCCGCAGATAAAGGTACCGATCCATCGGATGAAAAACCCAATCCTAAAAGTCTGAGACAGTCTTCTGGTAATAAAGCCGGTGGAAAGAAAGGGCATCAGGGCACTTGTCTTAAACAGGTCGATATCCCTGACTATATTGAGTACCTTCCGGTTAAAGAATGCAATAAATGTCAGGCGTCTCTTCTTGATAGTGAGCCGGTCAAATATATTGAACGACAGGTGTTTGAACCAGGGAGACCGGGTGAATTTGAAGTAACGGCCCATAGAGCTGAAGTAAAAATCTGCACTTGTGGTTGTCGGAATCAGGCTGAATTCCCGGAAGGTGTTACCGCTGCCGCACAATATGGCTCAGCCACACAGGCTATGGCCGTCTATCTTAACCAATACCATTTCCTGCCTTTTAAGCGCGTGTCAGAGTATTTTAATACTCTCTATAAAATGAGTGTAAGTGCAGGCACTGTCGCCAATTTTGTGGCCAGAACCTATGAAAATCTGGCTTCTACTGAAGAGGTTATTCGTGACGCCTTGCGGGAATCGTCTGTTGCCGGAGCCGATGAAACGGGTATGCGGGCCGAGGGCTCTTTGCACTGGCTACACGTTATGCGGGATGAACAATGGACGCTCTACTACTTGTCTGAAAAGCGAGGTCGTGAGGCCATGGACACGATGGGCATACTGCTAACATTTGCAGGCGTTCTGGTTCATGATCATTGGAAATCCTATTTTGCATATGCGGCAACTCACGTACTTTGCAATGCCCATCACCTGAGGGAGCTTTTGGGTGTTGTTGATAGGGACAGCAATCAACTGGCGTTGCGATTGATGAAGCTACTGAGGCTTTCCTGGCATTACTGCAAGGGCTTTAAGACCATAGGTATGCTACAGATGCCAAGTGTTGTCTGTGAACGAATCGAGAAGATTTATGACCGGTTGCTTCCGGGCTCTAATGAAAGAAGTCGTCTATATGGAGAAGCAACGAGAGGAGCTTAAGCGCAAGAAAGTCAAGAATACTAAAGCTTACAATCTCTTCAAACGACTCACTGAGTTCAAGGCTGAGACACTGCGCTTCATGTCAGATTTTACCATTCCCTTCGATAACAATGGCAGTGAGCGGGATGTTCGAATGGCCAAGTTAAAGCAGAAAATCTCAGGCTGCTTCAGGAGTGCAGACGGTGGTTCTATGTTTGCACGGATTCGCAGCTATTTGTCGTCTGCCAGAAAACAGGGAATGGACATATATCAATCACTTCATAGAGCTGTTCGGAATTACTGTAATATGCCTTTGCTCAGTGCTGAATAGTTACATCCAGATTAAAGGCACTGGTGAAGTTTTGGCACATTTGGGCAATATCTTCAGTGCCAAGGCTGGCTGGCATATTCTTGTTGAGTTCATTCAATCGGGTTGCCAGCTCATCGGCTCCCGGCAGATTGTTGAAGCTTTCAGCGGTAAACTGAGTCACGGATTGCACTTCGGTGGTCGTATGTTTTTTTGCAGAGGGTTCGGGTGATGGGGGAAGCTGAACGTTTGCAGGATCAATATTCATGAAAACACCTGTTTCATAGCAGTTTTGTTGTTAATGACTGATTGTCAAAACTGGCAATGTTCTGGGTATAAATCAGTTGGTTTTTATGTTCATCTGCCTGCGCTGCGGCATGCGGCAATCTGAACACTACTCAGACCATTGACCTGCCGAATTAGTTTCATACGTCATGCGGGTTGTTCAGGTGGGTTACAGCAAGAGATAGTTGCAAAAGCTTCTCAGAATGCACCTCATAAGAGGTGCTGCCCGTGGTTATTGAGTTTTGCCCGGGAATTTGATGTCAAATATTCAATGCCAGAAACTCAACAGAGGGCGCAAAGAAAGCACAGCCTGTGACCGCCGTTGAAAAGTTCATCAGATGATCATAATGTCCATGAGCATCCGCGGCTAAGTTACCGTTAATGGTTGAATCAGCTAAACTCCCATAAAATCTACGTTGTAGGGGAGTGATATGCAATCTGAACTCTTCCAGAATTTTATTGATTCCATTTCAACATTAACCAGTGAACAGCGAGACATTCTTAACAACTCGCTCCTTAGTACTCAAATAGAGGTTACCGAGGTAGTAGAAACCACTGACTCTGAACCTGTTTACAGTGAATCTATACCCAATAACGATAATGCAACACCTGACGTAGAAAAGAGCATACTTGCCCAATTTGCCGAAAACCCCAGGTGCCCCAAATGCAAAAGCCATAGCGTTGGTCGCTGGGGCATACGAAATGGCCGACAGCGCTACCACTGCAAGACTTGCGACTCAACGTTTAACGCCTTTAGTGGAACGCCTTTGGCAAGGCTCAGGCACCCTGAAAAATGGAACAAGTACCTCGCAGGTATGACTCACTCTATGGTCTTGCGACCAGCTGCTGCTGAGAATGCCATTGACTTGAAAACTGCGTTCCGCTGGCGTCACCGCTTTCTTGAAGTGATTAATAATGATCAAGCAGAAGAGCTTTGTGGCATTACTGAGCTTGATGAAACATTTTTCCGTGAATCCTTCAAAGGGCAAAGAGAAGGCCTTCCACGGCCAACCCGAAAGCGGGGTAATGATCCCAACAAAGCCCGAAAAGTCCCGGTAATGGTGGCTCGGGACCGTAATCGAAATACCGTTGACGGTGTATTAGAAAACGAAAGTGCTAATGAATTGTGCAGGCATTTAAATGGCCGCATATCGATACAGGCCACGGTCTGTGCGGATGCACACCTCGCTCACGAAAAACTTGCTGACAAGCTTGGATTTGTCTTCAAGGAGCTGGTGACATCAGCAGGTCAACATGTTGTTGAAGGCATCTACCACATCCAGACTGTAAATTCTTATCACAGTCATTTAAAACGCTGGATTGGCGGCGTATTCCAAGGGGTTGCAACTCGTTACCTTCCCCATTATCTGGCCTGGAGGCGAGAACTGACGGCAGCAAAAAAATTAACTGTTGGCCGGTTGATCAGCAGAATTACTGAACATTGGTGCTTCCAACCATTAACGGTAACTTAGCCAGCATCCGCTTTAATCATCGCCTGCAGCATCCGATTAAAATGTTCCGGTGTTTTTCCATAGGCAATAAAGAACAGGCCTGATTCCCTGGCGTCCCCATAGGGCATGCTGTGGCGGAGGATCTCCATGCTTTTGCCCTGCTCGTCTTTGAGATTGACCCGTTTGATATGGGCTACGGGTGCCTTCTGTTCAGCACTGAACTCAATATTGTCCTCCTTGGTGCGGCCCATAATGGTCTCCTGATCCTGCAGCGAACACTGTTCCCACTCTTTCAAATGATGCACATAGCGTTGGGTGTGGATATAGCTAGTTCTCGTCCAAAAACGCATCAGGCAATCATAATTAGATTGTACGTTCGTTTTGATATTTCCTGAAATTCCAGAGAGCCGCAAAAACTCTTCCCTTTTTTTCTCTAATCTGGGACGGATATTGGAGAAAAACGCGAAAAGCAGGCAGAAAACATCCTCCCACCATGCTGGAAAGGTACTTTCATGTAGCGTGGAGGTGGCTATCAGGATGGTGCCGGGTGTCTGGCCAGAATCACCAGGTTGTAACAGACCACCGATAACCAGCAATGAGAATCAAAACGCTCAGAACCCTTGCAGTGGCAACGTGATAGCCCAAAACATCTCTTTAGCCACGAAATTCCCGCTTCAATACCTGCCCGGAAGCGAAAGAGCGTTTTATACACATACTGACTTTTAGTCATCTCTTCGACTTCAAGTCCGCGCTTCTTATTAAAAGCTACATCGCTGATTCCCATGGCCTTGGCTTTTTCCAAATTAGCGCGACACGCGTATCCGCCGTCACCGCTTGTCTGGCGAGGTACACGACCATAAATTTCTTTTTGTCTTTCCATCATCGGAATGAATTGGTCCGAATCCGCTGGGTTACCTTCCTCAATAACCAGGTCCAGGATCAATCGACTTTTTCCCTGAACCAGGTTCAGTTTATGGCCATACTGTACTTGCCGCCTGTCTTTTACGATGATATCCGTATGGGGTTCATACAGGCTAACCACTTTTTCCTGGGCTGGCACCTTTTCACCCTTAAAGACCCTGCGCTCTGTCTGGGAGACTATTGCATCCACCAGGGGTAACAGGTGATCCACATCGGCCTGCCACTTGTCGGCATCATCAGCCAGGAGACACTGCCCCTGCTGACGGGCGTTTGCTAGCGTGACAGTAGCTTCGATAAGTACCTTCCGGGATTTTCGGGTCAACTGCAGCAGTTTTTTATAATGCTGATGCCGCTCTTCTTTGCCAGCGTAGATGCATTTTCTGGCCGCATCTTTTACGGCTCGGTTGTGATGGGTATATTCATAAAGCGGTGTCGCTGTCAGTGTTTGTCCCCGTTCCAGCAGCCGACAAATTTCTTTAACGGAACTGGCTAAAAGATCACTGTCGCAAGGAGGTTTGATATCCGATTCGGTGACTGTGCTGTCAATAGCCACAGTGCGCCCTTTTTCAATACCCTGATCTTTAGCGGTCATTAGCTGACAGTTATTAATCCGTTCCCATGTAGATGCAGTAAGAAGGCTGATGAGCCCATGCAAACTGGAGCGACTGGGGCGCTGGTTTGGTTCGAGGCGACAAAAGTCTCGAAAGAGCATGGAGTCCATCAAAACAAACGACAAGTAGTCATAATCACAATTCAAATACTGTTTCAGGAGTGCCGCACGAAGAACGGATTCTGCTGATAGTCCGTTCCGCCCAGTGTTCTGTTTATCACCAGAACTTAAGTCCTCATAAATCCAGTCATTGAACTGTGGATGGGCGTCAAGCCATTGCGAGATACCGGAAAGCTGGGAGCAGATTTCATGAGGTACGTAATGGAGTTCCATACTACACTGCGGGTTGCGTTTTTTGCGCATTTGGAGTCCTCTGTTTTTGGCAATCCCTTATGTTTCTTGCTCTTGGGAAGTTTAGTCGCCAGATAGCAGTAGGGCTCCACTTAATTTTTCAGGATAAAATCTACAGTTTTCAATTGGTTGTGTTTTTGGACGAGAACTAGCTACCGCCAGTAAACGGATGATCCTCTTCACCAACCAACGCAACTGCAGCGCGGTTATCTCCTTCCGGATTTTCAGTGCCATCCACAAATCCGGTCAGGTCACGGCTATCGAGATACCGGAAGCCACTGACGTCTTCCTGGACGTGAACAATATTGCCCAGTTGGCAAAGCACCTGACTCATCAGAATGTAATTGACATCCTTACGGTCAGAACGAATGTGTAGCAGCAGGTCACCAGCGGTTGCCGGTGCTGCACGGTCTCCCTCTTTTACCGCCATAAAAGGACGCAGTAAAGCAGGCTTTGCACCAGAATAAAGCTGTTCCCAGGCATCACTGCCAATACTGATGGTAGAACACAGTCGTGCGTCCGGGTACTGGCTGGACAGGCTTTGGGTTAATTCAGGAATACCCGATAGTGTCTGGCGAATCTGCGACAGACTGCCGCTGGTATTATCTTGAATCGTCATTACCAGAAATTGGGCGTCGGTATTGGCATCCGGAGTAATGCCGGACTGAGGCGTTGGCATGATCTTAAACCTTGAAAGTCTATGATTTGAGTTGTCCGTCACATTTGTGAGCGTTATGGCCGTTTTGTTGTTAAGCCAGCTTCCCAGCGTATGATTGCATCTGTAGACTGCCTCTCAACCTTGCGCTGCAGGGGTGGCAGGGCAATGCATCAAATAAAGCCGGTGAGTATTCAGTGAGAGCTCACCTGTCTAATAGCGAATAACATTGGCGCTCTGGGAATTCTGGCTGGCCCAGATGAGCCTTCACCGGTTTCGATGGATTGATCATTATACGTAATTTCTCAAAAAGTGCTGGAAGCAGGATAATTTCGGTCAGTCGTCTATCCTCTCACCATGGCTTTTCTAGAACACCAGCAGTTACAACCTGAAGATCTACTGAGATTCATCACTCAGCAGCAAGAGCAGATCATTCAGCTCAAAGAGCAGATAGAATTGCTTGAAGCAGAGATTCGTCGTCTAAAAAAACTGCCCGCAAAGCCTGACATCAAACCAAACACCAAACCTCCCGATGATGACACCGGCAGCCCTGATGGAGATCCATCCGCTCCTGAGGGTAACGATGGAGCCAGCCCAGACACCTCGTCAAAGCAGAAGGTTAAGAAGCCCAACGAGAAAACCAGAAAGCAGCGTAAACAGCCCCGAAAGCCATCGGCGGAAAAATCCATACCCATTGCTGCCACTGATGTTCCGGAGGGATCAATCAGGAATGGAACCACCCCTTTTCATGTTCAGGAACTGACAATACAAACATCCAGTATTGAATATCTTTTAGAGCAATGGGTGACACCCGATGGACAAACCATTACGGCCAAACCGCCAGCCAGCCTTCATGGACATCATTACGGGCCAATGCTGCAGGCCTACGTTCTGCACCAGTATCATGGTTGCTCCGTTACCCAGCCAGAACTGCTGGACTGGCTATGGGACATTGGAATCTCTATTTCCAGCGGGGAACTCAGCCAGCTTCTGACGAAAGGACACGAGCAGTTCCATGCTGAGAAAGATGAGCTGTTGACTACAGGTATTCGCTGTTCAAGTTATATCCAGACAGACGACACGGGAACAAGGCATAAGGGGAAGAACGGTTACTGCACCATCATCAATAACGAGTCCTTTGCCTGGTTCGAGAGCACAGACAGCAAAAGCCGGGAAAATTTCGTAAGCCTACTGCACCGCCCATGGTCAACTTACACGTTCACCGACGATGCCTTGATCTATCTGGAAAAACTGGATTACCCCAAAAAGTGGCTACGCGTTCTTAATCCATACAGAGGCGTCACCTTCCTGAGCCATGAAGCCTGGGAAGAATGTATGAAAGACCTGAGACTAACTGGTAGACGGCGCCAGCAGGCCAGTGAAGCCATGATTTATGGCAGCCTGATACAGCATGGAGCAGGACATCTTACCACCTTCAGTGATGGGGCAAGGCAGTTCGACGTTTTCAAACACAGCCAGTGCTGGATACATGCAGAGCGAGGGCTGGCAAAAGTTCATCCGGTCAATGATCAGCAGGCCATGGCTCAGAAATGGCTTCGGACATGGTTCTGGGCCATTTACGATGACCTTAAAGACTTCAAGACAGAGCCAACTGAAAAAAAGGCAATAAAAGTACGACAGGGGTTCCAGGCGCTGATCCAAACCCAAACGTGCAGTGGGCTTCTTCAGGATGCTCTGTCAGGGTTGGCTGTAATCAAGGAAGAGCTATTACTGGTTCTGGATGACCCGAGCTTACCGCTGCACAACAACCTGAGCGAGAGTCAGATACGAGAATATGTTAAACGACGAAAGATCAGTAGTGGGACGCGAAGCGATTTGGGGCGGCAATGTCGCGACACCTTTGCCAGCCTGAAAAAAACGTGTCGCCTGTATGGTCTCTCTTTTTGGGATTATCTGAAAAGCCGACTAATGGGCGATGGGTTATTTCCGAGATTGAGTAACCTGATTGAGGAGGCTTCACGTCATCTTCCGTGTGGTGCTGCCAGCAGTTTTTGAGAAATTACCATGGCTCTTATTGGATTACAGACTGTTCCCAGATTGAACCTGGCTGAAGCACTTATCATTAAAGGCTCTCAGAGCTTTGCTCGGCAATTTGCTTGCCCTCAAGCCTTACATTGCGTGGTCCACATCCAATTTTCACTGCAGAGCAGTTCGGAAATCAAATAGAGCCATTACCATTATACTACCACTGCCAAATCTTTATTACTGTCAGAGATCAATGCAGTCTTTTCCTGATCAGCAATGCATCTCTCAAGTAACGTCCATCGACTTTAGAACCTGGTTTTTGAAGGACTGATCAATATTGATACAGATCACACCTTTTTTTATTTTTTTGATAACTTTTGTTTCCTTAGGTAGTACCACTTATTGCTAATAATTATTTGCAGGCACAGACTAAACCTAGCCAGCCTGCAATTACCAACTGAAGTTACGCAGCTAACAGCTCTCTCAGCTGCCCCAACGAAGCTTTCAGCCCTGCCATATAGATTTTGGCTCTGAGCTGAAAGTGATTCAGATTTACTTTCAATGACAATACTTCCAACCTGAAGGCTGAGTAAATTGAAAGAAAGATATGATTACTCTGTGTTCTCACAGTATGCGCCGGTGACTTGGCCATTGACGCATTCGATTTCAGCGTTTTATGGAAGACCTCGACTTTCCACCGTTTCTCGTAGATTGCCTTGAGAGTCTCGGCATCACAGTCAAGATCGCTGCAAACCAGATAGAGAATGCCTGTGCTTCCGTCTTTGTTTTTAAAGACCTGACGGTATAGCAGAACAGGGAAATCGACACCTGCTATCCACCCTTGTACAGGCTTATCTTCTGAAAAATCAACAGTATCTATACGCTGTGAACGGCCTTGTAATTTGTCGTCCAGACTGAGGGATACCTTGCGGTTTGACTTCATCGCCATCAGGAAATGTTTATTACAGTCGTGTCGAATAAACATCATATTGTCGTTTGAGCAAAACCAGCTATCTGCAAGGACATAGCGGAACATAAGCTGGTTATGGCAGCAAATCATCAGCATCTCCCGCATCATTTCATTTTTGGTTTGCTCTGCATATCGTCTTACCTTTTTTGTCTTCAAGTCGGTGTACAGGATGGTTTTCTCGATCAATTTATAGGCGACAGGAATCGACGCATCTCCGGCATGGTAGTGTGCATTGAGCAGATTTATACCTTTCACGGTGCGATTTTTTGTATGATCAAAATGCCAGGTGTTCAGGGCATTCTCTTTGCTGAACTGCTTTTCCTGAATCGTATCGTCAAAGATCAAAACCCCATCACTGCACTCAACCTGTCGCACGACGGGTTTAACGTAAAGCCATAAGTCACGACTGGTAAACTCATTGTTTGAAAGCAATCGGGTGAATTGGTCATGACTGTAGACATTATCCAAAAGCTCTGACACTCCCGTTGCAGTGGTCTTCCCAGACGACGACAACAGGTAGTCAGAATAAAGTTCTATGAGATCATTTTTCATGCCACCAATAATGGCTGATTTTCAGCAAGGTGCGTAACTTGAGTTACCAAGCTGAAAAAGCTTATCTCACAGGCTGATATGACTTTCTTCCAGTGCGCAAGTAGGGCGCTACCTTAGGCCAATAAAATGACAGACCTTACCCAATACCGAATTGAGCACGACCTGCTGGGTGAAGCTCCAGTTCCGGAAAATGTTTATTTCGGCATCCAGACCCAGCGTGCCGTTGAAAACTTTCAGATCAGTGGTGTTCAGCTGAACCATTATCCCAACCTGCCACGCGCTCTGGCGATGGTAAAGAAAGCCTGTGCATTGGCTAACCGTGATCTGGGCATGCTGGACGAGCAGAAAGCGGAAGCGATTGCTGATGCCTGTGATGAGATCATCGCAGGCCGTCTGCACGATCAGTTTGTTGTTGACATGATCCAGGGAGGGGCCGGAACCTCTACCAACATGAACGCCAACGAAGTCATCTGTAACCGTGCTCTGGAGCTGATGGGACACCGTCGTGGTGAGTACCAGTACCTGCACCCGAACACCCACGTCAACATGGCACAGTCTACCAACGACGTATACCCAACCGCTATGCGCCTGGCCATGGTACTCAAACACAAGACCCTGCTGGTGGCCATCAAAACCCTGAAAAATGCCCTGGACGTCAAAGCCAACGAGTTCAAGGACATACTGAAGATGGGCCGTACCCAGCTGCAGGACGCTGTACCTATGACTCTGGGCCAGGAATTCCGTGCATTCAGCACCACCATCGGCGAAGATGTTCAACGCATCAGCGAAATGGCTGCCCTGCTACGCGAAGTAAACCTTGGTGGTACAGCAATCGGCACCGGCATCACTGCTGACAGCCGCTATGCGCCACTGGCCATTAAGTACCTGACTGAAATTTCAGGACAAGAAATGATTCGTAACTGTTCAGCACCCCCACATAAATCTGGAATTTTCTGATTTTTATACCATCCTCTTAAGCACCATTTTTCCACAATATTCGCCAGCATGATTCCAGAACTACCCGCAACTATGTCGGCTGAGATTCTCTTGAAAGAGAATGCAGAGCTGCGGATGAGAGTTGCCTGTCTGGAAGAGCGATGTCGAGAATTGGAAGAAAAGGTTGGCAAGAACAGTCAAAACAGCAGCAAGCCGCCATCGTCTGATGGTTATCAAAAACCTTGTAAAAACAGTAATTCTCCAGATCATTCTGACGACCTTTCCGCAGATAAAGGTACCGATCCATCGGATGAAAAACCCAATCCTAAAAGTCTGAGACAGTCTTCTGGTAATAAAGCCGGTGGAAAGAAAGGGCATCAGGGCACTTGTCTTAAACAGGTCGATATCCCTGACTATATTGAGTACCTTCCGGTTAAAGAATGCAATAAATGTCAGGCGTCTCTTCTTGATAGTGAGCCGGTCAAATATATTGAACGACAGGTGTTTGAACCAGGGAGACCGGGTGAATTTGAAGTAACGGCCCATAGAGCTGAAGTAAAAATCTGCACTTGTGGTTGTCGGAATCAGGCTGAATTCCCGGAAGGTGTTACCGCTGCCGCACAATATGGCTCAGCCACACAGGCTATGGCCGTCTATCTTAACCAATACCATTTCCTGCCTTTTAAGCGCGTGTCAGAGTATTTTAATACTCTCTATAAAATGAGTGTAAGTGCAGGCACTGTCGCCAATTTTGTGGCCAGAACCTATGAAAATCTGGCTTCTACTGAAGAGGTTATTCGTGACGCCTTGCGGGAATCGTCTGTTGCCGGAGCCGATGAAACGGGTATGCGGGCCGAGGGCTCTTTGCACTGGCTACACGTTATGCGGGATGAACAATGGACGCTCTACTACTTGTCTGAAAAGCGAGGTCGTGAGGCCATGGACACGATGGGCATACTGCTAACATTTGCAGGCGTTCTGGTTCATGATCATTGGAAATCCTATTTTGCATATGCGGCAACTCACGTACTTTGCAATGCCCATCACCTGAGGGAGCTTTTGGGTGTTGTTGATAGGGACAGCAATCAACTGGCGTTGCGATTGATGAAGCTACTGAGGCTTTCCTGGCATTACTGCAAGGGCTTTAAGACCATAGGTATGCTACAGATGCCAAGTGTTGTCTGTGAACGAATCGAGAAGATTTATGACCGGTTGCTTCAGCGGGCTCTAATGAAAGAAGTCGTCTATATGGAGAAGCAACGAGAGGAGCTTAAGCGCAAGAAAGTCAAGAATACTAAAGCTTACAATCTCTTCAAACGACTCACTGAGTTCAAGGCTGAGACACTGCGCTTCATGTCAGATTTTACCATTCCCTTCGATAACAATGGCAGTGAGCGGGATGTTCGAATGGCCAAGTTAAAGCAGAAAATCTCAGGCTGCTTCAGGAGTGCAGACGGTGGTTCTATGTTTGCACGGATTCGCAGCTATTTGTCGTCTGCCAGAAAACAGGGAATGGACATATATCAATCACTTCATAGAGCTGTTCGGAATTACTGTAATATGCCTTTGCTCAGTGCTGAATAGTTACAATCTGAAGTTACGCAGCTAACAGCTCTCTCAGCTGCCCCAACGAAGCTTTCAGCCCTGCCATATAGATTTTGGCTCTGAGCTGAAAGTGATTCAGATTTACTTTCAATGACAATACTTCCAACCTGAAGGCTGAGTAAATTGAAAGAAAGATATGATTACTCTGTGTTCTCACAGTATGCGCCGGTGACTTGGCCATTGACGCATTCGATTTCAGCGTTTTATGGAAGACCTCGACTTTCCACCGTTTCTCGTAGATTGCCTTGAGAGTCTCGGCATCACAGTCAAGATCGCTGCAAACCAGATAGAGAATGCCTGTGCTTCCGTCTTTGTTTTTAAAGACCTGACGGTATAGCAGAACAGGGAAATCGACACCTGCTATCCACCCTTGTACAGGCTTATCTTCTGAAAAATCAACAGTATCTATACGCTGTGAACGGCCTTGTAATTTGTCGTCCAGACTGAGGGATACCTTGCGGTTTGACTTCATCGCCATCAGGAAATGTTTATTACAGTCGTGTCGAATAAACATCATATTGTCGTTTGAGCAAAACCAGCTATCTGCAAGGACATAGCGGAACATAAGCTGGTTATGGCAGCAAATCATCAGCATCTCCCGCATCATTTCATTTTTGGTTTGCTCTGCATATCGTCTTACCTTTTTTGTCTTCAAGTCGGTGTACAGGATGGTTTTCTCGATCAATTTATAGGCGACAGGAATCGACGCATCTCCGGCATGGTAGTGTGCATTGAGCAGATTTATACCTTTCACGGTGCGATTTTTTGTATGATCAAAATGCCAGGTGTTCAGGGCATTCTCTTTGCTGAACTGCTTTTCCTGAATCGTATCGTCAAAGATCAAAACCCCATCACTGCACTCAACCTGTCGCACGACGGGTTTAACGTAAAGCCATAAGTCACGACTGGTAAACTCATTGTTTGAAAGCAATCGGGTGAATTGGTCATGACTGTAGACATTATCCAAAAGCTCTGACACTCCCGTTGCAGTGGTCTTCCCAGACGACGACAACAGGTAGTCAGAATAAAGTTCTATGAGATCATTTTTCATGCCACCAATAATGGCTGATTTTCAGCAAGGTGCGTAACTTGAGTTACAATGATTCTTGCCGGCGACCTGGTTGAAGCCACTTCGGACATGGGTGCTTTCGTTATTTTCTCCAGCGCCCTGAAGCGCCTGGCTGTTAAGCTGTCCAAGATCAGTAACGACCTGCGGTTACTATCCAGTGGTCCCCTGTGTGGATTCAATGAAATCAACCTGCCAGAAATGCAGCCTGGTTCTTCCATTATGCCAGGCAAGGTAAACCCGGTTATTCCTGAAGCCATGAACCAGATCGCTTTCCACGTCATTGGTAACGATCATGTGGTCACTCTGGCGTCTGAAGCCGCTCAGCTTCAGCTGAACTACGCTGAGCCTGTTCTGGTGTACAAGATTCTTGAGTCTATCCAGCAATTGGCCAGCGGCATGAACATGCTGACAGAGAAGTGCATCAAAGGCATTACCGCAAACCGTGATGTTTGCCAGCGCTATGTAGACAACAGTGTTGGTCTGGTAACGGCACTGAATCCATATCTGGGCTACGAAAACTCCAGCCGTATTGCAAAAACGGCTCTGAAGAGTGGTCGTCGTGTAGTGGACCTGGTCCTCGAAGAAGGTCTTCTGACTGAAGAACAGCTGAAGGAAATTCTCAAGCCAGAAAACATGATTGCACCTTTGAACCTGAGCCAATCAGCACACTGAATGTTTTAACAGTTCACTGACCTGAGACTAAAGGCCTGTAGAAATACCGGCCTTTTTCTTTAACCCGGAAACTCACAAACAATCCCCGATAAGCACAAAACCACAACACCAACCGTATTATCCCTGATAACAATACAGGAAATATCATCTAATATAATTAGCCCTACTCAGGTTTACGTTTATTTGCGTTACATCCCCGTGAGCTTGTGCAGTCAACGGGAGTGACCGACAAAATCAGAAAAAGCCGATGCCTGTGGGAAGTATTACTCTGCATAAACTGCAAAATAATCATGCTTTCCAGTAAAAGTCAGTATTGTTTTTTTTGCTTGCCTGATAAAGCAACAGTATCATACTCTGCTAAACTTTTTTGCCAAGAGACGCTAAAATGTAGAGTGAATTCCACGGCCCTTAAGCATTCTTTTTCAACCTGCGTTATCTCCGGCGAACTTCCGGATTACACAGTTTATACAGTTGATGCTCAAAAAGCGTTAACAACGGCTTTCCCGCATCACCTCTTTCCAGCCTGATGGCGAAAACATCAAATTATACGGCAAATTTCTCACAGTGGAGTCATTATGCAGCAACAGGACATGAAGCAAGAACCAACCGTATTTATCATCGATGATGACGAGGCAGTCCGTGACTCGCTGAAAATGTTGATGAGATCGGTAGGTCAGACTGTAGAAGCTTTTTCTTCACCTGCTGAGTTCCTTGAAGTATACGACGAAAACCGCCCTGGCTGTATCGTGCTGGATATCCGTATGCCCGGCATGAGCGGCCTTGAGCTCCAGAACAAGCTAAATGAGATGCACTGCATCCTTCCCATCATCTTCATTACTGGTCACGGTGATGTGCCTATGGCGGTTCAGGCGATCAAAGATGGTGCCATGAACTTTATCCAGAAGCCTTTCCGCGACCAGGAGCTTTTGGACTTGATCAACGATGCCCTGAAACTGGACACCCAGCAGAGAAAAGAACTACTGGAGCACAAAGAGATTCTGCGTCGGCTGTCCACGCTCACTGATCGTGAGCGTGAAGTGCTGCACCACGTGGTTGAGGGTAAGGCCAATAAAGTCATTGCTGCAGATATCAACCTGAGCCAGCGTACGGTGGAAATCCATAGGTCCCGTGTTATGGAAAAAATGGGTACCAAGTCCCTTGCACATCTCGTGCGCCAGGTTATGCAGGTAAAAGATCACCTGGATGGCGAATTTAACTTCAAAATCTAAGCTGTTCCTGCTCGCTCCGCATGCCTTATCAATACAAGGTTGCGGAGCCTCCTCTGCTTAAGCCAAACCGACTCATCATATTTTGGCTATTGAAACAGACAGCTTGAACCTTGATATAAAGTTTCAATACAGTGATTGATGGAACGAAAAGTATTTACTGGTGTTAAAATGGAATTACCCCAAAGTCATTACGGGGTTGACCAAATTATGACCCATTATCATTTCTGTTTAATTCAAAAAAAATGGTCTAAACGAATAATACAATAGTTGAACGAACGAACAGTCATATACTTAGGTACTCGCCGAATAACGTCAAGTACATCCCTCCATTCAGGAATAAGCCAGCTAAACCTAAACTGAAGTCGTACCATTAGACAATGGCAAGAAGAGAAGATGAAATACTTTCCAATCAGTTTGGGTTTAATTTGATCAGTGCGTATTTCATATTTTCAAGGTTACTTCTTGAGCTGCTGTTAACGACGGAATAATGTGTATGTTCATTTGCATGCATAACATGCCCACTAGTTATCGATAGCAGTAGACTTACAGCTGTTTCATTGCAACTTACATTGCAAACGACAGGTTTCTTTTATACCGCAAGGTTGCCTTTATGAATCTCGCTACCCACTGCTCAGTCTACTTATTGGAACAGGATTCCGGCACTACCGAGACTATCCGCAGCCTATGCCATGAAAAATCCATGGAGCTTATCTGTTTTAGTTCACTCTTTGAACTGCTAAATGCACTTAAAGCAGACAAACCGTCCTGTATCATTGCTGCTAATGACCAGCCTCATGGGCAAGCTTTGAGTCTAATGCAGGATCTGGCCACTGGCAATCACCAGGTTCCGGTTATCATCCTTGGCCATCACAACGATGTCTCCAGTGCTGTTGCAGCCATTAAAGCAGGCGCGGTCGATTATATTGAAAAACCAACCATATACGGTCGGCTTGCAGAACAGCTAAACCTGGTCGTAAAACATTCATTTCAATAACTAAAAGTAACTGTTCAGCACCCCCACATAAATCTGGAATTTTCTGATTTTTATACCATCCTCTTAAGCACCATTTTTCCACAATATTCGCCAGCATGATTCCAGAACTACCCGCAACTATGTCGGCTGAGATTCTCTTGAAAGAGAATGCAGAGCTGCGGATGAGAGTTGCCTGTCTGGAAGAGCGATGTCGAGAATTGGAAGAAAAGGTTGGCAAGAACAGTCAAAACAGCAGCAAGCCGCCATCGTCTGATGGTTATCAAAAACCTTGTAAAAACAGTAATTCTCCAGATCATTCTGACGACCTTTCCGCAGATAAAGGTACCGATCCATCGGATGAAAAACCCAATCCTAAAAGTCTGAGACAGTCTTCTGGTAATAAAGCCGGTGGAAAGAAAGGGCATCAGGGCACTTGTCTTAAACAGGTCGATATCCCTGACTATATTGAGTACCTTCCGGTTAAAGAATGCAATAAATGTCAGGCGTCTCTTCTTGATAGTGAGCCGGTCAAATATATTGAACGACAGGTGTTTGAACCAGGGAGACCGGGTGAATTTGAAGTAACGGCCCATAGAGCTGAAGTAAAAATCTGCACTTGTGGTTGTCGGAATCAGGCTGAATTCCCGGAAGGTGTTACCGCTGCCGCACAATATGGCTCAGCCACACAGGCTATGGCCGTCTATCTTAACCAATACCATTTCCTGCCTTTTAAGCGCGTGTCAGAGTATTTTAATACTCTCTATAAAATGAGTGTAAGTGCAGGCACTGTCGCCAATTTTGTGGCCAGAACCTATGAAAATCTGGCTTCTACTGAAGAGGTTATTCGTGACGCCTTGCGGGAATCGTCTGTTGCCGGAGCCGATGAAACGGGTATGCGGGCCGAGGGCTCTTTGCACTGGCTACACGTTATGCGGGATGAACAATGGACGCTCTACTACTTGTCTGAAAAGCGAGGTCGTGAGGCCATGGACACGATGGGCATACTGCTAACATTTGCAGGCGTTCTGGTTCATGATCATTGGAAATCCTATTTTGCATATGCGGCAAACTCACGTACTTTGCAATGCCCATCACCTGAGGGAGCTTTTGGGTGTTGTTGATAGGGACAGCAATCAACTGGCGTTGCGATTGATGAAGCTACTGAGGCTTTCCTGGCATTACTGCAAGGGCTTTAAGACCATAGGTATGCTACAGATGCCAAGTGTTGTCTGTGAACGAATCGAGAAGATTTATGACCGGTTGCTTCAGCGGGCTCTAATGAAAGAAGTCGTCTATATGGAGAAGCAACGAGAGGAGCTTAAGCGCAAGAAAGTCAAGAATACTAAAGCTTACAATCTCTTCAAACGACTCACTGAGTTCAAGGCTGAGACACTGCGCTTCATGTCAGATTTTACCATTCCCTTCGATAACAATGCAGTGAGCGGGATGTTTCGAATGGCCAAGTTAAAGCAGAAAATCTCAGGCTGCTTCAGGAGTGCAGACGGTGGTTCTATGTTTGCACGGATTCGCAGCTATTTGTCGTCTGCCAGAAAACAGGGAATGGACATATATCAATCACTTCATAGAGCTGTTCGGAATTACTGTAATATGCCTTTGCTCAGTGCTGAATAGTTACAAGAATACTAAAGCTTACAATCTCTTCAAACGACTCACTGAGTTCAAGGCTGAGACACTGCGCTTCATGTCAGATTTTACCATTCCCTTCGATAACAATGGCAGTGAGCGGGATGTTCGAATGGCCAAGTTAAAGCAGAAAATCTCAGGCTGCTTCAGGAGTGCAGACGGTGGTTCTATGTTTGCACGGATTCGCAGCTATTTGTCGTCTGCCAGAAAACAGGGAATGGACATATATCAATCACTTCATAGAGCTGTTCGGAATTACTGTAATATGCCTTTGCTCAGTGCTGAATAGTTACAACTAAAAAATAAAAATCTAATTAGACAGGATTTTCACACACCCCTGTACGTAATCAGACAATTGTGCCAGTAGATGTTGCTTTTCCAAATCTCCCTCAGCGATTGCCTGAGCCTCTCTAAACTCGTTCCAGAAATGATCAAACGTTAAAAGTTGATTATTTTCCGGGTGCAACTGCCCTGACAATCGATCCCGGCAATATTGCTTCCAAAGCAACCGTTCCTCTTGATCCATGGTTTCAAAATAATGCCGACCACGATATCGAAACAACATTTCCTCCAGTCGTTTATCTGAAAACGAGAGGCCAAGCTGCGACAGGTGTGAAGGATTCGATGTGACTATCCGGCTCATTTCATTCCTGTCGGCAGGCGAGAAAAAGCCACCAGAATAAATCATCTGATCCGGGTCTGTAGCCTTTATAGATGGAGACTCTGAAAACACCTGTCTGAGCTTTGCTGCGAGTTTGTTATCAGCCATCAGCTGGTTTCGGTGTGCTTCACACCTGGCAAGGTCTAATTCAAGACGATCCTGATCTTCTGCCCTCAACACCCCCAGTGGAGCAACTGCAGGGCATTTATTAATATGGACGGTCTTTAGTGGGATTCGGTCTTCACCATCTCCCAATTGATCAACCGGGGTAAAAAGCCTCCGCCGTATATCTTCCACAGATAAATGCAATAAGGGTAATGGATCGACTGATAGATCGTAAACAACCACACCATTGCGATTTACCGGATGATCAATCAGCGGCATCACGACAGCAAGATTATTCCGTCGTGCTCCAAACATACCGGAAACATGTACGACCATTTGCTGACTGACCAGATTTAACAGCCCGGATACTTCACGTTTACCACGGTGAGAAAGATAGAACTGGAAGACTCTGGGCTGCTGTTGCCGAATCAATCTTGCCAGTGCAATTGTTGCCCGCACATCGCTCAGTGCATCATGAGCAGCCCCATGATCCACACCATTTGCAGCCGTGATCTCTTCCAGCCTGAAGCTTTTGCAACCATCTTCACGCAGCGGCCACTCAATGCCTTCAGGCCTCAAAGCAGCAGTCAACCTGACCAGGTCAATTAAATCCCAGCGACTGTTGCCGTTCTGCCACTCCCGGGCATAGGGATCATAAAAATTACGGTAGAGGATATTCCGGGTCACTTCATCATCAAAACGAATGGTGTTATAGCCCAGCGCACAAGTGCCCGGAACCATTAACTCAGTATGAATGCTATGAATAAACTCAGGTTCCGCTACTCCCTGCTCATTAACCTTCTGAGGCGTCAAGCCGGTTACCAGGCAGGCCATGGGATTAGGCAGATGATCCTCCGGTAACTTACAGAAAATATTCAGCGGTTCCCCCACCTCATTCAACTCTGCATCGGTACGGATACCCGCAAACTGGGCTGGCCAGTCAAGCGCAGGATCAGTACCGAAAGTCTCATAGTCGTGAAAATAAAAAGAGATCATTTAATAGCCTTCAATGGTGTGCATTACTCATTGATTCTGTCCTGAGACATTACAGTATCGCTGGCCCAGGCCAAAGAAGCCAGAGAGCTTTTAACCGATGCCCTCACTCAATTAATAAAAACACTTTCGGTCAGCAATCGCCTTGCCGATATCACACTTTGAGAAGAGGAGGGAGAAAATGAAAGAAGGAGATAAGCGCCATGGTACTTTTAACCCGGTTTTCAAGGGAAATTACCCACTGTGTCTGCAAGCGATAGCAGGACTGAGAATCGAGTGGCAATACATGGGGGATAGCACCATGCCTCCACTTGGCACCGGACTGTTTATGGCCATGACTGACAACAAACATCTGCAAGACCAGAGGTACTGGGTCTACGAAGATGCCATTGAGTTTGATGGCAATAATTAGAGGGGGGCACTAGCCCCCTTTTATTCACCGGGCTGATGGTTTAAACGTCCGCTATTGAGACAGAAAGGCTCAAACATCATCATCCTGCCACTGAATAATAATTTTTCCGCGGCTTGTATCGTACAAATGGCAGGCAAGCTCGTCGCTTCCGGTTTCTGGCATTGAAACCGTCATCCGGACTGACTGATCATAGTCACAACGTTCAAGACTTCCACGAAACTGGTCAAGGTGATGGCGAACCATCTGCTCATGAGCATAGTCGCAGACGAGAACACCACTTCTTAATGTAACCCGCCGCTCCAGAGGCAAGATTTCACAGGCCTGCTGAACGGAAGCACTGTAAGCCCTGACCAGGCCACCAGCACCCAGTTTCACTCCACCAAAGTAGCGTACAACCACAGCCACGATATCACCAACGCGCTTGTGCTGAAGCACATTCAACATCGGACGACCAGCGGTACCGGAAGGTTCTCCATCGTCATCAAAACCAACCACTGCACCGCCATCCGGTGCGCCTGCGACAAAGGCTGAACAGTGATGAGTGGCATCCGGGTATTCGATACGTTTTGCTTCGACAAACGCCAGTGCTTCCTGGCGGGAGTGGGCCGGAGCAATAGAGGTAATAAAACGGCTTTTTTTGACTTCGGTTTCAACCGTTATAACTTTTGCAGGGACAACGTAATCAACAGACATGACGACCAGGAACATCAAACACTTGGTAGCGTATAATTCTACCTGAAAACGTCAGTCTGCGACCTCTGCAAAGGTAAAATAATTTTTCAGTGTTTCAACCAGATCAATAATATCATGACCAGCATTTACGATACTGTAGCCTGAGTCAAAATATTCCGGCCCCACATCAGGCTTGCACCAATGGCACCGTGCATCAAAATCCAGATACTGCTCTCCTATGTCATCATCGGGAAGAATAATGCGCATATTATACACAGCACCGATCAAAACAGGGACAGAACTGATCAGCATTAAGCCATTACAACTGATGTTGCCAATACCCCCCATCCCCCTCATGGTATTGCGATTATAAATTTTAAGATAATCCTGCAACTGATGACGTTTAATCGAGCGGCGTTCCTTGCCACTGGGTATTAATGACATATATCACGCCTTGTTTGCTTAAACATAGATAACCAGACACCATCTTATGAGTACTTTTAATTCAGAGTCTCAATACTTCAAGCCAAACCTTTCAGTTTTTCTGTAAAAGTCAACAGGAAAAATTTATTGTAATTTGATTTTTTCCCTTCTATCTATTCTATCCTGAGACTGAATGGCAAGGTCAGTCAGATCGTCTCTATATTTTCTATTGTCCTTTAAAAGTTCACCCTTAATATGTTCGAGACTGGCCACCAATAGAGGGTCTTTCCCATTCCCCAATGCTGTTATGGCCATTTGCCTGGCGCTGTTCTCATTTCTCATCTTATCAAGGGAATCATACTCCACCTTGGCTTGACCATCTGGCCCAGAAGCATTAATTCTCCAGTTCCAACCATTTGCCTTTCCAGACTTAACCAAGTTGATTCGAGTAGGGTTGTTATTCGGTGATGGATATAATCTGTTGATTCTGTCTCGAGTGTTGACAAAATTTCTGGAGTTTAACCCACCCATTCCTTTTTCTAAAATTTCACACATCTTACCAAATTTTGGGCCATTGCTATTAAGTTTGCCCGATTTAAATTCGATACCAGACAGTTGAGTGGCCAGACCATGATAGAAAATCTCCAGCGCACTGTCTCTCTCCCTACAAAACTCCGTCAGAGCTTGCAAATCCCCAGCCTGAAGATCAGTGAACTTTTTATTTAAATCTTCATGTAGCTTTTTTATCTTTTTCCAGTCTTTGGATTTAGAGAGTACAAGTGTTCCATCAGACTTGGTTACTTTTTCTGACTGCTTACCATAATTGCAAAGAGTCCCAAGATTTTCATACACATCATCTGCCGTCTTTTTTAATTCGTTACAATAGTTCATCAGCTCAGGAGGAATTTCAGTCTTTTTAACCTGTGAATCTGGAGTAATCCCTCTTTCCTGCAACCGACTAATGCACGCTTTAATTTCACTATCCATATGTGAACTGTTAGCAAATGTTTCAAGAGGTACGTCTTTATCAAAGTCCTCAAACCTTTCTCTCTCAATTTCTTTTAACTCTTTGTGAACCGCTGCTCTTAATTGTTTTTCAAATTCGTCCACGTACACGTCATGATCGTACTCTTGCGCTCTGGAATGAACAGCACCCGGAGTAAGTACAGAATCAAGCCTAACCCTTTCAAGCACAGTCCTTGCCTCTTCCTCACGCCAGGCATGGGCACCAAATAAAATGCCTTCGGCTTCTGAGCGCTTAACGCCACTGGCAATGTCCTCTTCACGTGCTTTGACTGGTTCGGATTTTTCACGAAGCGCCATGACTCCCCCGACCATGTCAAGATATCTATCTTGCTCAAGTCTCTGGGCGCTTTTAAAATCTTTCAACGCTTTTACTATGGGCCTATCTTTAGGAAAGACATCACATTCCCATGAATTAATATAAGCGTCCAAATCATGGGCAAGATTATCCTCATAGCTACCGTCTTTATCAGGTGGCGTAACATGGAGTACTGAATGGATCACGCGTCGCTGTTCAAGACTCAGTTCACCTGCAGATTCAATATTGAGAGCAGATGCAAGCTGTTTCCAGGCTTTATCCCTATCAGCCTGTGCTCTCTCATAAGCAGTAACCAGACCCTTGTGCTTTTCCCGGACATCCTCACTGACACAAGCCTTATCCGGATCAGTCGATGGATCCATCACCATAAACAAATTCTGCATTTTGAGACTGCCTGACTTGCGCATGGAACGCCCCACCTGCTGCAGTGTTACACTGCTACGCCCGCTGGCGTCTTCAAGAAAGCCAAAATGAATACCCATACTTTCAGCGCTTTGAGGACAATCCGTCCCAACACCCTGTGTACTATCCAACCGAACGTCATAATCTTCAGGGTGGTTACGAATCAAAGTCTCCATTTCAGGGGTAACCGTGGCATTTTCGCCCTGATATTTTTTATCTTGCGGATGGTATAAACAGAGGTTTTTCTGGTCGTTATAATACAACAGACCGCGCGCCACTCCCCCTCTGGCCTTTTTTAAATTCTCATGGTCACTCTTGACGTTCTCAAACCTGTTTTTTCCATCATCATTGCCATCAAACAGAATGATCTGTTTATCCTTTCCTGCCCCTTCCATTGCCTGACCAATAATACGAATTCTATCTTCTGGCTTTGATGTGCCTCTGGATAAAATAGGCCTTGCCTTGGCAAGCCAGTTTAAGAATCTGGCATCGGTTGTCTTCGGATCCGACACACATTTAGCTGCAGCTTCGGCCACCGTCGCTGATTGCGTCAATGCGGCCATGGCAAAGCCGGTTCCCATGGTTGCTGAGAGGCAGATTTTATTCTTGCTGGCACTCAAAAAAGCGGACTGTACTTCCACTATTTCTCTGGTAGTTGTTGGCTGAGTATTCAGAGGTTTCAACGCCCATCCCATTTCAGTCGCTGGCTCATGCAGCTCATCTATTCTGCCAGGCATAACTGAAGGGCCGTATTCATCAAAAATATTCAGGCCACTGTATTGCAATAAGTCCACTATTTTTT
Organism: Endozoicomonas sp. SCSIO W0465; assembly: GCF_023716865.1. Classification (NCBI taxonomy): domain Bacteria; kingdom Pseudomonadati; phylum Pseudomonadota; class Gammaproteobacteria; order Oceanospirillales; family Endozoicomonadaceae; genus Endozoicomonas; species Endozoicomonas sp. SCSIO W0465. The sequence goes on from NZ_CP092417.1 coordinate 5,194,340, forward strand.
CCGATATGGCGACTTCTCTTCTTAGCTGATTTACTTCTTCTTCCAGTTTAGCTTTATCGTCTCCTGATAGGTGGGTTGTTTTTAACTCATCCATCTTCGACTTCAATTTGGTATTTAACTTTTCTTTCAGTATTTTCAGTAGCTGAACATCTTTTGTTGAAATACCCAGAGGCTCATTTTGCTGAACCATTTCCAGAATCTCATTCAGGTTTTCTTCTGTCCACCATTTCCCGGGAGCACCCCCTTCCATTGGAGGTACATATTTTTCAAAAATATTCAGTCTTCTGTACTCAATGCCCTGTTCCGCAAAATAATGATAAAGTGAATGGTCCAGTTCAGCCTGGTTACTCGGTGGCGCAATGATTCGGACGGGATGCCCTTTTCTGTAGGCCTGATCAGCTGCAAGAGGGATAATTGTTTTACTTTTCCCCATAGCCGGTACCCAGTTTGAAAACCAGGCTATGACTGTTGGCACCTTTCCCTTCCTGCCTCATGTCATTGACAAAATCAAATACCTTTTCGGCCATCTCGGGCTGGGTGCCACGCAACATTAGCCCACCCTGCTCAAATGACAACATTACCCGGTTTTGTTCATCCAGAGCCTTGCTATAGTGGTCTTTAATCCGATCACTGGCCTCTTTCTGTTCTCCGGCCAATAGCGCCATATCCAGATTCAACACCTGACAAGCGCCTGTAAACTCTTCTTTTTTCATCAACTGACTTTCACTTCTAACCGTTGTCAGCCTGTTTTCAGAGCCCCCATACGCCGTCCCATGCTGATGCAAAAGTCTCTCTCATTTTTCACCAGCATCAGTTGCACCAGCTCTTCACAAAACGAGTCACCATTCACAGTAACCCAGTCCGGCAGCCTTCCATTTTTAAACTGCGTAATAGCATAATCAACCAGCTCATCATCCCGGTAAATATCCAGTTTCTCCGGTTGAGGGTGATGACCTCTTAATTCAGCTCCCAGTGTTCGAGTCAGGTCATTCGCGCCCATATGTAAACGAAGCTGACGATCACGATTCACTTTGATCACTTTTGCAAAATTTAACTCAACTTGCTGAATAGAGCCTTCAGTCCATTTTTTTGGCCTCAGGTTTAATTTCACAGCCGGCAAATACCGACATGTTTTTAAAGGCATCGTCTTTAAAGACTTCAAGATCCTTCTCACCAAGCTTGATCAACTCATTACTGCCAAACTGCTCACGACATTGTTTGAAATAGCTGCTGCCAACTGAATCGAAACCGGCATCCATAGAAAGTCTTTGGTAACGCTGAAGCTCTGGTTCCAATCGTGCATCTGCCCAGGGCTGTACCAGTTTTGCCCTTGTTTTCTTTTACGTTTTGAGTCTCACTGTATTGGCTATTCTTCACGAACGCGTTTTGCAAGAGATGATGTTGCTTCTCGGTTTTAATCAATTTATCCAGGCGCTGATTCTCCGAACGTGTGGCAATATCATGCGCTGTTTGGCTATACAATGCAGCCAACTCTTGATGGGTACCCTTCGAGTTCCATTTATCACGAACCCAGCTAACTGCGCCGAGAAGCTTTTCTGCCTTGTCGCTTTCCCTGGAGCCCTCTTTAACATCACTGTATTGGCTCGTATCAACTAAACCAGGACCTCTTGCTGCCCTCAGAAAAAACTCAGCATCAACTGTTTCTTCAAACACTTCTTCCTGATTGGTAGCCGCTATCGGCTTTGGCTTTAAATCTCCCTTACCATCAGGCTCGTATAAGAAATATCTGCTCCCCTCTCCTGCTCTTTGCAACACCAGAATACCCGTCTTGCCATCATCGGCCCTGACTGGCAACCAGTTGCCGACAAAAGCAGGTTGAGAGTTCGGGAACTGGTACATAAAGCGAGGGTGTATAGTATAATGCCTGTTGCCCAGCATGCCATGCCATTCACCATTCCTGTTTTTTTCAAAGACAACGCCTGCCGGATTTCCCCTTTCTACCACAACACTTTCAGCACCTTCATCCGATTTGCAGTAATAAGCACCGGAAATCCCTTCAAAAAACTGATTCAGAGGACCATTTCCTCCCCTGATCTTTGTTTTTGTGTAAGACAGCTCTCTTTTGCCTTCAAAGTTTTCCAGGGTCTCGATATCAAGAATATCTTTTGAACCATGAAATGCACTCATAAATTTATCGGTAAGACCACGTGCTTCAGGAAACTTGTCTTCATGACCCAGTTCCAGTCTCTTCTGAAGACTTTCACAGCGTTTTTGCAGTTTCAAATATCGATACTCGCCATCATACTGGTATTGCCCGGTTGCTGGATCTTTGGTTCCCTTTGCCTGTAACTTGTCCCCGTGCTGATGGGCAGATTCGACAGCCAGTTTGGAATTGGTCTTGGCAAGATCATCTGTGCATACCTTCAGCACATCTTCCATATTCGGCACAGGATAAAGATCAAATTGATCCCTGATGTCGAGAAGTCCGGTAATAAAAGCGGCTTTTACTTTCTCTTTTCCTTGTACTGCTCTATTTACAATGCCCTCATGATCTTCCTTTAAACTGTTAATCAGTGCGAGCAACATCGGCCTGATGTTATCATCTTCTACCATCCGGGCGGCCTGTTTTTGACTATCAGATAATTCCACTACCGGTTGTTCTTTATTACCTTCGAATAACTGATTAAGTGCTAACTCATGCTGCTTGATAGCTTCCGAGGCAAACTGCTTACCTCTACTGCTCAATTTACCCTGATGAACACGGGCAGGGATTCTCTGTGGATCGAGCTGTTTTAATCTCTGGGCGTACTGCATATAAAGCAATTGACGCTCACCATGATCAGTAGTTGCTTTAACTTCCTCTGCACATCTCCTCACTAATTCCCCAGCGACTCGATCAATGATTTGCCCAGCAAGATAACTGCACCCCTCACCACTATTCAAGGTAATTTCTCGAGCTAAATATGGAAATACCTCTGCCATAAATTCATCAGTATCGGGATAGTTGTCACTGATCTTATGAAGATTTTCAAACCACTCCTTAACCGCCTCGCCACTACTGATTACTGCGTTTGATCGTTCAATACTTGATACCTGATTATTAAGATCCTCTTTATATACATTGGCTATTCTTTTCAGTTCAGCAATTTCTGCACTCTGTTTCGGATATTTATTTTCGAAAAGCTCAACGGTCTTATCTATTTCGCTCGCAAGGGTTGTAATTTTCCCTTTAATCGCATTTCGTAATCCAATATGACTGGGCTCAAGCGTCCTTTCATCTACCCAGGGAAGTGTGTCTGCTTTTATTTTCTCTGCTTCTTTCCACTTATTAAACTCATCCACCCGAGCAGCCATACCGTTTACATCTTCCTGGAGGGCTGCCATGTTCCGATGCACCCTGGAAACACTGACGTCATCATTATTTACCGGGACATTGTTTAACCACAGCTCCAATTCCCTGATGTCTTCATCAGAAGATGGTACCGAATGACTTTCCGTAAGTACTGAAGGCCAGGTCACTTTCGGGAACCCTGTTGATTCCATTGCGGATGGGGATGAAGTTGGTGTTGTGGGTAACGATCCGATACCTGAGTCCCGCCTTTCTAATCCACCCGGATTGCTTAATCCTTGAGAATCAAGCTTACCCTCTTCTGGCACCACGGTTGTCAGGCCATTATCGTCGACAACTTCTAATGGTTGAGTATTTTCACCTATACCATCGATCACTACTGGTGCTACGAGTGTTGAGCTGTTGTCACCAGTCACTTCTGGCACTGCTGGCGTTAGACTATTACCACCAGTCACGCCTGATGCTATTGGTTTTGGACTATTGCTGTCTTCGGTCACCTCAGGAATCAAATTGGTTCCACGATCGGCGACCATCACCCCCGGCATCGAACTTGTTGAGTTATCAGCAAACGGTGAAGTCAGACTGCTGCTATCGGGCACAACCGGAGTTCTCTGCGGGTCTGCTGAAGTTGCCTCATCAAAGCTATTTATTGGCGTGGTCTGTGTCGACCTATCGTTCACTCCAGACATTCTCTGGCTATTCAGCATGGTCTCGGTGTTGTGATCGGGGACGACTTGCGTTCTCTGCCTGTCTGGCGTGATTGCGGTAGTGTCATCAGATACTGGAGTTCTCGGCCCTTCCGGCGAAGTCACGGTGGTGTCATCGGGCACGGCTGGTGTTCTCTGGTCATCCGCTGAAGAGGGAGTCACAGGGCGCGACCCATAACCAGATTCCTCATCTTCATCCCTGACTGGAATGATGACTTCTTGTGCCGTTACTCCCGAACGTCCAACGCTGTAGTTGTCGAGTATCTTTCCAAGCTTTTCCACATAATTAATAAGTTGTTTGCCTGTGATTAATGTTTTGTCATAACCTTCATAAAAGTGCAGCTCCCTGAGTTCATTCATCGTCGAAACAATAATTTGTGCGAGTTCTTTTGGACTAGTTAAATCAATTGTTTTGATAGCACCCAAGTGATTTTGGAATTTTTTTGAGAAATCATTAGTCTGATCTATTTCTGTTTTTTCTGCCTTGGCTTGAATATCTCTTAAAATAATCTCAACTTCATTTTGATCTGACTGTAGGCTTTGATTATTAGCCTTAATATCTCCATCACTCTTTAATGCATTTTCTATATCACGAAAATGTTTAGACTTTAGCAATCCACTGATTTGTGTATCAAGAACAGGAACAGGGCGAATACTTCTGGTATGAAATGGTTTCCCGGGAACTTGGTGTGAATTACCCCGAGGCGTTTGGACATGCGTGTAACGTTTAGAACTTATACCACCTTTACCCTTAGAGGTTTCCAGCTCACCCCTGGGAAACTCTGGTGGTGTTGAAAAGCTGTTTCCTCTTGGCCCGTCGATATTACTCATAACCAGTCCTGACTATTTATTGTCCTTAACTATCAGCAGGCAATCAATTGAAGAAACAACATCAGACCAAACTACTGGAGCCTGATTAATTCATGATTACGCCTATTAATTTCAGGCTAGCAGAATTGAGCTCCTTATTAAGCCATTAAGATAAAACTCAGGTTAGTTAGCAATAAAACCAATCAGACTGAACAATTTCCCCCCAAAACCAAACATCAATATTTTTTAACATCCTATTCAGGACGTTTTTTTGACTCGCCCAACAAAATATACCTGTTTAGAACCAATCATTAATTAAGCAATAAAATCAAACAATTAAATAAACAGGATTTACAGAGATACGATGGGAAGCAGCATGACCGGCAAACCAAAATAATTATTTCCACCGGCCGCTTCCTTTCCAAAACATTAACGGCTACTGAATGGTCAGCCCTTTGTCTTCAGGATTTCCAAGATCCCGCATGGTGTTTTCCAACTGCTGCAACCGCAGGGAGACCTGACTCTGGAAAGCACTCAGCTTTTTGCTGAGTTCCTCCTGAGTTTGAGCAGATGACTTAATTTGCTGCTGAACACTCTGTTGTGTTGATAAAGTGTTCTTTAAACCATCAACTTCAGCTTTAAGTGCTTCAACACGGTTGATCATACCCGAATTCGCAACCAGCTGCTCAGTGGTTATTGCCTTCATCATCTGGTCCAGTTCATCCAGCTTTGAGACCGCCTGCTCTGAAGATCTTTTGGCAGCATCAGACTGTTTGACAGCAAGGTCTACGGTCTTTGCACCCTGTTCAATCTTCTCTTTATTCTCATTAATCCACTGACGGTTTCTTTTGTTAGAAACATCCCAGAGTTTGCGAATTTCGGAGTTCACCACTTTTAGTTCTGAACGGAAAATGGAGTCACTCTGGTTAATGGTTTCGCCGGTTTGAGAAACCTGCCCTGTCACCAGACCCAGTTGATCCCGGGTTGCCTGAAGTTCCTGCCGGGTATCCTTGAGCTCCTTTTGCAGCTCAGTCACCTGCCAGTAACCACCGGCACTAATTCCGGCCAGCAGCACAAACAAGACACCGGAAACCAGGTGACCCGCACCACCACGTTTAGTGGTGGCAGCAGGCTTACTGACACTTTTCGGCCCAGTGCCTGTTGTACGGTGCCTGGAAGGCCGCTGTTCAGCGGTTATGGACAGGTCCTGATTTGACTGATGAATCTTTTTATCCTCTTGCATAGACACTGCTTTTAATCAAAAACACCACTTCGCTTCAGCTATGTACCCTTTCGGCTACTACCTTAAGGCCACTATCTTAAGGCTACTATCTTAAGGCTAAGTAAGAAGCAGTGTTCCCAGCCCTTGGCTGTTCACAAAAATAAATGAGGGAACATTGTAGAAGAAAGAAATTCAACCCCCAACCTTTTATTCAACGTATAGGATCATATTGGACTTGAAATTTCTGTGACAAACCTCAAGATACAGCCCACATGGATTCGTAGTAGTCACAGTGCTACTATCACTTTGCGAAAAATCAGGTCTCTGAGCGAAACCAATAATATTCCAACCACAGCGGGAGAACACAAATGGCTTTTCAACTGCCTGAGTTGCCTTACGAGCGCGACGCCCTGGAACCCCATATCTCCAGGGAAACCCTGGATTACCATTACGGCAAACATCACAACACTTACGTTGTCAAACTGAACGGTCTGGTTGAAGGCACCGAGCTGGAAAACCAGAGCCTGGAAGAGATCATCAAAACATCTGAAGGTGGCATCTTCAACAACGCGGCCCAGGTATGGAACCACACCTTCTACTGGAACTGCCTGAGTCCCGATGGCGGCGGCAAGCCTTCCGATGAGCTGGCAGCTGCTATCGACAAATCCTTTGGCTCTTTTGATGAGTTCGTTGCCAAGTTCTCTGACATGGCCGTCAACAACTTTGGTTCTTCCTGGACCTGGCTGGTGAAAAACACTGACGGTTCCCTGGAGATTGTAAACACCAGCAACGCTGGTACTCCAATCACTGGCGACCAGAAGCCATTGCTGACCTGCGACCTGTGGGAGCACGCCTACTACATCGATTACCGTAACCTGCGTCCAGACTACCTGAAAGGTTTCTGGGCTCTGGTGAACTGGGAGTTCGTTGCTGCTAACTTCGCTTAAGCAACATTCAATTGTCCGATAGCCAATTAAGTTGGGAAACAGTCTAATTAAGTTGGCAAACAAGCCCAATTAGTTGGAAAACAAGCCAATTAATTGGGTAACAATCCAAAAAATAGATCTATACTGGCTGTATGATTGTTAAACAGGCAGTATAGATCTATGCCAAAAAAGAATAACAGTAGTTCCATTTATTCCGTTTCTGAGAATCTCTATAAGAAGCAAGATAAAGAAGGTGCTGGAGCTGGCTCAGGGGTGGAATATAAGTCTGGCCTTGATGTCATCAGAGTGCCTTCATCTAAAGGTAATAAGAAACATAAGATACCCGGTATCAAATCAGGACGACTTATCCAACTGATGTCAAACCTAGAAAGGGATACTTTTTTGTTCTTTGACCTTTCAAAGAATGTAAAAGATATAAGAGAACAATTTCCACTGGATAGAAGTATTACGCTTGCTATAGCTGAGAAGCTAGGTATTGGACACCCTAAAGGTATAGACGCACATACAGGGCTACCAATGGCTATAAGAATGACAACAGACCTTCTCATTGATTATGTAGATGAAGATAAGAAAGGTAACTATTCAGCACTGAGCAAAGGCATATTACAGTAATTCCGAACAGCTCTATGAAGTGATTGATATATGTCCATTCCCTGTTTTCTGGCAGACGACAAATAGCTGCGAATCCGTGCAAACATAGAACCACCGTCTGCACTCCTGAAGCAGCCTGAGATTTTCTGCTTTAACTTGGCCATTCGAACATCCCGCTCACTGCCATTGTTATCGAAGGGAATGGTAAAATCTGACATGAAGCGCAGTGTCTCAGCCTTGAACTCAGTGAGTCGTTTGAAGAGATTGTAAGCTTTAGTATTCTTGACTTTCTTGCGCTTAAGCTCCTCTCGTTGCTTCTCCATATAGACGACTTCTTTCATTAGAGCCCGCTGAAGCAACCGGTCATAAATCTTCTCGATTCGTTCACAGACAACACTTGGCATCTGTAGCATACCTATGGTCTTAAAGCCCTTGCAGTAATGCCAGGAAAGCCTCAGTAGCTTCATCAATCGCAACGCCAGTTGATTGCTGTCCCTATCAACAACACCCAAAAGCTCCCTCAGGTGATGGGCATTGCAAAGTACGTGAGTTGCCGCATATGCAAAATAGGATTTCCAATGATCATGAACCAGAACGCCTGCAAATGTTAGCAGTATGCCCATCGTGTCCATGGCCTCACGACCTCGCTTTTCAGACAAGTAGTAGAGCGTCCATTGTTCATCCCGCATAACGTGTAGCCAGTGCAAAGAGCCCTCGGCCCGCATACCCGTTTCATCGGCTCCGGCAACAGACGATTCCCGCAAGGCGTCACGAATAACCTCTTCAGTAGAAGCCAGATTTTCATAGGTTCTGGCCACAAAATTGGCGACAGTGCCTGCACTTACACTCATTTTATAGAGAGTATTAAAATACTCTGACACGCGCTTAAAAGGCAGGAAATGGTATTGGTTAAGATAGACGGCCATAGCCTGTGTGGCTGAGCCATATTGTGCGGCAGCGGTAACACCTTCCGGGAATTCAGCCTGATTCCGACAACCACAAGTGCAGATTTTTACTTCAGCTCTATGGGCCGTTACTTCAAATTCACCCGGTCTCCCTGGTTCAAACACCTGTCGTTCAATATATTTGACCGGCTCACTATCAAGAAGAGACGCCTGACATTTATTGCATTCTTTAACCGGAAGGTACTCAATATAGTCAGGGATATCGACCTGTTTAAGACAAGTGCCCTGATGCCCTTTCTTTCCACCGGCTTTATTACCAGAAGACTGTCTCAGACTTTTAGGATTGGGTTTTTCATCCGATGGATCGGTACCTTTATCTGCGGAAAGGTCGTCAGAATGATCTGGAGAATTACTGTTTTTAATCGGGTAAGGGCCGGTCTTTCTCCAGCCCTCCCCACAGCACCCGGCATGCGGGTCCGCACCGGGCGGTTCAACGATGATGGTGAAACCTGATCCATAAGTCTTTCAATGAAACAAGCCCAATTTTCGCGAGGTAACTGTTATTCAGTGCCTGTTGTACCGCATAGGTTTTACTCAGACGGTAATACCCTTTGCTGCTGGCTGCGATCTTGGCGGCGTTAATTTTATCAACGCCTAACCTGACCAGATTCTTAAAACGGGTTTTCGGCTTGCGCCATTGCTTCAGAAAGCAGCAACGGATTCGCCGACGTATCCATTGATCCAGCAGGGGAATTGGTCGGTGATATTCCGATAACCGGAAATACCCCATCCAACCCCGGATATATTGTGCCAATTTGCGTAACCGATGTTGCATTGAGACACCCCAGCGACGACTGGTCAACTTGAGTATCCGGTATTTGAATCGGTCCAGACACTTCTGGGCCCAGCGAACTTTCTTCCCTGTGAAGGTGAAACTCAGGAATTCGCTTTCTGTTGCTTTCACAACTTTACTTTTCCGGGAGTTAATCTTCAGTTTCAATTTGCGTTCAATGAATTGGGTAATGCTGTGCATCACCCGATCCCCTGCACGCTGACTTTTGACGAGAATCACAAAATCATCACAGTATCTTGCAAAGCAATGACCCCGATATTCAAGCTCCTTGTCGAGTTCGTCGAGGACCACATTAGACAGCAAGGGTGATAAAGGCCCACCCTGTGGCATGCCAACCCTGGTCGGGTAGACATTGCCCTCAATCATGACACCGGAGCGCAGGTAGCTACCAATCAGTTTCAGAAGGCGTTTGTCGCGGACCTTACGGGAGACCCTCGACATCAAAACGTCGTGATTAACCGTATCAAAGAATTTACTCAGATCAACGTCAACAGCGTAATGAAGCCCCCGGTTGATCAACTGCTTAACCTGACGGACTCCGTCGTGTGCTGACCGTCCCGGTCGGTAGCCGAAGCTGTTTGGAGAGAAACCCGGATCAAAGACAGGGGTCAGCACCTGCACAATGGCCTGCTGTATGACCCTATCCATCACGGTAGGGATTCCCAGCAAACGCTCACCGCCGTCCGGCTTTTCTATAACATGTCGGCGCACGGGTGATGGCTGGTAGGTTCCGTCCAATAAGGCTTGACGCACTGAAGGCCAATGCTGTTTGGCAAAGTCTGGATAAGCTTCAATAGTGACTCCATCAATACCCGGAGCACCCTTGTTGCTTTTGACCTGTTTCCATGCACTTGCCAGATTAGCCGGTTCAAGTACGCAATTTAGTAGATCATGGTTCAAAGCTGGTTAAAGATTCTGTCGCCAAGTACGGTGAGTCGCCGGACGGCTGCATCGCCTTGAGGGAATCAGTCTCCTCTTTGTCGTCGATGTTCGGCCCTTCGCTAACGACTTCCCATCCGTTAATGGCTTCTGTCGTACAGCTACTATGGCCTCTGCTGACTTCTGTCCAATCACCACGCGGAGTTACCTCTGCTGGCGCTATTGGTTGCCATCGGGTTTGCTCGAACAGGATGATGAGACCTGTTCGCCGAGCCTGTTGTAACCAGTGGCTGAGAACTGGGAATTACCAATCGCATGTTGAACAGATCTCCCCGGATAAGGACATGAACTTTCAGTGCACAACCGCCGCATTTACCGTGTCTCACGAACCATAGGGCTTTGTGATCCTTGGCTCACTCGCCCAGAGACTCAGCCTTATATGCGATTTCTGTACGTCGGCTCGCACCTTTGCACTCAGACTGCCTCCGCACAGCCCCTCGCGGGACTGCACTTGCCTTAAGCTAGTGGTTGTCATCAGCAGGCGTCTTTACCGCCAGTCAGATGTAGGTTCTCCCACAGGGGACTTTCACCCCATCAGTTCATGCCCATGCCGGGCGTACCAAGGTTTTTGATAACCATCAGACGATGGCGGCTTGCTGCTGTTTTGACTGTTCTTGCCAACCTTTTCTTCCAATTCTCGACATCGCTCTTCCAGACAGGCAACTCTCATCCGCAGCTCTGCATTCTCTTTCAAGAGAATCTCAGCCGACATAGTTGCGGGTAGTTCTGGAATCATGCTGGCGAATATTGTGGAAAAATGGTGCTTAAGAGGATGGTATAAAAATCAGAAAATTCCAGATTTATGTGGGGGTGCTGAACAGTTACTAAGAAAGAAAAGCAATTGGCGATTCATATCAAACCAGCAAACCAACTCAAAGATAGAACTCTAGAAAAAATACGCATTGAACAAGCATACTGGTTATTAAAAGGAATAAAATTTATGATAATAACAGATAGATGCCTCCCAAAAAATATTATAAATAACCTTGAATTTGTGATAGGCCACGCTCGTATAAATTTGACTGATAGCCATTCAGAGAAAATTAAACATATGATTATTCAATCCATAAACATCAAAGATGGGAAGATTAATGAACTCTGTAGAGAAATTGATGACAAGATGCAACTAAATAAAGGCGAGTCTCTAAATATGTTCTATCAAATGATCGCAATAAGAGAAATCGACGTTGATCTCAGAAATTTTTCCATAGGCCCAATAACGCACTCAACACAACTAAGAAAACATACATTCTCGACTTTAGAGTTTTAAGAGCACAATAGTTCCGGCGCATAATCTGCTAAAAGCAACCATCCCCAATGACGAAATTCGAGATGGTTGCCATGCTCACTTCAGATCATCAAGTAATCCTCAGGGAGCTCGCTTCATATACAACCTTTCTTGCTGGAGCGCTATCATCAACTGCAGTACCAACGTTCTGCGAACTGCTGTTCGGTTGCATGCTTTCAGCCGACGGCTTTGTTACACAGGCGTTGTTAACAATTGATTTTCATTGTGTGTGGAGCAGCTACCACCACTGGCTATCTCAGGGCAAGTGGCAATGGAAGAACTTGGCACGCCACTTGATCCGTCTGGTCTGCTCCAAAGCTCCTGAGAATCAACCTGTGGTCCTGGGGCTTGATGACTGGGTAATCGAACGGTTTTCCGACAAAGCCCCTGCTTGTCGTACACATCATCAACACAGCAAGAAACGCAATCGGCCGACGTACATCTGGGGGCAGTGTTGGGTTTCCCTGGCCATCATATTTGAGCGGGCTGCAGATGAAGTATTTACCGCCATACCGGTGATCTCATTTCCGACACCAGCTTCAGGTAACACCAGCAAACTGAAAATTGCCGTGGCCATGCTCAGGGTGGTACGCAATGAAGTGAAGGATCGAGTGCTACGCCTGCTAACCGATTGCTGGTATATGAACTGGACACTGATAAAGCCAGCTCTGGAAATGAACATAGAAGTTGTTGGTCAGATACCTTCAAATCGGGCCCTCTATGCTTTGCCGCCAGCACCCACCGTAAAGAAGCGAGGGCGCCCAAAAAAGTACGGCATCAAGATGACGACAGAACAGGTTAAGAAACTGCCGGAAGAAAAAGCAACAGTATGGATGTACGGCAAATTTCGCAAAATACGTTATCGTACCCTGATCTGTCGCGCCAGATTCCTTAAAGGTCGTGAAGTACGCGTCGTCTGGAGTCGCTTTGAAAATGACAAAGGTCTGACCGAAAGCAGAATATTCATCTCGACCAATCCGGAACTTGAGGGACTGGAGGTGCTTCGTGCCTATTCCCGGAGATGGCCGGTAGAGCCAATGTTTCACCAACTCAAACATGCTTTTGGCTGTTGCCATTTATGGCAGCAGAAATTGCGAACACTGCTTCGATGGATGCATTTGAAAATGGCAGGCTATGCATTATTGCAGTTATTAACCGTTTGTAAAAATCAGGCATGTCTGAATATTTCTCGGATACCCTGGAGAAGCCCGGATACAACCACTGCAGGCATGATGAAAATTGCTCTTTCAGGAATTATTCCGAGGTTCTCTATTCGCAAGGGCTGGAACAGATATAAGCAAAAATATGAGTTCAATTTTCGCGATCTGATCGACCAGTTAATACCGGATAATTCAGAAGCAGCATAACTAAAGGCTTTTAGGCAAAAAACGGAAGTAATAACGAACTTGGAAAAACAGTTCACTGATTTCGGCTTGCTTCACTATAAAAAGCTGACCGAATTATCGTTTTATACAGACTCTAAAGTCGAGATACATTAACTAACACTATTAATGAAAAATGATTTACGAAAACTCCTTAATACTGGCAAATACAAGCGAAGTCGATTTGATAGCAGTTAAATCCCTTGACTTGTACAGAGTACTCCATATAAATCCACGAGAAGATACTCTTTTCTGGATACACATATTCAATGACGCCCTGCCTGAGGAAAAAAGTTTATTAGATATTCAGCAGAAAATTAATAACAATATTTACTCAATTTTTCTTGATGAAGACCCTTTCTCATCCTTTATTGACACTCAAATATACCCTGATGACACTGTAAAAGTTGCCAAGAAGAAAGAGAAGATTGAGTTCGAGAAAAATAATCGGGTAAGGGCCGGTCTTTCTCCAGCCCTCCCCACAGCACCCGGCATGCGGGTCCGCACCGGGCGGTTCAACGATGATGGTGAAACCTGATCCATAAGTCTTTCAATGAAACAAGCCCAATTTTCGCGAGGTAACTGTTATTCAGTGCCTGTTGTACCGCATAGGTTTTACTCAGACGGTAATACCCTTTGCTGCTGGCTGCGATCTTGGCGGCGTTAATTTTATCAACGCCTAACCTGACCAGATTCTTAAAACGGGTTTTCGGCTTGCGCCATTGCTTCAGAAAGCAGCAACGGATTCGCCGACGTATCCATTGATCCAGCAGGGGAATTGGTCGGTGATATTCCGATAACCGGAAATACCCCATCCAACCCCGGATATATTGTGCCAATTTGCGTAACCGATGTTGCATTGAGACACCCCAGCGACGACTGGTCAACTTGAGTATCCGGTATTTGAATCGGTCCAGACACTTCTGGGCCCAGCGAACTTTCTTCCCTGTGAAGGTGAAACTCAGGAATTCGCTTTCTGTTGCTTTCACAACTTTACTTTTCCGGGAGTTAATCTTCAGTTTCAATTTGCGTTCAATGAATTGGGTAATGCTGTGCATCACCCGATCCCCTGCACGCTGACTTTTGACGAGAATCACAAAATCATCACAGTATCTTGCAAAGCAATGACCCCGATATTCAAGCTCCTTGTCGAGTTCGTCGAGGACCACATTAGACAGCAAGGGTGATAAAGGCCCACCCTGTGGCATGCCAACCCTGGTCGGGTAGACATTGCCCTCAATCATGACACCGGAGCGCAGGTAGCTACCAATCAGTTTCAGAAGGCGTTTGTCGCGGACCTTACGGGAGACCCTCGACATCAAAACGTCGTGATTAACCGTATCAAAGAATTTACTCAGATCAACGTCAACAGCGTAATGAAGCCCCCGGTTGATCAACTGCTTAACCTGACGGACTCCGTCGTGTGCTGACCGTCCCGGTCGGTAGCCGAAGCTGTTTGGAGAGAAACCCGGATCAAAGACAGGGGTCAGCACCTGCACAATGGCCTGCTGTATGACCCTATCCATCACGGTAGGGATTCCCAGCAAACGCTCACCGCCGTCCGGCTTTTCTATAACATGTCGGCGCACGGGTGATGGCTGGTAGGTTCCGTCCAATAAGGCTTGACGCACTGAAGGCCAATGCTGTTTGGCAAAGTCTGGATAAGCTTCAATAGTGACTCCATCAATACCCGGAGCACCCTTGTTGCTTTTGACCTGTTTCCATGCACTTGCCAGATTAGCCGGTTCAAGTACGCAATTTAGTAGATCATGGTTCAAAGCTGGTTAAAGATTCTGTCGCCAAGTACGGTGAGTCGCCGGACGGCTGCATCGCCTTGAGGGAATCAGTCTCCTCTTTGTCGTCGATGTTCGGCCCTTCGCTAACGACTTCCCATCCGTTAATGGCTTCTGTCGTACAGCTACTATGGCCTCTGCTGACTTCTGTCCAATCACCACGCGGAGTTACCTCTGCTGGCGCTATTGGTTGCCATCGGGTTTGCTCGAACAGGATGATGAGACCTGTTCGCCGAGCCTGTTGTAACCAGTGGCTGAGAACTGGGAATTACCAATCGCATGTTGAACAGATCTCCCCGGATAAGGACATGAACTTTCAGTGCACAACCGCCGCATTTACCGTGTCTCACGAACCATAGGGCTTTGTGATCCTTGGCTCACTCGCCCAGAGACTCAGCCTTATATGCGATTTCTGTACGTCGGCTCGCACCTTTGCACTCAGACTGCCTCCGCACAGCCCCTCGCGGGACTGCACTTGCCTTAAGCTAGTGGTTGTCATCAGCAGGCGTCTTTACCGCCAGTCAGATGTAGGTTCTCCCACAGGGGACTTTCACCCCATCAGTTCATGCCCATGCCGGGCGTACCAAGATGGAGAATGATTTGTGATTATGTTCACGACGAGCCAAGCATATTCACAAGAGAAGGAAGATCAAGTCTATACAAAGAAGAAACAAGAAAATCAAGAAACAACAACAGTTATCGACATGTATTTGTAGAGACAAAAGATAATACAGAGAAATTTTCAGCAAAGTTTTTCTTAAAAATACTAAAAATTTATTGGAAGCGAGGAAAAAGCGAATTTTCCCTTTACCCAGATTACAGTAACTGCGGGACAACGCCAATACCAAAAGACAAACCCGGAAAGAAACGTGGGAGAAAGTACAAAGAGAATCCAAACAAAGGCATTGCATTAACAGAGAAAGACAAAGACATTTTCAAGAAATTCATAGTACATGAAAAGCTAAATAACAAAAAAAGCCTTCAAAAATCTTACGACGCATTAATAGCATCAAACTATTACAAATATGAATTTGACAGCAATGGAAATATTGCAATCGAAACATTTATTAATGACATAACCAAAGCTAAAGAGACGAGAAAAAAAGAGCTTAGAGATGACTATAAACCTTCCTATGCACAATTCAAGAATTTTTACTACAAGAATTACACTCGCGAGGAAAGAGAAAGAAATAGAATAGGTGAACAGCAAACTACTCTATCACGAACACCAAAAACTGGTTCTCAAGTGGCTCTATATCCGGGTCATGCTTTTGAAATAGATGCAACAATATTAGACTTCTATATAAAATCTCACAGAGAACCATTCAATTTAATAGGTCAACCTACTTTTTATGTAGTCATAGACGTATATTCTAGATTTATCATTGGTTGGCATATGGCATTAGGAAAACCATCAGGCACAACTGCTCTTGCAGCACTCGTGAATATGGCAACAGACAAAAAAACCTTACTAAAAAAGCTTAATTACATAGAGCCAGAATACACCAAGGGTAAATTAAGCTTTAACATAGGAGGCATACCAAAAAAACTGATCATTGATCAAGGTGAGTTAAGAGGTTACATACCAGAGCACATCCAGAAAACATTCAACATACACATTGAAACAACAGCATCAAAAAGACCGGATTGGAAAGGAACAGTTGAAAGGAGGTTTAACACTCTACAAAGCTGGGAAAAAATATACGACCCTTCATATGGGAATATGCCCAAAAAGCGCTATGGTGATCCAGACATAAGAAAAAACGCTATTAAAACCTTTAAAGAACTGTATCATGATTTTTTGGATCTAATATTATTGCATAACCACTCCACAATAAGAAACCCTCGTATACATACCAATCTATCCCTAGAAGAAAATATTGCCACACGCCCATATGATTTATTCCAGCATGGAATTGAACAAGTGGGGGGCAGTATTTTTGCTTGTAGCGAAGGACATATCAGGAGACACTTTTTAAAACCGGGTACTGCCACAATAACTGAAGAGGGAATAAAATATAAAGGACTTCTTTATCAGCCACTGACGGAACACGCTGATGAACTGTTATCATCCTCAATAAAAACACAATATCAAAAAACTGTACAAAATAATAGAATCACTATTCTTGAACACGAATCTATAATAGATGCCATCTACTTACCATTAGATTCTTCAAATACTCCTATTGAATGTGCTTTACTCCCTAAAAGTAAACTTGCAGTTCAAGCCGACTTGTCTGAAGGCATCGATACATTTTCCAGAATTTCACTGGAAGGGCTAAGCTGGATCGAATACGACGACTATAAAGATGAATACCACAAAAAAAGCGAAGAGCTAAAAAAAGAAAGTGCCGAACTTCAGCAAGAAATCGACAAACGAATGAGCGAAAGAAAAAAGGAGGCCGCAAAGAAAACCAATAATGAAACAGGTGATATGTCTCAAAATCAATTCCTGAAAGGTGCAAATGAACGTAAGAAACAGATCCATGAAGAACATTTGCAAGAAGAAGCCAACGATATTAAATCAGCTTATGCAAGTCAGTTAGATGAAATAACACCTAACAATACACCAGTTGAACCCAACTCATATGAAGAACACTCATATGTTAATTTGATCAAACAATCTGCAAATCTCGAAGATGATGAAGATGACTACCATGAATAGAAATCAACATTTCGAAACCCTGAGGGAAAACCAAACCGTATTCAAAAAGGCTATTAAAAACAGTCTAATTGAGAGCCCAGAATACATTCAAACACGCTCAGGAAGAATGGTGCCTATAGCTCAATATACAGATTACTCTGACATTGAGCCTTATTTGAGAGCAAAGCTTGCTCAAGCCCTCCCCCCATATTTGAGCGAATCTGATTTTTTAACTTTTGCCAACTTCTTCCCTAAAAGAATAACTGATGCTGATAGAGCATTACCTTCCCATCTAAAGTACGCCAGAACAACATCAATACAAAAACTTTATCGTGTAACAACAGCATCATTAACAGTTTTTAGGGATATTAGTGAAATGATAAGAAGTAGCTATTCCGATAAAATGCACGCTGGAGAAACAGGAAACTCTGTAGGTGGAATGACTATCTACGGAATCAGTTCTCAGGGAAAAACCTCAGCAGTCAACATGGCACTTTCATATTATCCACAAATTATTGCTCACACATCTCAATCCAAAAAATTCGAAAAAGCTGCTTCACCGATACATGAAAATTTACTTCAGGTTACATGGTTATCAGTTGTTTGCCCTTCAGAAGGTGGTCAAATGAGTCTTTGTAACAATATCCTAGCAAAAGTGGACGATCTACTTGGATCAAATTATGAAGAAAACTTCAAACAATCATTAGGACGAAACACCGAAATCGACCTAAAGACTTATATCGGAAGGGTTAAACAAGTAATACGAGAGATACACCTTGGAATATTAGTCATTGATGACATTCAATTATTGGCACAAAAGGATAAAAAAAACAGAAAACAGATTGCTAATTTCCTTGTTGAATTAATTCAAGAGCTTGAAGTTCCAATTTGCCTAGTAGGAACACTCGAAGTTATTAATGCCTTTAAACATTTATCCTTTTCATTTAAATCTAAATTCACCAAACATGGTGACATATATTTTGAACCATTCCCCCCAAACCCTACCAACAACAAAGGCAATAAAAATCTAGAGGACAATGATAATCGCGCCCCAAAAGAGTATGAAGACCTAATCACATTTCTTTTCGAAAGATACCAATCAACAAAAGAAACATTAACAGAAGGAG